>DAOUCM010000120.1:0-9299 GCA_034431895.1 Anaerolineales bacterium
GAGTCTCCCAAGATTAGCGTTTGATTAGAATTTCACAATTTACTTGACTTTGCCCCTGCGATTGCTGTATAGTATTCAGGGTAAGAACCATCCGGCACTGCGCCCTCGGGTTGCTGTGCCTTTTGTTTGTCAACTTGTCAGCAAGGAGAGGTTGATGATTCGAGTGAGCGAATTGACCAAAGATTATGGAATGCGCCGCGCCATAGACAGCCTGACCTTCCAGGCTGAGCAAGGTGAAATTCTGGGCTTCCTGGGCCCCAACGGAGCCGGAAAAACCACCACCATGCGCATTCTGACCGGCTATATGCCGCCCACAGAAGGAGAAGCCACAGTCGCCGGCTATGATGTGGTGTCTGAATCTCTTGAGGTGCGTCGTCGTGTCGGCTACTTACCTGAAACCGTGCCGCTCTACAACGACATGACGGTCTTCGATTACCTGAAATTCATGGCCGACCTGCGCCACCTGCCAGACGCCGAAGAGCGCGTGGATGAGACACTGGAATGGGTCGGCCTGGAAGACCGGGCAAAAGGCTACATCGGCAATCTATCCAAGGGTATGCGCCAGCGCGTAGGACTGGCACAAGCATTGCTGCATCGGCCCGAGGTGCTGATTCTGGACGAGCCGACCATCGGCCTGGACCCCGGTCAAGTGGTAGAAGTCCGCAACGTCATCCGTGAAATCGGCAAGGAACGCACCGTCCTGTTGTCTACGCACATCCTATCCGAGGCCCAGCAATTGTGTGACCGCGTCCTCATCATCAACAAAGGCCGCATCGTCGCCGAAGACACACCGGCCAACTTGCAAGCCAGCCTGGTAGGCGTCGAGCGCAACCTGCTGCGAGTGCGCGGCGAGGCAGAAGACCTGGAAGAAAAATTGCGCGCTATGAAAGGTGTCAGCAAAGTCCAACGCAAGGAAGACGGCTTGTTCGAGTTCCATTATGCACCAGGGCAGGATATACGCCCCGAGGTAGCCAAAATGGTGGTCAACGCCGGCTATGACTTGCTAGAACTGCGCCCCATCGGGATGAGCCTGGAAGAAATCTTCCTGCAACTCACCCGCGAAGAAGAGACAGTTCCAGAAATGTGAGGCTACTATGCGCAATATCTGGACGATCGCAAAACGCGAATACAAAATCTATTTCAACAGCCCGCTTGCCTACATCGTCATGCTCATTATCTTGGGCGTGATAGGCATCATCTTTGCTTACAATCTCATCAACCTGACCTCCAATCCCTTTGGCTCGCCCGAACCGCCCGACATCTCCATTGTAACCGGCCCCATGGCTTTCATGTTCGTCTTCTCGGTGCCGGCACTGACCATGCGTCTGCTGGCAGATGAACAACGCATGGGGACGATGGAATTACTGCTCACCGCTCCGGTGCGCGATTGGGAACTGGTGACCGGCAAATGGTTGGGGTCTTTCCTGTTCGTGCTGACCATCATTGCCGTCACCCTCATCTTCCCCTTGATTCTGCACAACCTGACCACGCCAGGGATTGACCAACAATTGATGCTTTCCAGTTACCTGGGCATCATCCTGGTGGCGGCGGCCTTCTTAGCCATTGGCGTCAGCATTTCGGCCATGTTTAGCAACCAATTTGCCGCTTTCTTTCTGTCTATGGGCGTGCTGGTCATCCTCTGGTTCCTGATCGGCATTCCCGCTCAGTTGTTCTTTTCTGGCGGAGACTTCTTCCGCTACATTGATATGAACTCGCGCTTCTACGACTCCCTCAATCGCGGCGTCATCAACCTGTCAGACATCGTGTATTTCTTGAGCGTCACCGCGCTGGGATTGTTCATCGGCGCCCTTGCTATTGACATTCGGAGGTGGCGATAATGAAAACCGATCCACGCCGCTACGCCCCGTGGGGGCTGGTCCTCTCGGGGCTGGCCTTCCTGACCATCCTCGGCATTCTGGCCTTACGGGTCTTTACGCTGGTCGGCATGTACACCCCGCCCGACCCCGACCTGCTCGACCGGATTCTCTACATTGCTATTGCGGTTTTCATCGCCGGGTACGCCATCTTCGCCATCCTGGACCCCGACCGCGTGCGCAAATTCCTGAGCGGGCGGCAGGCAAAGTATGGCAGCAACTCACTCATCCTGTTCGTTGCCTTCGTTGGCATCCTGGTCGTAGTCAATATGCTGGCCAACCGCTATCCCCAGCGCTGGGACGTGACCGAAGACAAACAGCACACCCTGGCGCCGGAAACGATAGAGGCGCTCGAAGCCCTGCCCGAACCCGTCACGGCCATTGCCTTCTACAGCCTGCGCATGAACGCCCAATCAGCCGAGGAATTGCTCCAAGATTACAAAAGCAGCAGCAAGGGTAAATTCGACTACCGCTTCTTGGACCTAGATGCCAACCCCGTACTCGCCAAACAACTCGGTATCACCGGCGACGGCAAAATCTTGCTGCAAATGGGCGAGAACAAAGAAATCGTTGCCTATGCCTCCGAACGCGAATTGACCGGCGGACTGATTCGCTTGCTCAACCCCTCCCATCCGGTGATTTACTTCCTGACCGGGCAGGGAGAACACGATACCGAAAACCCAGGCGACGCCTCCTACACGCGCATCCGCGAGGTGCTGGAAAGTAAGAATTACATCGTCAAGACCATCAATTTGCAAGCCGAAAACGCCATTCCAGAAGATGCGAAAGTCATGGTCATTGCCGGTCCGTTGGTGCCGGTACCGGAGAGCGTCGTCAATCTGTTGAAAGAATACCTGACCCAAGGCGGCAGCCTGCTGGTCATGGAAGACCCCGTTCCGCTCACTCAATATGGCGACAAAGCCGACCCTCTGGCCGATTATCTGGCCAACGATTGGGGCATCCAACTGAACAATGACATTGTGGTAGACACCAACTTGCCCTCATCGCCTTTCTTTGCAGTAGCGGCGCAATACAACGAAGAACATCCCATCACCCAAAAGATGCAAGGGATTGCAGCCATCTTCCCCTACACCCGCAGCCTGACACTGACCGAAAACGCCAGTGTCACCCCCAATGCTTTGGTCTACACGATCCAAAAATCCTGGGGCGAAACCGATTTCGATAGCATCGAAAACCAAAACCTGCGCTACGATGATGGAGCGGATCAACCCGGCCCCATGCTGTTGGCCGCCGCCGCCGAAAACTTCAGTGCCAACAGTCGTGTAGTCGTCTTTGGCGGTTCCTCCTTTGCCCAAGATAGCAACTTCGACTTCTCCGGCAACGGCGACATGCTGGTCAACTCGCTAGACTGGTTGGCCGGGCAAGAAGCCGCCATTGGCATCACCGAAAATCAATCTACGCTGCGCACCTTCAACCCGCCAGGCTCTACACAGACCATCCTGCTGGTCGTGACCACCAGCTGTCTCATCCCATTAGCCGTCATTGTGGGCGGCGTATACGCCTGGGTGCGGCGCCGCAAACAAGGATAAACTATGAAACGCTCGACCTGGATCGTTCTCATCGTCTTTCTGACGCTGATTGGCGTAATGATTTACCTGGACCAAAAAGAAAACGCGCCCGAAGCAGGGAGCGCCACCCCCACGCTCCCGCCCGAAAAACTGCTCAGCGAAACAGACGGTGCTGTGACCGGCATCGAATTGTCCGACCGCGAGGGTCGAAGCGTGAAACTGGTGAAAGATGGCGAACAATGGAGGCTAGAAAAGCCCATTGAAGCGGAAGCAAATCAGGGCCTGGCCGAAGAGGCGGTGGCGCAATTGGCCGTCCTCCGCATCCTTTCCAAGCCTGGAGTTGCTCCCGCTGATGCTGGTTTGGTCTCCGCCTCTTACAAATTGACCCTCACAACGGCCAGCGGCGCAAAGAAAGAAATTCTCATCGGCGATGTGACGCCCAGCAACAGCGGTTACTATGCGCAAGAGGTTGGCAGCCAGGCAGTCATCGTGCTGGAGAAATATGGCGTAGACGCTCTGCAAAATTTGTTGACTTCACCGCCTTACTTGAACACGCCTACGCCTTCACCCACCGCGGCGCCGCCTACTCCCACGTCCACCTCAACGCCTGCCGAGGAGCCGGCGAGCGAAACGCCGGCAGCCCCCACTGCCACGCCTTGAGGAATTCATTACAAGACCATAAAAGGGTATTGAATTTCTTGCAAAAAAAGAGTATGCTGGACTCAACCGAATTGTTAGGAAGTGTTTTCGATGGATATGGAAAAATTGTTGATATCGGATGACGAGGAAGAATTCCCAGCCATTGCGCGTCTCGTCGAACTGGGGCGGCAAAAATCGTATGTCACGCTGGATGATATTCTGCATTTCTTCCCCGAAGCCGAGCAAGATGTAGAGCAACTGGAGGAGGCCTTCTCTGCCCTGTTGAGCGCCGGCATCCCTTTCGTAGAAGATACTGTCACCGTCGAACCAAGCGAAGATGAACTGGTAGCCGTAGAAACGACCGAAGAGATCGAGCCAGAAGCCGAACTGACCATTGACGATTACCTGGCAAACATAGACACCGACGACACCATCGGCTTGTACCTCAAAGAGGTCAGCCGCGTGCCTCTGTTGACCGCCACCGAAGAAGTGGAACTGGCGCAGCGCATCGAACGCGGACGCATGGCGCGTGAAGAATTGGCGAAAGGCAATGTCAGTTCCCGCCGTCGCCTGGAACTACGCCGTCTCATCGAAGATGGCTGGGCGGCGCGCGAGCACCTCATCACCGCCAACTCGCGCCTGGTCATCTCGGTCGCCAAGAAATACATGGGGCGCGGCGTGCCATTCCTTGACCTGATTCAGGAAGGCAATATCGGCTTGATTCGCGCCACCAAGAAATTCGATTACCGCCGCGGACACAAGTTCTCCACCTATGCCACCTGGTGGATTCGGCAAGCCGTCACGCGCGCCATTGCCGACCAGGGACGCACCATCCGCGTGCCGGTTCACATGGGCGACCAAATCAACAAGTTGCTGCGCGTGCAACACCAGTTGACGCAACGCCTGGGGCGTGAGCCAACCGTCGAAGAGGTAGCCGACGCCCTGGAAGTACCGCCCAAAAAAGTGGAAAACATGATTCAAGTGGCGCGCCGTCCACTTTCGCTCGAAACGCCCACCGACGATGAAGAGGACTCTGTATTGGGAGATTTCATCGAAGACGACGAAGCCCCCCCGCCGGACGATACTGCCACGTATAACCTGCTGCGCGAACACCTGGGCGAGGTCTTGAACGGTCTACCTCCGCGCGAAGTGCGTATCCTGCAATTGCGCTATGGGCTGCTGGACGGTCAGGCCTATACGCTCGAAGAAGTGGGACGCAAGATGGGCGTCACCCGTGAGCGCGTGCGTCAAATCGAAGCGCAGGCGTTGAGCCGCTTGCGGCATCCCTCCATCCGCAGGAAGTTGCGCGATTATTTGGGGGAATAGTCAACGCTTCCGGAAAACCCCTCTTGGGTATCCTCTCAAAAGAAAGGGAAAACGTCTCGCAGGTTTTATTTGGGTGACAACCTCTCAAGCCACCCAACCCCAAGCCCAAAACTGAACGCACAAGAACAAGTTCAAAGCAAAGAAAAGATAGACGACCATGCGGTGGACAATTCCATTCTTGCCCCATTCAGCCAGCACATAAAAAAGCGGAAAGAGGGTAATCAGATATCGAATCATCGAATTGAGCGGCTGAGTATCTACCACCCGGAGCGTGAAAATAACGAATGTAGCCAGCGCAAACAAGCCATATTCGAGCGGCATCCGTTTCCACCCAAGAATCATCAAAACCAAGAACGACAGTGACGCCAAAAGATTCAATCCATCAATGTATCCGGCCTTTCCTGAAAAGACGAGACGAAAAGACTCTATGAAATTGACCCAGGGAAACGTGATGCGGGCATGCAAGCCGCTTTCATCGAGAGGCACAATTCCCACTCCCGCCTGCCGACGAAGCAACAAGTACACCCCAACCGTCAGAGCAGGGAGCAATATTGCGGGCAGGTAAGAGATCCAACGTTCTGTCTTCCTGGTCTTCCACAAATGGTATAGCAAAGGGAAGAACAACGCCACGCCTTGTAGCCGAAACAGAATCGCGCACCCTATCCAAAATCCGGCCTGTAGCCAGGAATTGTTTTTCATAGCGCTCAAAGCAAGGACGACGGTGGCAATCAACAACCCCTCCGTGTATGCACTGAACAGGAAAAAAGAGGTGGGAAAAATTGCAAAATACATGACGCCGCGTCGCGCCAAAGCCTCGTCTCCCCATCCCAAGAACAAATCGTAGAGCAACTTGAACGTCAAGATGGTGGCCAGGGATGAAATCAACATCCCTGCCAGAAAACCATCGCCCACGAGCCATGCTAGAGCGCGAATCATCCAGGGATAAAGAGGCGGGAAGTGAACGTCGTTGGGAATGGCTCCATAGCCTCGCTCCGCAATCGAAACATACCAAATGGCATCGAATCGCTGCCATACGGCTAACAACGGCTGCGGATAGGCGTCTAGTCCATGATAGGGGAAGATTGTGTCTACCACCTCATTCAATTCGACAAGCGACTTGCCAGTATAATAGCCTTGCACGGCCCGACCGGTTTCCGCATTCCAGAGCGAACCAGTTCGAAGGTCCATGACCGAATCCCTACCGGCAGGCGCAAAGGCAAGCAATACATTCTCGACATAAGGGCTATAAACCCTGCGAGCACTGGAACGCATATCGAATATGGTGAGGTAAGACTGCCCAAAAAGAGTCACGTTTGCAATGGCAAGCGGATAGACGGTCATCACTGCCCAGGCCAACAAGGCGTAAAAACACCTTAAAAAGAAATAGAGGCCGATTGCAAACCGCCAGGAAGGAGAAACTTTGAGAAAGAGATTCATTTGCATAAATGCCTCTCCAGCAAAAACTCATGAAAACGACCTTGAAAAGAGAGCCTGGCCTTTTTGCAGCCGGGTCATACCTTGAAAGGCCATCCAAACCATGAAAAATCATTCCCCCTTTGGTCGTTTCCTGACCGCCGTAACCTTCATCCTAATCGTCATTCTTTTGAGCCGAACGCCCGCAGATGCTGATATGTGGTGGCATCTGAAGGCGGGCCAAGTCATGTGGGAGCAAAAAAGCATTTTGGTTCATGATGTATTCAGTTATACACGTTTCGGAACGTTGTGGGTGAACGCATTTTGGCTCTCTGACCTTATATTATATGGGTGTTATGCCCTGGGTGGATATTTTGCCCTGGCAATGTTCGTAGCCCTGAGCGGCGGACTGGCATTTTTGCTCGTTTCCAGGCGCATGTCAAGCAATCTTTTTTCGAAAAGCGGCGCGCTCCTTTTGGCC
Organism: Anaerolineales bacterium; assembly: GCA_034431895.1. Lineage (GTDB taxonomy): Bacteria > Chloroflexota > Anaerolineae > Anaerolineales > Villigracilaceae > JAABUE01. The sequence continues at coordinate 7,263 of DAOUCM010000120.1, forward strand.
GCCATGACCGCCGCCCCCATCTGGGGACCGCGTCCCCAGATTTTTTCCTTTCTGATTGTAGCATGGTTAGATGCATGGCTAACGGAAAAGCCATCGCCCAAATTGATACTGCCTCTTCTTTTTGCGCTGTGTGCGAATCTTCACGTCGGTTGGATTTTGGGGATTCTACTTCTCATTGCGCATATTTCGGGGTTATTTGTCCAGGCCCTCTTTTCATCAGCCGAGGGAAAAAACAGCCTGCTTCCAGAAGCGCTTCGTCTGGCAATGTGGACCCTCATCTCCGTATTTTTCATCGGCCTCAACCCCAACGGTCTGGCGCTTTGGAAACTGCCCTTCCAGCAAATAGACGTTTCTCTCCAGATTCAGGAATGGCTTTCCCCTGATTTCCATCGCATAGATTTTCATCCAATGTTATGGATGCTGTTTGCGTTGTTCGTAACCGCTCCCTTTGCGCCCAAGCCGATACCCTGGCCGCAAATATTCAAGGTAATCGGATTTGCTTACATGACCTTTGTCGCCCAGCGTAACATTGCTTTATTCGCCATCACCGCCGCCCCTTTGCTGGCCGAATGGGGAAACGCCTTCTTACAATCCATCCACACAAGAATCCCAACCGTTTTGACGCAAAGCAAGGAACTGCGCCGGGCGCGGCTATTCAACGCCGTCATTTTGCTCACCCTGGGCTTTTCAGCGCTTTTCAACCTGGTGCAAATCTCGCAAGCGGAAAAGGTAAATGTCAACTATCCTGTGGGCGCAATCGAATGGCTCAAGGACAACCGCCCCCCAGGCCGGCTGTTCAACTCGTACAATTGGGGAGGATATTTGATTTGGACATTGCCCGAGTATCCGGTTTTCATTGATGGACGCGCTGACTTGTACGGAAATGATTTGATTCAACAATGGCATGATGTGGTCAACGCAAGAAGCAACGCATTCGATTCTCTGGACGCCTGGAACGTGAATATTGTTCTACTCGAGCCCGACAGGCCAATCATCGAGGCGCTAAAAAAGTCTGGCTGGAAGATGGCCTATGAAGATAAGAAAGCCGTTATCTTGATACGTCAATAATGCCGTAGCGCGGCCTCCTGCCGCAACCACACGACGTTGCGCCGCAGTTGCTTGGCTCCCTGGACACCCGACAGGACAGGCTGGCGCTTGCCCAGGGAACTGCGGCGCGAACCAAGAGTTCATATCGAGCCCGACTCTCAAGCCACGAGGGGTGGGCTAACGAGCCAAAAGGAGTCATGCAATGGATGTCACGTTGATTTACTTCTCACAGACAGGCAACACACGTCGAATTGCCGAGACAATGGCTGAAGTATTTCGAGGAGCGGGACATGCTACGCGGCTGATTTCGCTGAAAAAAGCGTCTCCTCGGGATGCGGTTGCAGGTGAACTGCTGGGCATAGGAACACCTTGTTTCTCCAGCCAAGCGCCTACGCCTATCAAAGCATTCCTCAAGAACTTGCCCGTCTTGGAAAACAAGCGCGCCTTTGTCTTTGCCACTTCCGGCGGAGCGCCCGGTCGAGTTCTTTACGACCTGACTCGCCTGTTGCAAGATAAGGGAGCCAATGTGATAGGCGGCTTTCTTTCCCGTGGAGAACTGCGTCATCCTGCACCTTGTCTTCACGGCCGGATGCCTGGTCGTCCTAATGCAGACGATTTTGTCCAAGCGCGGCGCTTCGCTGCAGCCGTCATCGAGCATGTGACGACTGGCCGCACTGGTGCTGTGGCCGAGAGCCGCCCCGATACTTTCAAGCCAAGAGGTCAGTTCTATGATCTCGTAGCCCTCATTAGCACGGATGGCTTTCTGCGCCTGATGTTGCCAGAACCAAAACCAGACCCAACGCGGTGCAATCAGTGTCAGTGGTGCGTCTACGAATGCCCAATGCATAATATCACCCTGCAACCCTATCCGACCCTGGGAGACCACTGTATTCGGTGCTATCGCTGCCTGACCGGTTGTCCTCAAAAGGCTTTCGATGCAGACTGGAGATTAGGCAACCTGGCTATTCTATCCTTCTACAACACAACCTT
>DAOUCM010000121.1:0-10917 GCA_034431895.1 Anaerolineales bacterium
CCACGCCGCGCTGCCGTAGAATGGGCGCGCCGTCTCGAGGATGTTGCTCAGCGGAGGGATGGATCTCCCAGTCGAAATCGTGCAGCAGACCGGTCAGACCCCATACTTCCACATCTTCGCCCAATTTCTCGGCATAAAAACGCATCACGGCCTCCACAGCCAGCATGTGTTTGACCAGGTTTTCGTTTTTGACGAATTCACGTACCAGGGCAAGGGCTTCCTCGCGTGTCATCGGCTACCTCACATCTTCTTTTGCTTGAGTTTTGTCTAGATTAACGCCAGTTCGGGATAACCGTCCCGAGGCTTTTTAGGCAATTGCATGGGCAAAATCGAGCCTTCGGGACGGCTCAAAGACTTATCCCGAATTCAGGTTAGATTATACTGCTAGTATGGTGGTATTGCACTACAAAGGAAACCACCGCTCGTAACGCAAGTTTCTAACTTGCGCTACAGGCAGCGGGTTCGAGTCGGGGTGGGCGGACTTGCCTGTCCTTGGAAAGGAAACCGCCGACCCATGAAGATCGGCGGGTTCGTGTCGGGGTGGGCGGACTTGCCTGTCCTTGGAAAGGAAACCGCCGACCCATGAAGATCGGCGGGTTCGAGTCGGGGTGGGCGGACTTGAACCGCCGACCCCCGCGTCCCAAACGCGGTGCGCTGCCAACTGCGCTACACCCCGAGCAACGCGAGTATAATGCGAAGATTGAAAAATCGCAAGCCAATTGGACATCATGATTCGTCTTCGCCGTATCCTTCTCTTCCTCCCGCTTCTCTCTGGACTTTGGGCCTGCTCCCCGTCCAATCAGCCGACTCCTACGCTTACAGTCATTCCCGCTACGCCGACGCCGATCCCCCCTCCCACAATTACGCCTACTGCTACGCCGTTGGGTTGCCTGAGTCGACCCGGCCGCGTGGAGCAGGGCGTTGTCAACGAGACCAACCCCCCCCAGGAATATCTCATCTACCTGCCTCCCTGTTACGACGAAAAAACGGACTTACGTTACCCGGTCATCTACCTGCTGCATGGACAAACCTATACCGACGACCAGTGGCTGCGCTTGGGCGTTGCGGCGGCCGCCAACAGGCTCATTTTGAACCACGAGACGCCGCCTTTCATCATCGTCCTGCCCGACGACCGTTATTGGAACGTGCCGGCCGGGCCGGGTTTTGGTCAGCGCCTGGTGGAAGACCTGATTCCCTACGTTGACCGCCACTACCGCACCCTGCCCGACCGCCGGTATCGCGCCCTGGGCGGCATGTCGCGCGGGGCGGGCTGGACGCTGCGCCTCGGCTTGCAGCGCTGGGACTTGTTCGGCGCGCTTGGTCTGCATTCGCTGGCGGCGTTTGGCGAAGACCGTCCCTTCTTGCAAGACTATCTCGAACAGGTGCCGCCCGAGGCCTGGCCGCGCATCTTCATGGATATGGGTGACAAAGACCAGGAACTGGGCTTCAACAGCCAGTTCGAAGCCTTGTTGACGCAAATGGGCATCCCGCATGAATGGCATCTCTACCCCGGCGCGCACGATGAGCCATACTGGAGCGCGCACGTGGAAGAATACTTGCGCTGGTATGCGCTGGGTTGGGCACAGCAGACTGAAGTCACTGAAACCGCCACCCCGATGCCAACCCCTTGAACCTCCAAACTGATATAATTCCCTTATGTCTCTTTCCATCCAAGAAGTCGAACACATTGCCCGCCTGGCCCGCCTGGAACTGACGGACGAGCAGAAGGCGATCTACCGCGAACAACTGGCGGCCATCCTCGATTACGTTGCCCGTTTGCAAGAGTTGGATACGAAGGATGTGCCGCCTGTTGCCAATCTCTCGGTGACACATGCTCCCTTGCGCGCAGACGAGGCTGGCTCTGCTTTGGAGCGCGAGGCGCTGCTGGCAAACGCTCCCCAACAGGAAGACGGACAGTTCAAAATCCCTGCGGTATTCGAGTGAGCCATGCACAATCTATGCGACCTTACCCTCAAGGAAATGCAAAGCGGCTTACACGCGCGGGAGTTTTCCAGCCGTGAGCTGGTGGAAGCCGCCCTGCAACGCATCGAGCGGCAAGACCCGTCTTTGCACGCCTTCCTGCACGTTTCGGCTGAGAGCGCCTTGCAGCAAGCAGACCAGGCAGACAGAAGCGCTCCGGCCGAGGTCAGGCCCCTGCACGGCATCCCGATGGCCGTGAAAGATGTGCTGACCGTCGCAGGGATACCGGCCACCGCCGGTTCGAAAATCCTTCAAGGTTTCGTGCCACCCTATACCGCCACCGCCGTGCGCCGCTTGCAGCAGGCGGGTGCCATCGTCATTGGCAAGACCAACACCGACGAATTTGCCATGGGCTCGTCCACTGAGAACTCAGCCTACGGTGTGACCCACAATCCGTGGGACCTTTCGCGCGTGCCGGGCGGTTCTTCGGGCGGCTCGGCGGCAGCCACGGCGGCGCGGTTCGTCCCTGCCGCGCTTGGCACCGATACGGGCGGCTCGGTGCGCCAACCGGCTTCGTTCTGCGGCGTGACCGGCTTGAAGCCGACCTATGGGCGCGTCTCACGCTATGGGCTGATTGCCTTTGGTTCGTCGTTGGATTGCGTGGGGGCGTTTGGCCGCACCGCCGAGGACGTGGCCGAGGTGTTCACCCTGATGGCCGGGCGTGACCCGCTGGATGCTACCTCCTCGGATGTGGAGACGCCGCGCGTGGAACTCGAGCGCCCTGACTTGCGGGGGACCAGAATCGGCGTCCCGATGGAATATTTCATTAAAGGGATGCAGGCCGAGGTCGAGGAAAAGACGCGGGCGGCCATCGCGCAGTTCGAGGCCCTGGGAGCGGAAGTCCACGAAATCAGTTTGCCGCACACCGAGTACGCGCTGCCGGTCTATTACATCCTGGCGCCGGCGGAGGCTTCGGCCAACCTGGCGCGTTTCGACGGCGTCCGCTATGGGCCGCGCGCGCCAGCCGAGACGCTCATGGACGTTTTTTTCAAGACGCGCGGGCAGAAGTTTGGGCCAGAAGTGACGCGGCGGATCATGCTGGGGACGTATGCGCTCTCGGCGGGATATTACGACGCTTTCTACGGTCAGGCGCAGAAAGTCCGCACGCTCATCATGCGGGATTTCGAGACTGCCTTCCGCGCAGTAGACCTGATCGCCTGCCCGACGACGCCCACGACCGCCTTCCGCATCGGCGCGCACGAGAACGACCCGCTGGCGATGTATTTGGAAGATGTGTTCACGCTGCCGGCCAGCCTGGCGGGTGTGCCGGGCATTTCGTTCCCGGTGGGCTTCGACGGCGATGGGCTGCCGGTTGGGATGCAACTGCTGGCACCGCGCTTCCGCGAAGATGCGCTGTTGCGGGCGGCATACGCTTATCAGCAGGCAACGGATTGGCACAAGCGCAAGCCTGAGATGTAACTAACCTGAATTCGGGATAAGCCTTCGAAGCCTCCCGAAGGCTCGATTTTGCCCATACAATGGCTCTAAAAAGCCTTCGGGGCAGATTGACATAGATGAGTCCACTGCAAAAAACCTTGAAGTTTCACCATGAAGACACAGAGTCATGGAGTTTCTTTACTTCTGCTCCGTGTCTCAGCGGTTCGATTTTTGCCTTTTTGCAGTGGACTCATAGATTGAGGTCGAAAACCTGGGATGTCGTGTAGCCATATCTTTCCAATTCATTGAGAGATACGATTGGAGAATTCATGAACATTTTCATTACTGGAGGGGCAGGGTACATTGGCTCAGCCACTGCCGAGGCGCTGCTGCAGGCCGGGCATCAGGTCACTGTATTCGACTCGCTCATCACTGGCCACAGGCAGGCTGTGCCACAGGGAGCGCAGTTCATCCATGCTTCGTTAGACGACAGTCATGCGCTGGCCGAAGCGCTCACGGCGCAAAATTTCGATGCCGTGATGCACTTTGCGGCTTTCATCGAGGCGGGCGAAAGTATGAAGGAGCCGGGACGTTTCTACCAGAACAACCTGATCAATTCCTTGCATTTGGTCGAAGCGTGTGTACAGGCCGGGGTGAAGCGCTTCGTGCTGTCTTCGACGGCGGCGGTCTACCGTTCCAGCGACCGGCCGTTGACCGAGGATGCGCCGCTTGGCCCGACCAACGTGTACGGCCACACGAAACTCATGGTCGAGCAGGCGCTGGATTGGTACCGGCAGATCCACGGGCTGCGCTATGCGGCGCTGCGCTATTTCAATGCTTGCGGGGCGCTGCCTGGGCGCGGCGAAGCGCATCAGCCGGAATCGCACATCATCCCGCTCATCCTGCAAGTGCCGCTCGGTCAGCGTCCTTATTTTGCTTTGTATGGAACAGATTATCCCACGCCAGACGGCACCTGCATCCGCGATTACATCCACATTGCCGACCTGGTTTCAGCGCACTTACTGGCGCTGGAAGCGCTGGGCGAGCGGGACCGTTTGATTTACAACCTGGGCAACGGCAACGGTTATTCCAATTTGGAAGTCATCCAGGCTGCGCGCGCGGTCACCGGCCACCCCATCCCGGTCCAGGCGGCGCCGCGCAGGATGGGCGACCCGGCTCGCCTGGTGGCCTCGTCCGACAAGATCCGCCGCGAGTTGGGCTGGTCGCCGCGGTACACCGACCTGAGAGAAATTCTTGCCAGCGCATGGGAATGGCACCGCTCGCACCCCAAGGGGTATGAATCATGACCTTCCTCGTCGTCCTCCTCGGCTGGATCTTCTCGCTCTGTCTGCATGAATTCTCCCATGCCTTGGTGGCCTACCTGGGCGGCGATTACACCGTCCGCGACAAAGGCTACCTGACTTTCAACCCGCTCAAATATACGCATCCGCTCTACTCGCTGCTGCTGCCCTTGCTGTTCCTGGTCATGGGCGGAATCGGGCTGCCCGGCGGCGCAGTGTACATCGAGACCTGGCGCCTGCGCAGCAAACGCTGGGTGACGGCCGTCTCGCTGGCGGGACCGGCCTCGAACCTGCTCCTGGCCCTCATCTTGGCTCTGGTCTTGCGCTTTGCTCCCGTTCATGCTTCCAGCGTTGGGCCGGGGCTGGCCTTCCTGGCGCTGTTACAAGTGACGGCGGTGGTGCTCAACCTGATCCCCGTGCCGCCCTTCGACGGCTACGGCGCTCTCGAACCGCATTTGAGCGAAGTAATCCGAGCGCAAATCGAGCCAGTGCGCGGCGCAATGACCTGGATTGTCTTCCTGGTGTTGTGGTACGTACCAATTGTCAGTGATTTGTTCTGGTGGCTGATTTTCCTTGTGGCCGATCTCGTGGGCGTACCGCTCGAACTGGCCGCATTGGGCTACGAAGGGTTCTCCTTCTGGCGGTAAAGATGCCAGTCGCTGGTCGTGAAGGTTGGCCAGCCGTCAGCCAGCCGATGGCATGTTTTCCTTCTGACGCTTTGCGCTTTTCCCAACGAAGACCAGGCCGCTGAAGAAAATCATCCCTCCCACGCTCAAGAGGCACAGACCGCCGAAAAGCACAGGCGTCAGCCAGGAGATAGCGGTTGGCTCGATGTTCAATGCGGCCTGAGCGGCTTTGAGGACATCCACGTAAAAGTTATCGCGAGAGGGTTTGAGCAAGTAGAAAGGATCTTCTGGCCTGCCAATGAACGGACTTAATCGCCAGGTCATCTGTGTGCCGACGAAAGCATACAGGATGAACCACAAGACCAATATCCGCTGGCCTAGCCGGCTATGCGTCTCTTCGCTGTTCAACTCTATCAAGGTCATTCCGCGCCACAAGAAGTAAACCCCAATCAACGCGCTGAGGCCTACGAAACACACCGCCAACAGCTGAAAGAAGGGATAGTTGCTGGAGGTTATGACGAAAAACAACGAGATCGGAGCCAACCCCAGCAACAAAAAAGAAGTGACTGCGATGCCTGCCAAGACGACAGTTTGCACCTGGAGCATGTTCAACGGAGTGCGCAGCAGGGTCAGGGAGAAAAAGTAGAGTGACGGCAAACAGAAAGTCATCGTAAGCAAGAACAAGATGGGTAGTTTAACTGCCGATGACAACGCTTGCAGGGGGCTTTTCGCAAGCCCGACGGTGAAACCATAGGTCATCAGACTGATGACGGAAATGAGCGCCAACTTGATGGCTTTGTCCTTGACCTCTTTCTCTTCCCGGATACCCTGGAAAAATCCATCCGGATCGCGCAGGAAATCAGGCATGAGCATGAACAGGTCTTTCATAGCGTCCTCCTCGTTCGTTCAAGATGAGGACAGTATGGCAAATTTCCCCTTGCAGATGCTGTCAGCGTCTATCGAAAAGTATCAGGACGGAGCCCGGCGGCTCCTTTCGTTGGATAGCCAAAGTCTCATGTCTCCTGGCGGGCGCCCTCTTCCAGCATCAGCCGCGCCGCCCGCCGGCCGATTTCCACCGCAAAATTCGTCCCTCGATCCCATGGATAGACCTGGCTCATCGAAGCAAAGAACAGCCCTTCGATGGGCGTCTGGATGGGCGGGATGTTCTGCGAATGGTTCAAGAGCGGCACCGGCTGGCCGTAATCGGTCTTGAAGACCCAGGCTTTCTTGACCCAATCCAGCGTAAATTTGGGGTTGATGCGCTGGAAGGCTGGCGCGAAACGCTCCAGCAATTGCGCCTCGTTCAGCGAAAAATACTCATGTCCGGGCTCGAGGTAATCGCCAGCATAGACGATGTGGTCGCCGCCAAAATGCTCCGGCGAGACGTAATTGGTATGCTCCACCAGCGCCAGGAAGGGGAAACCGTCTTCCTTCGGCAGGTTGAACCAATAATAACCTTCTTCCGAAAGTTGGCGCGTGAGCGCCGTCACCAACACCACCGCGCCCATAGATTTGAGTTCGAGCAACCCCTTCAAATAGGATTCGGGCAACTGTGGACAAAGTTTCGACATCAGACGCGGCGAAACAGTGACCAAAACCTGGTCGAACCTCTCGCTTCCGACCCACAACCCGGCCTGCTCCCGTTTAATGGACTCTACCCTTGCCCCCAGCCTGATCTCCACCCCCTGCTGGCGAAGAATCTCTGCAAAGCGGTCGGCAAAAGCCTGAAAACCGCCTCGAAAGGTGCCCAGGCGGGTGGTACGTGCCTTGAGGCGCGCCCACATCCAGGCCATGTTGACGTCCTTGTAATATGGACCGAACTTCCCAATGACCAGCGGCTGCCACATCTTCTCATAGACTCGCGCCCCGGCCCATTTGCGCATCCACTCTTCCACCGTGACCTTTTCGAGCGGCTTCCAATTGTTGGTCAAGCGCAAATACAGACCGACCAGCCCAAAGCGGATTTTGTCCACGCCCCAGCCTAACCCAGGGAAAAGCAGCGCTTTCAAGATGGAGTCGAAAGGATACCATTTGCCGTTATGCAGCAACACCGTGTACGGGCGCGGAAACAACACCTGGTCGCTCAAGCCCAATTCAGCAATCAGGCCGAGCATGTGCTGGTCGCTGGCGAACCAGTGATGGTAGAACTTCTCCACCGACCAGTCCCAGTGCGGCTCCTTGAAGCCGCTGGCCAGTCCGCCCACGAAATCGGCCGCCTCGAAAATGGTCACATTGTGGCCGGCTTTGCGCAAGTCATAAGCGGCTGCCAAGCCGCCGTAGCCCGCGCCGATGATGGCAATGTTCATGTTTCACTTTCTGTGAGTAATTTTCAGTCAAACAGAAATCTGCTGGCCAGCGAAGCAACGACCAGCGCAATCAGCCCCCAGCGCAAGGCTTTATCCAAGGCAGAATCGGGGATTTCATATAAGGAGGTCTTTGGGCGTCTGGACGTGAACCCGCGCGCTTCGATGGCAATGGCACGTTCTTCCACTTCGACCAGCGAGCCAAAGACGAGTGGGCCAACCAGCGGCACCAGCGCGCCAACTCGCTTGCCAAAACTGGATTGCGTGTCCAATCCGCGCGAACGCTGGGCGGCAATGATGGTCTGCGCCTTGGCCTGCATCTGCGGGATGATTTGCAGCGTGGAAATGATGACGTAGGCGAACTGTCCCGGCAGGCCGCGGCGGGTGAGGTCAGACATCAACTCGCTGGGATGGGTGGTAAGCAGGAAAAGCGTGAAAGACGAGACCATAACGAAAATGCGCATGGCGTTGGAAAAAGCAAACAGCAAACTTTCCTGGGTAATGGTCAGCAGCCACAGGCGCACCAGCACCGTCTCACCGCCGGGCTGAAAGAGGGCCTGCATGACAAAAAGGAAGCCGGCCGCCGGCAGGATGAGCCGCACCGCCGCCTGAAAATACTCGCGCTGCACTTTCCCTAAGAAACTCAAGGGAAAGATGACCAGCAGGACGATGCCATGCGGTGTCCAATACCAGGGACTGCCAAAGGCAATCAGAATCAGACCAAAGACCAGCGTCAACTTGGTCAGCGGGTTGAGGCGATGCAGAAAACTGTCACGTTTGACGTAGAAAGAGAGACGCTCATGCATAAGGCTCGAAAGTTGAGGCGGCAGTCACCTGCCGCCTCATCGAAGGGGAACAAATCAGCCGAGAATCTTGACCAGCACGAAAGCGGCGATCAATACCAGCACAATGACGACGCCGATAGCAATGAAAAGTTCCGTTCGGCTGGCGCCTGTCTCGACCTCCACGTTCTCCGGGCGCGGGAAGCGCGCCAGAAAGCGCCTGGATAGGCCCTGCAGGATAGCAAAGGCCAACAGCGCGGTCGAAATCTTGTCCACCGGCTCTACCAGGAAGTTGGTGCTAAAGACCGCCTGCAAAACTCCTTGCCCGGTCTGAAGCAGATAAGCGGTGATGAACGAGGAGCCGCTGGCCGTGATGCCACCGTACAGATACACAGCAATGGGCGTTGAAACGATGGCGGCTGTCAGTGCCACCAGGAAGCCAGTGATGACCACCTTCCACCAGCTCTTGAACAGGCCGCCCTTGGCGCAGAAACCGGTCACCAAGCCGATGAAAAAGGCCACCGGCCACCAGGGAAAGGCATTTGGATCAATAGCCAGGCCCCAAATGATGTTCGAGAGGGTGCCGGTCAACGCCCCGGCCCACGGGCCGCATAGCGCGCCCACCAGCATCGTGCCAATCGAATCGAGGTAAACCGGCAGTTTGAGCAAGACCACAATCTGCCCCATGACCACGTTGATTGCAATGGCAACCGGAAGCAAAACCCACGTCATGGTATTGAAATCTTTTTTGATGGAAGAGATGAATTTCATTTCATGAACTCCTATTCGGGTAGTATACGATGAGGAAAATGCTCAGCGAACTACTGTGGACAACTTGGAATCATCGTTTCATCGGCACCTCCTAAAACCTGCTCAGATGGTCTGGCACAAGCGTTCCATCCGTTCCACGAATTGTTCGATGAACTCTCGCGCTCGCACGCCCAGCGCTACTTTCATGTTGGCACGTTGCCCGGTCATTTTGTAAAAGTCCGCAAAAGTCTTGCCCATCGAGACCCCGCCGGAGAGGTCTACATCCACGTAATACTCATTATAATCGCACAAATCAGGGGCAAATGTCAAGGCCAAAGTAAGCGGGTCATTGATGATACAACCCTGAATGCCCTGATAGGCGTCATGGAATTCCATGTAGAAGCGCGTTGCATCGGCAATGAAAGATGGGAGCGGGGAGTCGATCTTTTGCAAACGCGCCACATCCTCGGCCCGCAGAATGCACTGGTAGGTCACGTCCAGCGGCGTCAGGATAATCGGCATGCCGCTGTGGTAGACGATGTGCGCCGCGTGCGGGTCCACATAGGTGTTGAACTCGGCCAGCGGTGTGGTGTTGCCCTCATGGCGGATAGCGCCGCCCATGACAAAGACTTCCTTGACGGCTTGCACAATGCGCGGCTCTTTGCGCAGGGCCAACGCGACATTGGTCAGCGGACCTATGGCTACCAGCGTGATTTCACCCGGATTGGACATGATTTTCTCGATGAGGAAATCGCTTCCGTGCTGGGCGACCGGCCTGCGCTGTGGACTTGGGAGTTGAGCGTATCCCAGGCCGCTCTGGCCATGCGTCTCGGGCGCCAGCAATGACGGCTGGACAAGCGGCCGGTCGCAGCCTTGGGCCACCGGGATATGACCTGCCTGCGCCAATTCGAGGATTGCCAGCGCATTTTTCGTCCCTTGCTCAACGGAGCAGTTGCCGTGTACGATGGTCAATCCTTCGAGCGCGATTTCTGGCGAAGCCAGCGCCAAGAGGATAGCCAGAGCATCGTCTATTCCAGGATCGGTGTCAATGAGAATGCGTTTTGTCATGTTCTTCGTCCCGTAACGTGGAATAACATAACGTAGCGCGGGATTTATCCCGCAACCCAATGCGGCATGAATGCCATGCTACAAAATCCTTACGATTGCGATAGATTCTCAAGAGCAATACTATAGCGCGGCCTCCAGCCGCAACCAAAGTGACTAGCAGAGTAACTGCCTGCTGTTATGTGTCGAGTTGGTCTTTGCAAGAAAACCGTCAACGAATGGGGAAAGCGAATAAACGAATAAGGCCGTGCCATTCGTTGATTCGTTCAAAAATTCGTTGACGGTTTGCCCAGGAAACTGCGGAGCGAACCGAGAACGGTCGAACATCGTGCAAAATCTTTACGATCGTGATCGATTCTCAAGAGCAATACTATAAACAGTATTGAGCGGCGGCTGTCGGTGGTGCGGGAGGTCGAGTCCGCGGTGGAGGCGGGTCTGGCGCGGGCGGGGAGGTTGAGGCACATCGTCCCCGTAGGGGAGGCGATTTTGAAGGCGGCCTTCGAGGGGAAGTTGTGATGAATTTGCAGGGTGGAAAATGTGTTATACTCATTATCGAAAAAGTATAACAAGGAGTGGACCATGCACTTAACCATTTCCAACAAAGGCTGGGTGGTCATCCCCGCCAAACTAAGGAAAAAATACAATCTCACGCCAGGCACGGAAGTGGTCATCGTGGATTACGGCGGCGTGCTTTCTATTATCCCCGCCGTGCGTAATCCAATCAAACAAGGGC
>DAOUCM010000122.1:0-20078 GCA_034431895.1 Anaerolineales bacterium
GAATCCAGCACATTGCTCTGCAAATGCTGGACGTTGTACAACTCGGTGAACTTGCGCCCGTCGTCGGGCGTGAGATACTGGTCGAACTCCTTGAACGCCTGCCGCCCGAGGTTATTGCGATCCACCAAAAACAACACGCGCCTGGCTTTGGCGTGCTTGATGAGCCGATAGACGAAACTCACCGCCGTAAACGTCTTGCCCGCCCCGGTCGCCATCTGAATCAACGCCCGCGGACGATTCTCCGCCAGCGACTGCTCCAGGTTGCGAATCGCCTCGATTTGCGCGCCCCACAACCCGGTGGTCATCAACGGGAATTGCGTCGGCATCGCGCGCAATCTTCCGCGCAGCGTACTCCCTTCCCATCCGTGTTCTTCGGAGGGGGAAGGCCGGGCAGGGGTCACCCATTCTGCCAGCGTCTCCGGGCGATGGAACGTGAACACCCTGCGCGAACGCGGCTGCGGGTCGCGCTCGTCGCGGAAGAACGTCTCCACGCCCGTGCTTTCATACAAAAACGGCAGCGGCAGCGTCACATGCGGAATATTCGCTGGCAAGCCGACCGAATACTTTGCCGCCTGCTCCGCCACCCCCGAAAGCGTCACCCCCTCCGGCTTCGCCTCTACCACGCCCACCGCCTTGCGGTCCACGAACAACAGATAATCCGCCTCGCCCGTCTCCAGCGGAAACTCCCGCACCGCCACCCCGCGCCCCGCGTAGAGATTGATTTCATTGCGCGATTGGACCATCCAACCGCAGGCGGTCAGTTGCTGGTCAATGTCGAGGCGGGCGAGTTCTTCGGGCGTGGGCATGAGGTTTTAGGCAGATTATACTTCTTCGAACCCTTCTCGTCTCATTTTCTTGATTTCAGCGCGGCGTTTCTTGGCGCGCAAACGCGCTTCTTTGGCCGCCGGGGAAAGTGTGGTCTTGCGGCGCGGTTTGGGCGTGGTCAGCGCTTGTTGCAGCAGGGCTGTCAATCGCCTTTGCGCGTCTTGCCGGTTGGCCTCTTGTGAGCGGAAGCGTTTGGCTTCGATGACCAGCACTCCCTCATCCGTCAAACGTTTGCCGGCCAGCCGCATCAGCCTGGAGCGGGCGTACTCTGGCAGGGAGGGCGAACGCCGCACATCGAACCTTAACTGCACAGCCGAGGAGACTTTGTTCACATTCTGACCGCCCGGCCCTTCAGCGCGGATGAAGGTGAATTCTAGTTCCGAGTCGGGAATGTGGAGGAAGGGCAAGGAGATGGGCATGGCGGGCATTAAACGCGCCGTCCCGCAAGGCTGCGGGACGGCGGGGGGAACGGTTAGAACATCAGGCTGTTGATCATCGCGATTGTATCGGGAGCAGGCCGCAGGTCCGCTTCACCGAGGCGGTTGAGCGGTGTATCTATCAGGTTGTAGAGTTCCGTCAATTCAGGCTTGGCCGGGTCTACATAAATCAAGCCGGTAATCAGGCATGAGCAACTGTTCGCCTCTTCCAGCACGCGCAGAGCATCGGCGCGATGGGTTGGATCGTAATCGCGGTCGAGTTTTTTCAGGATGATAGAAGAACCGTCGTGCAAGATGACTTCTTTGTCCTCGCCTTCGTTGTATTCCACTGTGATTTCATGGGCCGGCGGCACATACGAAAGTTCGTGCAGGGCCACTTCATGCTCTTTGCCCCAAGCGTAGGAGTGGTAGGTATTGTCCTGGTTGTTGAAGGTGACGCACGGGCTGATGATGTCGAGTACGGCAATGCCGTGATGTCCCAGGGCAGCCTTGATGAGTTCCTTGACCTGTTTGGGATCGCCCGCAAAGGAGCGCGCCACGAACGTTGCGCCGCCCACCAGCGCCTCCCATGCAATGTCAATGGGCATATACGGATTGCGCCCCTGGTGTTTGAGTTCCAGGCCTTCTTCGGCGGTGGCCGAGAACTGTCCTTTCGTGAGACCATAGACGCCGTTGTTTTCGACGATATAGACCATCGGCACGTTGCGGCGCACGGCATGTTTGAATTGTCCCATGCCGATGCTGGCCGAGTCGCCGTCGCCGCTTACGCCGAGGCCGCGCAAGCCTGTATCGGCAAACAAAGCGCCGGTTGCCACCGAGGGCATACGGCCATGCAAGCCGTTGAAGCCAAAAGAAGGGTTCAAGAAATAGGTGGGCGATTTGCTCGAGCAGCCGATGCCGCTGAACTTGACCAGCCGCTCAGGCGCCACATTGGCCTCGTAGCAAGCCGCAATGATTTGGTTGGCAATCGAATTGTGGCCGCAGCCCTGACACAAAGTAGTAGGAGCGCCGCGGTAATCGTTCTTGGACAGGCCGACCAGGTTGAGTTGCACGCTGGGGCCGGCAGATAAAACCTCAGCCATTATTTCACCTCCAATGCTAGGATGCTTTCTTTGACCCATTTTGCGGTCGCCGGCAGGCCGTCGTTGAACGCGATAGAGCGTAACTTGCCCGAAAGGTCGGGATATTCCGTCAACAGTAACTGGTACATTTGTCCATCGCGGTTCATTTCGACGACGTAATTGTTTGTATGGGATTCGATGAACTCCCGCACCTGTGAAATGAAGGGGATGCCGCGAATGCGCATCGAATCGGACCTCAGGCCGGCTTCCGTTTCGATTTGGTGGCGGGCTTCTCGAATGGCCGGTTCCGTCGAACCGAAGGCGATGATGCCGATGTCTGCGCCGGGCGTCTTCTCGATGATAGGCGCAGGGATGAATTTCGCCGCATTCTTGTACTTTCGCTTCAGGCGCGCCATGTTTGCCGCCCACACTTCTGGCTCTTCGCTATAACGGGCGTTCTCGTCATGCCCTGTGCCGCGCAGGAAGTAAGCGGCCGCGGGATGTTTGTTGCCCGGCACGGTGCGGTAGGGAATGCCGTCCCCGTCTACGTCCTTGTAACGCGCCCACACACCGTTCAATTTTTCCAGGTCTTCTTCCCACAGGATTTTGCCGCGATCCATGCGTGTGTCGGGATAGCGGAAGGGCTCGGTCATCCATTGGTTCATGCCCAGTTCCAGATCGCTCAGCACGAAAATAGGCGTCTGCATGTGTTCGGCAATGTCGAAGGCCTTCCAGCCGAACTCGAAGCATTCGTTGACGGTTCCAGGGAGCAAGATGACTTGTTCGGTGTCGCCGTGTCCCATGTAATGCGTGAAGGTCAGGTCGCCCTGCGAGGTGCGGGTGGGCAAGCCGGTGCTGGGGCCTACGCGCTGCACGTCCCAAATGACGACCGGGACTTCGGTGTAGTAGGCCAGGCCGGCAAATTCGGTCATCAGGCTCAGACCCGGCCCAGAAGTGGAGGTCATGGCGCGCAAACCGGCCCAGCCGGCGCCGATTGCCATCCCAATGGCGGCCAGTTCGTCTTCGGCTTGTATCACTGCGTAGGTATGTTTGCCATCCTCGCGTTTGCGCAGGATGGGCAGGTATTCGAGTAACTCTTCTGCCAATGACGAGGCAGGCGTAATGGGATACCAAGCGGCAAATTGCACGCCGCCGTAAATCGCGCCCAGCGCCGCCGCTGTATTTCCATCGGTCATGATCAGGCCCTCAGTTTTGTTCGTTCGTTCAACGAAGTAGGGATCTTTCTTGGTCAGATTGGTTTTGGCCCAATCGGCTGCGCTTTGCACCACATTGAAATTCAGGTCAACGGGCTTTTGCCGGCCTTTGAAGTGGAACTCCAGGGCAGATTTGATGGTGTTCAGGTCTATGCCAAGCATCTGCGCCAGGATGCCCACATAGACCATATTGGCTACCAGGTCTTTCAAGTTAGGTGGCACGTCTGTTTGCGCCCGCATCAAACTCTTGACGGGCATGGGGTAAATGGCAATGTCATCGCGCGTGATGGGCTGCTTGATGTCGTCGGCGTAGAAGAAAGCGCCGCCTGGCAGCACATCGGCCAGGTCGCGCGTGAATGAATTGGGATTCATGCAAATCACAATCTCATGCTCGGCGCGGCGGGCAGTAAAGCCGTTTTCGTTGACGCGAATGGTGTACCAGGTGGGCAGCCCCTGAATGTTGGATGGAAACAGGTTCTTGCCTGAAACGGGGATACCCATCTTGAACAGCGCGCGCAAGATGGTGGTATTGGCCGTCTGACTGCCGGAGCCGTTCACGGTGCCGACGGTGATGGAAAAGTCGTTGACGATTTTTCTCGACATGAAATACTCCTTAGGGTGTTTGCGGCTTCGAAGCCATCAATTGATGAATCAAATCGGTGTGTTCGGTGAGCGCCTGATAGCCTGAGTCGAAGTCCCGATTGCAGATGCTTTCGACCATTTTCTGGTGATACTTCCACACTTCTTGCAAGTAGTGGAGGTCGGTATAGAAATTCAGCCCCACGGCTTCATACGCCTCCCAATAGGCTTCTAGCAGACCCATGACAAAGGGGTTGTCCAGGCGGCGATAGATGGTGAGATGGAGTTCGCGATGTTCTTCGTGGGGGATTTGGATGGGGTTACCGCGCAACTTTTCCCAGGCGCTGGCCAGCAAGTTGCGCAGTGTATCCTGGTCTTCGGTCGTAAGTTTTTGCACCGCCTCGTGCCAATAGGCAATCTCGATATGCTGGCGCAAATTGGCGAAGGTCTCGAAATGGTTTTTGTCACGCGCCAGGGCATAGGCCAGGCTCTGACGAACCGCCGGCAGGAAACTGTAGGGCAGGCGGCGCATCCCGGTCCGTGGCCGCACTTCTACCAGGCCCAAGGCGCGCGCTACTTCCAATTGCTCGCGCAGAGAAGCGATGCCAATGCCCAGTTCACGGCTGAGGACCGAGAGCGCAGGCAAGCCTTGAGTCTCGGCTTCTTCGTGTTGCGCCAGGTAGCGCAAGAATTCAGAAAGGGCATCAGAACCGTTTCGTTCGCGGAGCATCGTATTACCTGCGATTAATCTGATTGTTATGATTAATCGAGATTATATGATAGGTCTTTTCCCATGTCAAGGAATACGCCGAAACTTCTTGCTTAGGGTATAATAGAACAGGAAACCCTGCTTTGGGTGGGGCGTTCCGAGAAATCAAGCACAAGGCATCTTATGGCAAGCAACTCTTCTTTCCTTTCTGCCGACTACTGGCAATCGCTCGAAATTACCCCGCAAGACATCGAGTTCTTGCATAATCATTTGTTCGAGAGCGAAACGCCCAAATCAACTCAGGAGTTAGCGGGCATTCTCATCGAGGAGCGCATACGTGTAGAACGCGAGGCCCAGGTCAGGCAGCGCAAAGCGGGCGGAAAACTCTATCTTCCAAAAGAAGAATATAAAAGCGGCGACGAGTTGGTTTTTCCAGCCCTGGATTGGCAAAAGGGTCGCGTGGTCGGCTTGCGCGCCGGCAAAAATCCCCAAATGGGCGCATTCGACGTTCTTACGGTGGAGTTCGAGGATGGCAGCAACCGCATGTTTGCGGCTCGCCTGGCGGAACATGCCCTGAACAGTGAGTCGGTGGCGCTGGCCGAAGAGGAGGTGCCGGATTGGCGAAACATCCAGTCTTTGTATGGAAGTCACATCGAAAACAGTCTGGAGGCAGCCTTCAGCGCCAATCGGCATCTGGTGCGCATTGCCGGGCGTTGGTTTCCGCGCGCCTTGTTGGTAGATGTGAATCAGGGACATCTGAATCTGGCCGAAGCCGTGCTGGACATGGCTGGCGGCGAGCCGCTACCCACCAGTAAGTTGCTGAAAGATGTAGACTTACCCCCTGGCATCAACCCTAAACTGGCGGAGTTTTCCTTGAACCTGGCTTTACAGGAAGATGGCCGCTTCGACGAGGTGGGCCCGGCGGGAGAAGTGCTGTGGTGTCTACGGCGCTTGGAACCATCCAGCGTACGCGAGACGCCGCTTTACTTGCAATATGTACCCATCGAACATGACCGCGCTCTGCTCAATGATTTGATGAAGGCGCTCGAAGCGCAGTTGGACGATGAATTGACCGAAGCAGCCCCCAAGTCCGGCTCGGAGACGGATGTGACGGTCAGTTTGATTTATCCGCATTGGCGGGCCGGTACGCTGCCGGTAGCGGCGCGTTATCGTTCGCTGTTCCCTACGGCGTTGGAGTCGCCCCGCATCCGCTTTACGCTCATAGATGGGAAGACCGGACAGCAGATTCCCGCCTGGGTGGTGCGGACGCATGGCTATGTGAGCGGGTTGCGCGACTGGTACGAAGCCAACGAATTGATGCCCGGCAGTTTGGTGCGCATTCGGCGTGGTAAGAATCCTGGTGAAACCATCATCGAAGCAAAGACGCACCGCGTGACCAAAGATTGGGTGCGCACGGTCATTGTGGGCGCCGACGGCGGCATGGTGTTTGCTTTGCTCAAGCAGACCATTGCAGCCGAATTCAACGACCGCATGGCATTTGCCATTCCATCGGTAGAGGCAATCGATCGGTTGTGGGACCCGGCAGCGCAGAAGATGCGCCCCTTCGACAAGTTAGTCATCCAGGTTATGCGCGAGTTGACCAAACTCAATCCGCAAGGGCATGTGCATGCGCAGGAGTTATACGCGGCTGTGAATTTGTTGCGCCGTACCCCACCTGCTCCTCTCATGGCTTTGCTGGCCAGCCGTCCAGAAGATTTCATTCATGTAGGCGACTTGCATTACCGCCTGGGCGAGTCTTATCAGGAGGAATGACGATGACGAAGAGTAAGCCTTTCGCCCCCCCCATCCCGCCTGCCAATGTGTCGCCCAAACGTTTCAGTCTTGTCAAACCGACCCTGCAAACGCCTTTTCACATTGACTTCGATTGGTGGCGGCAAAACGAACGTGACTGGCATGTGTATTTGCGTTCTTTCTTGTGCGCCGAACATCAGGAGGCGCTGTCTGCGCTTTCGGAAGGTGAGATGATTGATTGGATAGATCCCCAGACTGCCGAAGTAAGGCCGGTAGATGGTATCCAGCATTTGGTGATGTCGCATTGCGCTCATCAGCCAGATTTTCTCACCGATCACACCGCTTTGGTCGAGGCCGTTTTTCGCCTCTTTTTGACCAACGACAATACGCCTATGACGCCGGAGGAGTTGGGTATGCGCCTCAACCGTCCGCCAGAAACGGTTCTGCGGACGTTGAGCGGGCCGCGCGTGTATAAGGGACTGAGACCATTGCAATAGCACGTTTCTATTCGTTTGGCTCGGTTCTTCCCTGCCCCCGTAGCTCAACGGACAGAGCAGCAGCCTTCTAAGCTGTTGGTTGTGGGTTCGAATCCCGCCGGGGGCGCTGTGATTGTACAGTTGTTTATGTTTTTTGGTATAGGAGTATGATATGGCGACAGAACGAAAGGGCCTTATTCAACTTGGCGGCAAGGACGTCACGGTTGTAGGCGAGGATATTCAAGTAGGGCAAGCGGCGCCTGATTTCAGCGCCCACGCCCTGGATTGGTCGGTAGTGCGCGCGTTGGCCGATACGCAAGGCAAAGTTCGCATCATTGCGGCTGTCCCCTCGTTGGATACAGAAGTCTGCGATCGCGAGACGCGCCGATTCAACCAGGAGGCTGCCCGCTTGAGCCAGGATATTGTCATTCAGGTCATCAGCACCGATTTGCCCTACGCCCAGAAGCGTTGGTGTGGGGCGTCCGGCGTGGATCAGGTGATGGTGCTTTCTGATCACATGACAGCCGAATTTGGTGAGAAGTATGGTTGTCTCATCAAAGAGCGTCGTATTCTGCGGCGAGCGGTCTTTGTAGTAGACCGTCAGGGAAAGGTGACGTATGCTGCTTACATGCCTGCGCTTGGTGTAGAACCCAATTATCCAGAAGTGTTGCAGGCCGCTCAGGCTGCTTTGCTTTAGCCGGTATGGGAAAGGAGTAAGTTCCATGCCCACCTTTATTCGGAAGTCTCATTCTTCGGCTTCTTTGACGGAAATCAGGCGTGAGGTTTTTCACGCTGTTGGCTGGCAGGTTCAGGTGCGCACCGGCCTGTGGAGTCCGCCAACCGATGTGTATGAGACAGAGACCCATTATGTTGTGCGGGTCGAAATTGCAGGCATGCGGGAGGAGGATTTCGAGATTACTGTGGAGCATCGTTTTCTCTCGATTACCGGCAGCCGTTCTGACCTGCCCGAGCGACGCGCCTATCATCAGATGGAAATCCGCTTTGGAAAATTCGAATCCATTGTGGGTTTGCCCGGCGCGGTTGACCTGGATGCGGCGCGCGCCGAATATAAAGATGGCTTTTTGACGGTCATTCTTCCCAAAGCCGAAAACGACGAAAGTTGATTTGCATGGCCGCTTCTCGTTGGTATTCCAATATGCTCGAGTTGTTCGACTGGATTTCGGAGCATGACGCCTCCCTGCTGGATATGTTCATGCCGCCGCTTTTTTCCTCTTCGAATGCGCCTTCAGAAGGGGGCGCCCCCTCGTTGGAAGAAACCTCCAAACCGCAGCACGCCCCCTCTTATCCTGAGATATTGCCCATCTTGCCTTTGCGGGGGGTGGTGGTGTATCCGCAGACAGCCGTTCCCTTGACCGTAGGGCAACCGCGTTCGATTCGCCTGGTAGATGATGTCGTCGCCGGCGACAAATTGGTTGGACTTGTGGCCGCGGTCAACCCTGAACTGGAGACGCCCGGCCCCACCGATTT
This sequence comes from Anaerolineales bacterium, assembly GCA_034431895.1. Classification (GTDB taxonomy): domain Bacteria; phylum Chloroflexota; class Anaerolineae; order Anaerolineales; family Villigracilaceae; genus JAABUE01. Next base: position 8,542 of record DAOUCM010000122.1, read on the forward strand.
GTATCGTGTTGGCACAATTGCCATTGTTCACCGTCTGTTGCGCGCTCCCGATGGCACGGTGCGCCTGTTGGTGCAAGGCCTGGATCGTTTTCGGTTGGGGCAGTTCGTGGCCGAAGAGCCTTACCTGAAGGCGCGTATTCAGTTGGCGCCTGAAACGATCGAGGCCGGCTTGCAAATCGAAGCCCTGGCCCGTAATGCGCGTGACCAGTTCCAGCAAATTGCCCAACTCATCCCCTCTTTGCCTGAAGAGTTGGTCTCCTCGATCCTTTCCATCGAAAACCCGCTTCAAACCGCTTATACCATTGCCAATTTCCAGCGCATCGAATTGGCAGACGCTCAGCAATTGTTGGAACTGGATTCGACCACGGACAAACTGCGCAAACTGATCGGTTTACTGGTGCGCGAGACAGAAGTTTTGACCTTAGGGCAGAAGATCCAGAACGAAGCGCGCGAGGAAATCGAAAAAGTACAGCGCGAGTACTTCCTGCGCGAGCAGATGAAGGCCATTCAGCGCGAACTAGGGGAAAAGGATGAGCAGGCGATCGAGACAGAGGAGTTTCGCAAGAAAATCGAAGAAGCCCACATGCCAGAAGAGGCCGAAAAGCAGGCCCGCCGCGAACTCGACCGCTTGGCGCGCCTGCCTACCGCCGCTGCTGAATATGGCGTCATCCGCACTTATCTCGATTGGCTGGTTTCGCTGCCATGGTCCAAGATGACCGAAGACAATTTGGACATCGCCCATGCGCGCAAAATCCTGGACGCCGACCACTACGGGCTGGAAGATGTGAAGGAACGCATCCTGGAATTTCTCGCCATCCGTAAGTTGCGCTTGGAGCGTAAGGACGAACTGCGTGAGGCTTTCAAGGATGAAATTCGCCGTGAGCGAGAAGGGGTCATCTTGTGTTTCGTGGGGCCGCCTGGCGTAGGCAAGACTTCTTTGGGACAGTCCATCGCGCGTGCCATGGGGCGCAAGTTCGTGCGTATCTCCTTGGGCGGCGTGCGCGACGAGGCGGAAATTCGCGGTCATCGCCGCACCTACATCGGCGCCATGCCGGGGCGCATCCTGCAAGCCCTACGCCGCAACGAAACCCGCAACCCGGTCTTCATGCTGGACGAAGTGGACAAACTGGTCTTCGACTTTCACGGCGACCCGGCTTCTGCCTTGCTGGAAGTGCTGGATCCCGAACAAAACAGCGAGTTCCGCGACCATTACCTGGAAGTGGCTTACGATCTCTCGCAAATTTTCTTCATCACGACCGCTAACTCTTTGGAGACCATCCCCGGACCCTTGCGCGACCGCATGGAAATCATCTATCTCTCTGGCTACACCGATAGCGAAAAAATTGCGATTGCCAAAGGCTATCTCATCCCTCGCCAGATACGCGAGAATGGCCTGCGCAAGAAAGAAATCCAATTCACCAACGCGGCTCTGCACAAAATCATCCGCGGCTACACGCGCGAGGCCGGCGTCCGCAACCTGGAACGGAAAATTGGCGCTATTTGCCGTAAGGTGGGTACGCGCATCGCCGAGGGGCAGGCCCAGGCATACAAGATTACGCCCGAACTGGTGGAGGAGTTTTTGGAGCATCCCATTTTCCACGGCTCGGAGGAAATCAGCGTTCGCACGGCGCTGCCGGGCGTGGTTCCTGGCCTGGCATGGACGCCCTACGGAGGCGAAGTGATGTTCGTCGAAGCCAGCCGGATGCCCGGCAACAAAGGTTTCCAAATTACCGGTTCGCTAGGCAACGTGATGCAAGAGTCTGCGCGCGCTGCGCTTTCGTATGTGCGTTCGCGGGCCAAAGAACTAGGCCTGGACGAGAATTTTTACGACAAGACCGATATTCATTTGCACGTCCCCTCGGGGGCCACGCCCAAAGATGGCCCTTCGGCGGGCGTCACGATGGCTACTGCCCTGGTCTCTTTGATGTCGGGTCGAAAAGTGAAACGCAACGTGGGCATGACCGGCGAGATTACCTTGCGCGGACAGGTGTTGCCCATTGGAGGCGTGAAAGAAAAAGTGCTGGCAGCCCATCGCAGTGGTCTGAAAACCGTCATCCTGCCGAAGCGCAATGAATTCGACCTGGACGATGTCCCGCAGGAAATCAGGCAAAAGATGAAATTTGTGTTCGTCGAAACAGTGGACGAAGTTTTGGAGGCCGCGCTCGAAAAACGACGCCCCCCATCTGCCAAGCCGCAAAAAGCCCAATCGTCCGTCACTACGGAGGCTTCGAACGAAGATGTCAACCATCATGCTCGCTGAGGATGATCTCACCATGATTTTGCTGCTCAAAACCCTTCTGGGCATGGAGGGTTATCGCGTCATTGCGCTGGACATAAATGAGGACGTTTATGAAGCCGTGCGGCGGGAACGCCCCGATTTGTTGCTGATGGATGTCCATCTCCCCCATGCCAGCGGCCTGGAGGTGTTGGACAAACTGCGCGCCGATGCAGAGGTCAAAGACACCTGTGTGGTCATGTCTTCTGGCATGAATCTCGAAGCCGAGTGCCTGGCGCATGGGGCAGACGATTTCTTGCTCAAGCCTTACATGCCCGAGGCCTTGTTGGACAAACTGAAGCGCCAACTGCAAAACTCTTGAATTTGCCGGAATCCATAGCGTGGTCCCCCTTCGCTTTGCCATTTTGACCGTCTCCGACCGTTCTTCGCGCGGCGAGCGCCCCGATGCCTCTGGGCCGGCGCTGGTCGAAGCGGTGCAAGCCCTGGGCTGGCAGGTTGTCGAACGAGACATCTTGCCTGATGAGGAAATCCTCTTGCGCGAAAGACTCGCCCGCTGGGCCGACAGCGGTCAAGTGGACATCATTCTAACGACGGGCGGGACCGGCTTTGCGCCTCGAGACGTGACCCCCGAAGCCACCCGTGCGGTCGTCGAGCGCCTGACCCCCGGCCTGGACGAGGCCATGCGCGCCGCCAGCCTGCAAGTCACCCCCCACGCTATGCTTTCACGCGCTGTCTCCGGCATTCGCAAACGAACGCTCATCCTCAACCTGCCGGGCAGCCCTAAAGGCGCGGTCGAGAACTTGCGGGTGGTGCTTCCGGCCCTGGAACACGCTGTCCGTTTGCTGCGGGAAGAAGACGCCGGCCATTGACCTTGCCATTCCCTGCCCCTTTGCGCTATAATCCGCCCGTTTGCAATTCTCTCGAAGCGAGGCAAGTATGATTGATGTAAATGAATTACGCAAAGGCGTGACTTTCGAAATAGACGGTCAACTCTTCAAAGTGTTGGACTATAGCCACAACAAACCTGGGCGTGGGAACGCCACCATCCGAATCAAAGCGCGCAACCTGCTGACCGGCGCCACCATCGAAAAGACGTTCCCTTCCGGCCAATCGGTTCAAGATGTGCGGTTGGACTTCCATAATGTCCAATACTTGTACAACGATGGCGATTTCTATCACTTCATGGATAACGAAACCTTCGAGCAGCCTGCCATCAAGCGCGAGTTGCTTGGAGACGATGCGCTCTACTTGACCGAAGGTATGGAGGTCAAACTGACGTTCTACAAAGGCGAGGCCATTGACATTGAATTGCCTACCTCGGTGGACTTGAGAGTGGTGGAGGCCGAAACCGCCATCCGCGGCGACACCGCCACCGGCGTAACCAAAAAAGTGCGCGTCGAAACCGGCTTGCAAGTGCAGGTGCCGAATTTCGTCAACGTAGACGATGTAATCCGCATAGACACCCGCACCGGCGCTTACGTCACGCGCGTATAACCTGTTTATCTTGTGTTTGGTCTACGCAGTACGAGAGGCGACCCTTGCGCATTCGTACTGCGTTTTTTGTTAGCGACCGAATTCTGGATAAGCCTTCAAACCGTCCCGAAGGCTCGATGTTGCCCATGCTATTGCTCTAAAAAGCCTTCGGGACGGTTATCCCGAACTGGCGTTAGCGCGTCGAACCAATGACAGTTCAATAGCATCCCCTTGGGGACTGCTGCCCAAACAGGCTGTCTCAGCACTTCGGCGCACCAACCGTTTTTTGTATCCTCTCCATAGATGAGGGGTGCTTTGGGCGTGTGTAGCGCGCCGCCCCTCCTTATTTGCTGATATGCGAACCCCAGCCGGCACTGAATGTTCCTACTTTTACGGTGATTATTATCGCGGCCGCAGCCGCGAAGAATGCCGCTTGCTCCAGGCAGCCGGGCAGCGTTGGACGCCTACCTTGTGTAAGACTTGCCCGGTGCCGGGCATCCAGCGCTCCAATGCCTGCGAGCATTTACAATTGAAAGCCTCTATTGGGCGCCCGCTCGAGGCTGCCTTCCGGCGCCGTGTACAGGTGAGCGCCTGGTGCCAGAAGACGCAGCGCTCGGTGCAGGAGCCGCACGTTGGCTGCGGCGAATGTCATCCCTTGCCCTTTACCTTCGAGGTCAAAGAACCATGAGTCTCACTTTGCTGCTCGATTTGGACGATACCCTGTTAGACTCGAACATGAACGACTTCATCCCGGCCTATTTTCAGGCGCTTTCGGGTTTCTTGGCTGCGCAGGTGCCGCCAGACACCATGCTGCCGGCTCTCCTTGCCGGTACGCGCAAGATGATGGCGAACAGCGACCCTTCACGCACGCTGCAACAAGTCTTCGATGCCGAGTTTTTTCCCAAAATTGGCCTGGAGCGAGAAGTCTTGCAGCCGCGTATAGATCAATTCTACGATGAGGTCTTTCCTTCTCTCAGCGGCCTAACCCGTCCGCGCGCGGGGGCGGTAGAACTTGTGGAATGGGCGTTGGCCCAGGGATACCGGCTGAGTATTGCAACCAATCCCCTCTTTCCGCTCAAAGCCATTCAACATCGTCTAAGGTGGGCCGGCTTGCCGCCCGAACAATATCCCTTCGAGGTTGTTTCCTCTTACGAGACCTTCCACTTTACCAAACCCCATCCCGTTTATCTGGCTGAGGTGCTTGCCATGCTGCAATGGCCGGAAGGACCTGTATTGTTCGTGGGCGACGATTTGGAACGCGACTGGCCGGCTGCGCGCGACCTCGACTTGCCTTTCTATTGGATCAGCGCCCCCGGCAGCCCCTTGCCAGACGGCGCCAACCTGGCCGGACGCGGCTGGATTACCGATTTGCGCCCCTGGCTGGAAGCGCGCGCTCTTTCTACGCTCGAACCTGCTTTTGCCTCCCCGGCTTCTCTCCTGGCCCTGATGTTGTCTACGCCGGCTGCCCTGGCCGGGTTGGCTGCGCAGGCTCAGGGTGCGGGAATGAATCGCCGCCCGCAGCCAGGAGAATGGAGCCTGGGCGAGATTCTCTGTCACCTGCGCGATACGGAACGGGAGGTCTATCTGCCCCGCTTGCGTTACGTATTGGAAGAAGAGCAGCCCTTCATTGCCGCTGGCAACACCGACGCCTGGGCGGAGGAGCGCGCTTATGGTCGGCAGGACGGCTGGCAGGCGCTACGCGACTTCGTTGCTGCGCGCTTGCAAACCCTGGAATTCTTGCGTGGATTGAATGATGTGCAGTGGCGGCGCAAGGCACGGCACGCGGTTTTTGGGCCGACCCATTTGCTAGAACTGGTGCGCTTTATGACCGAGCATGACCGTTTGCACATCCGTCAGGCTCATGCTGCCTTGCTGTAAAGCAAGGCTGAATGCGGTTTCATACAAAGATCATGCCCGCTACCTCTCGTCAAAAAATTTTGGAGTACTTGAGGAAGCATCGCGCTGCTTCGGCGGGGGAGATTGCGCGTGTGTTGCGCATGACGCCCGCCAATGCGCGCCGTCATCTGGCTATTCTGGCAGCGGATGGGCGGGTGGAGGCTGTCTCTGCCCACAACGGGGGCAGGGGAAGGCCCGAGAAGGCGTATCATCTCTCGGAGGCGCTGGTAGGAGATAACCTGGCAGCGTTGACAGAGGCTCTTTTAGCGGAAGCAGGCCCAGGCGTGAGCATGGAGGCGGTGGGGAGGCGCTTGGCAGGCGAGTCCATTCCGTCTCGTTTGCCTTTGGCGCGCCGTCTGGCCATGGCGGTCGAGCGTTTGAACGCGATGCACTATCAGGCACGTTGGGAGGCCGGTCCGCTCGGCCCGCGCGTGATCTTGGGGCATTGTCCGTATGCGGCCATCATTCAGCAGCACCCGCAACTATGCCGCATGGATGGGGCTTTGTTGACGGCGTTGTTGGACGAAGCCGTGCAACCCGTCAAGGTGGACTCGGCGCACGCGCCGCCCTGTATTTTCTTGCTTGCAAGTCGTTAGTTTGTTACAGGGGGATATTTGGATTTTGCCGGATGCCAATCCTTTGTAGGCGCTTGCTTATAACCTGAATTCGGGATAAACCTTCGAATCGTCCCGAAGGCTCGCTAAAAAGCCTTCGGGACGGTTATCCCGAATTGGCGTTTATAGTATTCCCGCTCGACATTTGCATTGTCCGCGCAAATCTTCTTCCAAGAGTGTCTTGCGGTCTATCATACTTGCCCTTCCCTTCTCAAAATGGTTGTGGATAACTGAAATTATTGTAGCAAACGAGAATGTGAAAGTCAATCATTAATTTGGTATAGTAAAACGTGACCGCCAGGAGAATAGCAAACATCCCCAGGATACTTGCCTGCTGGGGATGAAGAAACGCGCAGATTGATTTCGTCTACTCGATGATGTTGATTGGCAGGGTATGGTTCCCGCCCAGCGCCGCCACGCTGACTTTGGCCGCCACCTGCTGGGCGATCTCGCGCAGCGACCTGGCCGCCGCCGACTCAGGTTTGGAAACCACGATGGGCTTGCCGTTGTCACCGCTCACGCGCACGTCCGCGTCAATCGGCACTTTGCCCAAGAAAGGTACATTTGCGGTGTTGGCCAGTTGCTCGCCTCCGCCGGAGCCAAAAATGTCCATGCGCGTACCGTCTGGCAGGTCCAGGTACGACATGTTTTCGATGACGCCCAGGATAGGGACTTCCAACTGGCGGAACATGTTCAGCCCGCGCCCGGCATCTTCCAGCGAGACCAATTGCGGCAGGGTCACGATGATGGCGCCGCTCAGGGGCAGCGCCTGCGCCAGCGACAGCGCCGCGTCGCCTGTGCCGGGTGGCAAGTCCACGATCAGGTAGTCCAGTTCGCCCCAATTCACATCGCTCAGGAACTGTCGGATGGCCGAGTTGAGCATGGGGCCGCGCCAGATGAGCGGTTGGCCGGGTTTGACCAGCAGGCCCATCGAGACCATCTTGATTCCAAAGGCTTGAGCGGGGCTGAGTTTCTCTCCCTGCGGCGGCGGCAGCGTCTCTACGCCGAGCATGGTGGGGATATTGGGGCCGTAGATGTCAGCATCCATCAGCCCAACGCGCGCGCCGCTTTGCGCCAATGCCACAGCGATATTGACGGCCACTGTGCTTTTGCCCACGCCGCCTTTGCCTGAACCGATTGCAATGGCGTTGCGGATGGGCATATTGACCAGCCCGCGCATGCGGCCATCGTTGGGGACATCCGAATCCATCTTGACGGCGACCGATTCGACGCCTTCGACCGCCATCACTGCTTGCTCGGCTTCCTGTTGGATGCGGCTGCGCAGCGGACAGGCAGGCGTGGTCAGCATGATGGTAAAAGAGACTTTGCCGCCCTCGATTTCCAGATTGCGGATCATGTTCAAGGTCACCAGGTCTTTGTGCAGTTCGGGTTCCTGTACTTTGGAGAGGGCCGAGAGGATGGTTTCTTTCGTAGGAGTGTTCGTCATGGGTTTTACCTTGCTTCCGCTTTGGCTGCTGCTTTGGCGGCCTCTTTTGCCCGGCGGGCTTCATCTTCGCGTGCCGCGTTCAAAGGGCGGATGCTGGCATAATAGGAGGCTGGTTTGAGCAGCCGGTCCAGGTCGAATACGTTACGCCCGTAGGAAGCGATTTCGTAATCGTGATCCATTTTGATGGCGTCGAACGGGCAGTACTCGGCGCAGAAGCCACAGTTCATGCAAATGTCGGCGTCAATGTAGAATTCGGCTGGTGCAGGAACAGGCTTGCCGGTGGCCGGGTCTACCGTTCGCACGATCCAAATGCACTGCGGCGGACAGACCTTGGAGCAGATGCCGCACGAGGTGCAGCGTATTTCTTTTTTCCCGCCTTCGCCTTCATCATAGACCAGAAACGGCACGTAACGGAATTCTTCTGGTATAGGCAGTTTTTCTTCCGGGTACTGGATGGTGAAGATGCCGCGCGTATCCTTGCTGGAGCGGCGGGCAATGCCTTCCGGTTTGTAGTAGCGGCGGCCCCACCAGACGATGTCTTCTATGTATGTGGCGACAAAGCGTTTCAGGGTCACGCCCAGACCTTTGAGTATACCTTTTCCGTACATGTTTTCTTCTCCTACCGGTCCAGTTCGCCAAGCACGATGTCAACGGCGCCCAGGATAGCGACGAAATCCGCGATTTTGTTGCCGACACACATCTTTTCCAGCGCGGTCAGGTTGATGAAAGAGGGGGCGCGCACGTGATAGCGCCAGGGATTGGGCTTGCCGGTCGAGATGACGTAGAAGCCCAGTTCGCCTTTGGGGGCTTCGATGCGGCCATAGGCCTCGCCGGGTGGGACGCGCACCTGGTAGGCAGGTTTGCCAGACAGAACGGGGCCTTCGGGAATGTCACGAATGGCTTGCTCGAGGATGCGCAGGCTCTGGCGCATTTCCTCCACGCGCACCAGGTAGCGGGCGTACATGTCGCCTTCGGGGCGGGTGACCACGTCGAAGTCGAAGCGGTCGTAAATTCCGTAGGGTTCGGCGCGGCGGATGTCATACGGTACGCCCGAAGCGCGCAGCATAGGGCCGGTCATCGAGTAGGCGATGGCGTCTTCGGCGCTCAAGTAGCCAATGCCTTTCAAGCGCGCTACCAGAATTTCGTTTTCGGTCAAGTAGCGTTCGAACTCTTCGATTTTGGCAGGCAGGCGGTCGTAGACCAATCCTTTCAGTTTTTCGAAGGCCTCGGGTGGCACATCGCGCACCACGCCGCCAAAGCGGTGATAGTTGCACATCATCCGCGAGCCAGAAGCGGCCTCGAAGATGTCGAGAATCAATTCGCGTTCCTCGAAAGCGTACAACGCCGGGGTGAAATAGGTGCCCAGGTCGTTCAGCATCATGCCAATCCAAATGAGGTGATTTTGGATGCGGGTGAGTTCGGCCATGATGACGCGCAGGTATTCGGCGCGCTCGGCTACCTGGATGCCCATCAGTTTTTCGACCGCCAGCGAGTAGCCCCAATTGTTCGACATGGAGTTGAAATAGTCCAGCCGGTCGGTGTAGGGCATGTTTTGAAGGAAAGTGTTGCGTTCACCGATCTTTTCGTGATTGCGATGCAAGTAGCCCATGACCGGTTTCAGGCTGACGACCGTCTCGCCGTCCAGCACCACTACCGCACGGAATACGCCATGCGTGGAGGGGTGCTGCGGCCCCATGTTGACGACGATGCGCTCGGTTTCCATGCCGCTTTCGTCGGTGGATGTGTATTTCTTCAACGAGGCATAAAGTGCCTCTTCGGGGTCGGTGGGCGTCCACTTTTCGGGGTCGAATTTTTCGGGATAGCGGACGTTGTCTTTGTAAAGGCTCTTCTCTTCTGCGCTGACGTGATGACCTTCGGGCCAGCGGCTCTTGTAAGGTTTGGCTTCTTCTTCGTAGTAGGCTTCCTGCCAGTCCTTGCGCATGGGATGGCCTTCGAAACCTTCCCAAGTCAAGATGCGGCGCAGGTCGGGATGGCCGCTGAAGCGGATGCCGTACAAATCCCAGATTTCGCGTTCCTGGAAGTCGGCGCCCGGCCAGATGTCAATGACCGATGGCACTTCGATAGGGTCAACGCGCGGCACTTGCACTTTGAAGAAAACGCCCGGCCCGCCGGTGGTTTTGTAGACCTGATAGACCACTTCCATTTTCCCTTCGGGCAGGTAGTCTACGCCGGTGACAGAGGAGAGCAGATCGTAGCCGAGTTCATCGCGCAAGAAGGTGGCTACGGCGCGCAGATGGTCTTTTTCGACTATCCAGCCAGAATAGCCGGGGCGTTCGTCGGGGCGGACAGCGCCGGGGAATTTGGCAGCCAAGTCGAGGGGGCTGTCCTGAGCCGGTCGAGGGGCTTCGGTTTGCATTGGGGTTGACATGTTGCCTCCTATGCCTCTTTCGACGGGACTTGCGCAGCAATTTGCTTGATCTCGGCCTTGCGGCGCAAATCGATCAGGTCTGGACCCAAAACGGGCACCGGGATTTCGACCGAATCGGGGCCTTTGCGGTACCAGCGTACCTGCCGGATGGATTGCTTGTCTATCTTTTCTTGCAGTTTGATCAGGCCGGCAATCAGGGCTTGTGGGGTGGGCGGGCAGCCGGGGATGTAGACATCCACCGGCAAGAATTTGTCTATGCCTGAAACCACATTGTAGCCCTCTTTGAAAGGCCCGCCGCCCGAAGCGCAGGCGCCCATTGCAACCACGTATTTCGGTTCGGGCATCTGGTTGTACAAGCGCACGATGGCCGGCACCATTTTCTTGGTCACCGTGCCAGAAACCAGCATCAGGTCGCTTTGGCGCGGCGTGGGGCGCATCACTTCCATGCCGAAACGTGCCATGTCGTAACGCGCGGCTTGCGCGGCGATCATTTCAATGGCACAGCAGGCCAGGCCAAACATCATCGGCCAGACAGATGAGCGTCGTCCCCAGTTGTAGATGCGGTCGAGCGTAGTGATGGCTACGACATTCTTCATATCCTCTGGAATGTCATAGCCGGGCGAATTGAGTTCGTGATCATCCATAAATTGTCTCCTCGTACCAGTCTCGAAGGATTGCGGAGAGGATGTCGTCGTTGCACAGCGACGGGTCATCCTGGAATTCCGGGAGCGCCAGCGTCCATTCATAGACTTGACCCAGGCGTACGGTAGCCAAATCCACGTGCGGGTAGAGGCGTTTCAAAGCCAGCGCGATGGCATACGTGGATTCCCAGGTCAGTGTAATGGACATGACGATTGAATTATATCGTTGTGTAACAGGCGGGTCAATCCAATTATGAAAATATATGTTTTCAAAAATAAACTTGTGAGCATTGTCATCGGCTTTGTATGACAACCGACTGTGTATGCGGTTCGAATGGATGCACTTACGCCTTCCCGTTTGGCTTGGCCTCAGACGCAAAAAAGGGATAGAATTGCACCGTATGACGGTGCCAGCCTTGCTTTTGGCTTTCTTGATTGCTAGTCTATACGGCGCCTTGTATCACTTGCTGCGCGGCGGCGGGCCAGGGCGGCTGCTGTTTTATTTGCTTTTGGCGTGGGTGGGCTTTGGGGCGGGTTACTTTTTGGGCTTGTGGCGGGGATGGAGGCTCGTTCCATTGGGCCCGCTCGACTTAGGCTTGAGCACGCTTGGCAGTCTGTTCTTCTTGCTCGTCGGGGATTGGCTTGGCCGCTTTCGTGTAGCCAATCAGGTGCAAGCGGCAGATGAAGAGTAAAAACGGCTTGATGGGGAAGGAAACGCTGAATGCCCGTATAGGCATCGAATGACGCGAAGGTCGGTTCGCCGTTGCGTGTGGAGGGGCAGGTGACATTCAAGCCGCTTGGTTTTGGTAATGGGGTTCATCCCCACGTGCGTGGGGACAGG
>DAOUCM010000123.1:0-5628 GCA_034431895.1 Anaerolineales bacterium
CAGCGCCTGCTCCTGTTTATGAGTATCGGCCTGCCATTGAGCGCGCAGCGCCGCGAGGGTCTCGGCGGCGTTCTCAGCAGCCATTTGCACCAACTCACGCGGCTGCCCCTCGCGCGGGACAAGGATTTCCACCTTTTCGCCGCCGCGCCGTGATTTGAGCCACTGTCCAATGATTTGAGCCTCCTCGATATCCTGGGGCAACATCACTTGCTCCGGCACGCTGGCGGCCTCGGTATAGAATTGTTTGACGAACTGCGCGATCACTTCTGCATCGCTGGTCTCTTCGGTGTCTTCCAAGATGAAGTATTCGCGCCCAATCAACTTCCCGCCGCGGATGAAGAAAATCTGCACGCAGGCTTCTCCTTCGGCGCGCGCCATAGCCAGCACATCCGAGTCTAGGTAACTGGCGTCGAAGATGACCTTTTGCCGTTCGATGATGGTCTGAATGCCCCTCAACTGGTCGCGCAGAGCGGCGGCTTTCTCGAAGCGCAGTTCTTCAGAGGCCTTTTGCATTTCGGCCTCCAGGCGTCGAACGATAGGCTCGGCATGTCCGCTCAGAAAATCTTGCAAGTCCGAAAGCATTTGGCGGTATTCGGCCTGGGTCACGGCGCCGATACAGGGCGCGGCGCACAGTTTGATGTCGTAGTAGAGACACGCGCGGGTGTCCGTTCCTTGGATATCGCGGTCGCAGGTCAGGTAGGGGAAGATGCGGCGGAGAACGTCCAGCGTCTGATGCACCGCCCAGACCGAAGTGTACGGACCAAAGTAACGCCCACCGTCGTCCACCATTTGCCGCGTGACGGTGACTTTGGGGTAGGCGTCTTGCCAGTGGATTTTGATGTAGGGGTAGCGTTTGTCGTCTTTGAGTTTGATGTTGAATTTGGGACGATGGCGCTTGATGAGGTTCATCTCCAGGATGAGCGCCTCCAGTTCCGAACCAACCACGATCCATTCGATATCGGTAATTTCACGCACCAGGCGGCGGGTCTTGCCGTCGTGGCTGGCATCGGCATGGAAATACGAGCGGACGCGGTTCTTGAGGTTGACCGCCTTGCCTACGTAAATGATTTTTCCCCCTGCGTCTTTCATTAAGTAACAGCCGGGCTTGGCAGGCAGCGTGTCGAGAATGCCTTGAATATGCTCAGAAATTTCCATAGCACAATTTTAACCTGAATTCGGAATAAGCCCGAACCGCCCCGAAGACTCGATTTTGCCCAGAAAATGGCTCTAAAAAGCAGCCTTCGGGATGGTTACCCCTGGCATAATTTTACCTTTATGCCTGTGTACCTGCTTACTTTGACAATGTCACATTTTCGCATAGTTGTCATTGCGAGGAGCGTTCTTTGCGACGAAGCAATCTCCTGGCAGACCGGGAGACTGCTTCGCTATCGCTCGCAGTGACAAAAAAACATAGCGTTTTTAGAACAAATGTTTAATGTGACATTGTCAAATGACCTATCTCTTTTTGGCTATTGCAATTGGTTTTTGAGTGTGTTATAAAGAAACAAACTTTTTTCCGGCTCATCTGACAACGCAGCGTGGCGTTTGCCAGGAGCCTATTTCTTTGGAGGATGCAATGTCTGAATTTTCCAACGCCCCCCTGTCCGCTGGCCCTGAGCCATTCTACCAGACCTGGCTCAAGGCACTTACGCGCCCTAATGAACAGAATTTTGCCGAGATAGCCCTTTCGGTCGGCGCAAGCCCCAACAAGGCTTATCTATGGGTCTTTCTCACCAGCCTGGTCAACATGCTGGTCGCCTTTGCTTTGCAGGGCGTGAACATGCGCCAGTTGCGGCAATTTTTACCGCCTGAAGCAGGGCAATACTTTTCTCAGCCCTCTGGCGGCTTTGGACTGGTCAACGTGCTGTGTGGCGCGCCAGTTTCGGCGGCGTTTAGCGTGCTGTTCTTTGCGCTATCCGTTGCTTTGATTCAGTGGATTGCCAAGATGTTGGGCGGTCAAGGCAATTATGGCAAGTTGGTCTATGTCATGGGGGCTATAGCGGCCCCGCTGGCACTCGTCTCTGCTGTTCTCACGTTGTTTTCGGCCATTCCGTTCATTGGCGTCTTGTTCGGTCTGGTCAGTATGGCAGTTGGATTGTATGGTCTCTTTCTGAACATTGCGGCTGTCAAGGGAGTCAACCAATTTGGCTGGGGGCAGGCGGCAGGCGCGGTGTTGTTGCCGGCAGTCGTCCTTTTCCTGCTTGTGTGTTGCTGTTTGGTTGGCGCCTTTATGCTCATGGGACCCATGATCGGCGATGTATTCAGCACCATCAACCAAAACCTGAACATGTATTAGGCGGCTGGTCCCGATAAATTGGGGGGCGGGGTGTGTGGGGCGCGCGAAGAATGATGCCCTCTCCCTGCCCCTTTCTTTTCGAGAAGATGCTTGTGGAGAATATAACATGTCTGCTCGTGTCAAATTTGGTCTGATTGCAGGAGGCATTGGCCTGGTATTGACAGCCTGCTTTTCTGCCTTAATGGGATGCTGCGGTCCGTTTGTGGCGTTGGCGGCAGGGGCGGCAGCGGGCTATTTTGCTGTCAGAGAAGAACCAGCGGCCTCTCAAAGCGAGGGCGGGAAGAGCGGTGCTGTTGCGGGCGCCATCGCTGGCGCTTTGACCCTGGTGGGTCAGATCTTGGGCGGCTTCGTTGCCCTGACGATTGTCCCCCCTCTTATGAAAGAACTGGGAAATAATTCCTATATTAGCGACCCAGCCTCCTATTGGTTGGGCGGCACGGCTGCGGCTTTTTGCTTTGGCTTCTTGGGAACGGCGTTGGCGGCCGCGGCTGGCTTTGCGGCAGGGTATTTCTCTTCCAAAAACCCCACCCCTTCTCCTCTGGCATAACGAGGCGATTTGGAAGAAAGTCCCGAAATTTTACTTGGCCACTTGCTGCGGCAGCGCCGCTTGAGCCTGGCGACGGCCGAGTCTTGCACGGGCGGTTTGTTGGCCGACCGCATCACAGACGTTCCAGGTGCGTCCGACTATTTCTGCGGCGGCATTGTCGCCTATGCCTACGAAGCCAAAGTTGGCTTGTTGCAAGTCTCCTGGGATATTTTGCGCGCGTATGGCGCGGTAAGCCGCGAAACGGTCATTGCCATGGCGCGCGGGGCGCGTATCGCCCTGGGCGCCGACCTGGCCGTCAGTATCAGCGGCATTGCCGGGCCGGGCGGCGGCCTGCCCGACAAACCGGTCGGCACCACCTGGATCGGCCTCTCGGCTACCGAAGGCGACTGGGCGCGTAAGTTCATTTGGGATGCAGACCGGCGGCAGAACAAGATTCAATCGGCCGAGGCAGCCTTGCGCTTCTTGCTCGATTACTTGCAAGGGCAGCCGCTCGAATGAAAGTCATCGTCCTCATCTCTGCCATTGCCGAGTGGTGGGCGGTCAAAGAAGCGTTGCGACCCTCCAGGCTTCAGACGACGCCCTACGGTGAGACCTTCCAGCACGATTTTGATGGCTGGCCTGTCACTTTGCTTCATGCCGGTTGGGGGAAAGCGGCCTCGGCTGGCGCCATGCAATATGCCCTCGACCATGAACAACCCGACCTGGTGGTCAACCTCGGCACATGCGGCGGCTTCGAGGGCTGCATCCACCAAGGGGAAATTGTCTTGGTCGAGCGGACTTTCATCTACGACA
Organism: Anaerolineales bacterium; assembly: GCA_034431895.1. Lineage (GTDB taxonomy): Bacteria > Chloroflexota > Anaerolineae > Anaerolineales > Villigracilaceae > JAABUE01. The sequence goes on from DAOUCM010000123.1 coordinate 3,636, forward strand.
TCGTGGAACTCATGGGCGATTTTGGCGCCGTGGTGGACTATTACGCCTCGACCCTGGACCTCGACTGGCTCCCGCAACCCTATCCGCATCCTGTCCGACGTGGGGCCCTGGCCTCCGCCGACAGCGATCTGCTGCCCGAAAAGATCCCCCAACTCCGCGCGCAAGGCGCTATTGCCGCCGACTGGGAATCGGGGGCTCTGGCTTGGGTAGCCCAAAAGAACGGCGCGCGCTTGCTCATCCTGCGCGCGGTCAGCGACGTGGTTGGCCCGCACGGCAGTGAAGCCTACGACAACCTGCCCTTATTCAAAGAACGCTGCCGCACCATCATGCGACAGTTGTTGGAACAGTTGCCAGACTGGCTGACGGCCATCCGCTCGAACAACCAATAGCATATGCGGCTATGGACGTGCCTCTCCAAGCGTGACTTGCAGGGGAAGCGTCTCGTTACCCCGCACGACCTCGATTCTCACCTCATCCCCAGGCTGATGGGCAAATAGCACGTTGATATAAGAATGCTTCTCGTCAATCGTCTGATTTCCGATGCTGACGATGATGTCCCCGTGCTGGATGCCTGCGCTGGCCGCCGGGCTGCCTGCAATCACGTGGGTTACATACGCGCCCCATTGCACCGGCAAATTATAACGGTTGGCAATGGCCGGACTGACAGCCTGATATCGGACGCCCAAATAAGGCCGTGCAAAGTAACCCTGGGCAATGATTCGCTCTGCAATCAACCGCATCGTATTGGAGGGGATAGCAAAGCCCAGCCCTTCGGCGATGGTGCTGCTGCCATTGCCGCCGCGCACGATCAACGTGTTGATGCCAATCACTTCCCCGTTCAAGTTGACCAGCGGCCCGCCTGAATTGCCTTGATTGATGGCTGCGTCGGTTTGGAGCAAATCCTCCATGAAATACCCCCGCCCGCTATCCAGCGCACGGCCCGTTGCGCTGATCACGCCTACCGTCACCGTGTTGCGGAACTCCCCTAGCGGCGACCCGATGGCAATGACGGTTTCGCCGGCTTTCAAGTTGTCCGAATTGCCAATCGTTGCTACTGCCGGCATTGGACCATCGGCTTTGATGACGGCCAGGTCGGCGAAAATGTCGGTGCTGATGAGGCGGGCCGGCAATTCTGTGCCATCGGAGAGAATCACCGATAACTCACTGGTGTCCTCTACAACGTGGTTGTTGGTCACGATATATCCCTCTGCAGAGAGGATGACGCCGCTTCCACTCGATTGGCTGTCTGCGGTGCGCCCAAAAATCGTCATTTGCCCTGGAATGATACCCACGACCGTGACTACCGCCGGCCCGACTTTTTCCACCGCCTGTGTAATTGCGGTTTCGATCTCTGTATTGGCAATTTGAATTTGAGTTGCCGGCGCTGAATAAGTAAAGACATGGCTCGGCAAGGCGGTTTTCGACCACCTTGTAACGGCCACTGCTCCGCCGATAGCCCCTGCCAAGGCGCTGACCAGCGCCGTAAAGCCTACGAAGAGAACATACAGAACACGCTTCCAGGTCATATTCTGCCTCGTTTAGAGATTTTGTGATGTGCCAAAGTTCGGGTAACCATCCCCAAGGCTTTGTTAGAGCAATTGTATGGACAAAATCGAGCCTTCGGGACGGTTCATCACGGAGATTTCTTTATTGTTACGCTCGCTGTCTCCGTGTCTCAGTGGTTCGATGTTTACCTTTTTGCAATGGATACTTGAATTATATTCTCTCCCCTTAAACCAGACTTAAACGAACGTAAGAAACATGTATTTAGGCTCGCTCAGAATCGCCATGATGGCTGCGCCAGCAGTTCTCCAAGGGGATGCTGTTGCACTGGCAGGCGGCAGTGCAACAGCCGACAGAACTTGTTCCGCAGAGCGTGAAAGTCGGATAGCGTACCACCAGGCTCTGCCTGGTCTAGCAAGCGACCGTACTGGCACATGCAAGTCGGCGGTACGGCGGTTGGCCGCCCCCACCCACTTGTTCCGCAGAGCGT
>DAOUCM010000124.1:0-11542 GCA_034431895.1 Anaerolineales bacterium
GGAAACAACGTTGTCCTCCGATATCAAGGTACGCGGTGAAACCATCGGCCAATTGAGCATCCTCGACGCTGATGACCCCACGCTGTCGGAGGAAGAGCAAAAATTGATTGCCTCGGTTGCAGAACGTTTGAGCGCCCATATCGAAAACCTGCGTTTGTCACAACAAACCGAGCAGGCGTTGGCTGTCTCGCAAAAATTGGCGCAACGTGAGCAGGCGCTGCGCCAGATTACGGCAGCGGTGCGCAGTTCCACCAACCTGGAGACCATCTTGCGTACCACCGCGCGTGAAGTGGGTAGTACCTTGGGGCGCCGCGTGCTTGTCAAACTTGAGTCTCAAATGAGTGATGTTTCGGCAAGCGAGCCCTCGAGCGATGATTTGTCTAAAGCAAGTTAATGCTGTGACATGGATGGATGGATTATGAACACTCCACAAATAGCAACAAGATTGAAGGATCAGGAGATCAATCGCCAGGTCTCAGATAAAAACAAAGAGGCTTTCTTTAATGCAGTCTTCGAAAGGTCAAGCGACGCCTTCCTGTTGCTTGAGGACGGCATTTTTATTGATTGTAATCAGGCCGCTGTAAAAATGCTGAGAGCCAGAAACAAGGAACAGGTGCTTTCGTCTCATCCATCTGATCTCTCGCCAGAATTCCAGCCAGATGGGCGCGTCTCTGCAGAAAAGGCAGACGAAATGATCCAGATCGCCATCGAGCGCGGCAATCACCGCTTCGAGTGGATCCATCGTCGGCTGGATGGCGAGGATTTTCCTGTGGAGGTTTTGCTGACTTCCATTCCGCTGAATGGAAAAATTGTCATCCATACTGCTTGGCGTGATATTAGCCAACGCAAACAGGCAGAAGAAAAGGTGCGCATCAGCGAAGAAAGGTTCCGCCGCTTTACAGAGGCTACTGTAGAAGGCGTGGTATTTCATGAAAAGGGGAAAATCATTGACGCCAATCCGGCTGCCCTGGCTATGTTTGGCTTGGAGAAGGACGCCGATTTGGTGGGTAGGGACTTGTTGGAATTTGTGCTGCCCGAGTGTCATGAAACTGTCGTGAAGCAAATGCAGTCGGAAACGGTGCAACCTTATGAAATCGTCGGGTTGCGCGTAGATGGCAGTACCTTTCCCCTCGAGACTTCGACCCGCGTCTATAGGGAAGGCGGGCGTGTCATTCGCGTTTCTTCGGTGCGTGATATTACCGAACGCAAACGCATCGAAAACGCCGTCCAGGAAAGCCGCCGCTTGCTGCAATTGGTGATGGACAATATTCCCCAGGCTGTGTTTTGGAAGGATAGAAATCTGGTTTACCTGGGCTGTAACCGGGCCTTTGCCGAGGACGCTGGTCTGGCTTCGCCAGAGGAAATCATTGGGAAGACCGACTATGATATGCCCTGGAAACCAGAAGCCGAACTCTATCGCGCCGATGACCAGAAAGTGATGGAAGCAGGCCAACCAAAAATGAACTTCGAGGAACCGCAGACAACGCCTACAGGCGATACCATCTGGCTGCGTACTAGCAAGGTTCCCATGTTGGATGCCGATGGCAAAGTGTTTGCCCTATTGGGCATGTATGAGGATATTACTGAGCGCAAGCAGGCCGAGCAGGAACTCCGCAGGCGAGTTGAGATTGAAACTATCCTGACCACCATTTCATCTGAGTTTGTGTCAGCGAGTGTGGACAATATTGATCAGAAAATCAACCAGGCCTTGGAAATGCTTGGAAGGTTTGCAAACTCTGATCGCAGTTATCTCTTCTTGCTCACAGAGGATCGCTCCAGCATGGACAATACTCATGAATGGTGCGCATCTGGCATCGAAGCGCACATTGATCGCTCGAAAGGAATTCCTACCACCACCTTCCCCTGGCTGATGGAGAGATTGGAAAAACTCGAGGTGGTCAATATACCGCTTGTTGCCAACTTGCCACCCGAGGCTAGCGCTGAAAGAGAAGAATTCCTGCTCGAAGGAATCCAGTCCATTATTGTTACTCCCATCATCTTTCGCGGTCGTTTGGTGGGCTTCATGGGCTTCGACGCTGTTTCACAACAAACATCTTGGAAAGAAGACGCCATCACAGTATTGCGTTCCGGTGGTGAAATGATTGTCACGACCCTCGAAAGGATTAAACTCCAACAAGAAATTCAAGCGGCCTTCGAGCGACGCGGTTACCAGGTGCAGCTCAGTACCGAAATTTCTCAGGAGATTGCGCAAGCCGCCGCATTGGACGATCTGTTCGAGCGGGTGGTGACCTTGACCAAGGAGCGTTTGGGCTACTATCATACACAACTCTTGCGCTACGACCCAACGCAGGATGCAGTGGTGTTGATCGCCGGGTATGGTGAAACAGGCTCGAAGATGTTGGCCATGGGACATCGCATGGAGATGGGACGCGGCCTGATCGGCACGGCAGCAGCCTCGGGTCAGACTATGATGCGTCCCACGCTGGCCGATGACCCCGAGTGGCAGCCCAATCCCCTGCTTCCCAATACCCAAGGCGAGATTGCCGTTCCCATCAAACTGGGCGATCAGGTGTTGGGCGTGTTGGATGTGCAAAGCGACCGCGCCGGCGCTATCACCGAAGACGACCGTCTGCTGCTGGAAGGCCTATGTGGGCAGATCGCGGTCGCCATCGAGCAAACCCGTCTGCGCCAGGAAATGGAAGAACGCCTGCGAGAACTCAACCGCCTGTACCGCGCCATGAGGCATGAAGGCTGGCAGGCCTTCCAAGAAACGTTGGATGTTTCCACCGGCTATATGTTCGAGCAAGGCGGCGTCAAACCGGTCAAGGAAATTGGCCTGGTAGAAGAACTTTTTGCGCCCATCCCCATCGCTCTGCCTGGCGGGGAGGTGCTTGGCAAAATGGCCATTGCTCACGACGCTCATCGCCCGCTGACCCCCGACGACCAGATTTTCCTGGAGCAAGTGGCCGAGCAGGTTGCGCTGGCGTTGGAAAGCGCCCGCTTGTTCGAGCAGACACAGTCTGCGTTGCACGAGTCCAAAGAGGCGCAAAAGCTGATTCGCGACGTGATCGACTCGACCGATGACTGGATTTTTGTCAAAGACCGCGAGCATCGTTATCAACTGGTCAATCGGGGCTATGCCAACGCGCTGCACCTTGCCGTCGAAGATTTCATTGGCAAGAATGACCTCGAATTAGGCTTCCCCGATGAACTGGTCAAAGGCAACCCCGAAAAGGGCATCCGCGGCTTCTGGGCGGATGACAACCTGGTGTTCGAAACAGGTGTGCCGCAGCACTTTCCAGACGATCCTGCCACCGTAGATGGACAGTTGCATATTTTCGATACCCTCAAAATCCCCCTTCGCGATGCCGCCAACCATGTGTGGGGAGTATTGGCCTTTGCTCGCGATGTGACGGAACGAAAGCAAGCCGAGGAGACCGTTGCCAAGCGTGCTACTCAGCTGGAAGCGGTGGCAACCGTCAGCACCACCGCCTCCACCGTGCTAGACCCAGAGAAACTCTTGCAAGCGGTGGTAGATCTTACCAAACAGCGCTTCGATCTGTATCACGCGCACATCTATTTGCTGGACGAAACCGAGCAAACGTTGTTGCTCGCCTGCGGCGCCGGCGAAGTAGGGCAAAAAATGGTGGCCGAAGGCTGGAGCATTTCTCTGGATCATGATAAGTCCATCGTGGCTCAGGCTGCCCGCACCCGCCAATCTATTGTTGCCAACGACGTGATACACGACAAAGATTCTGCTTATCTGTCGAATCGCTTGTTGCCCCATACACGCTCGGAGATGGCTGTCCCCATGATCGTGGGCGACAAATTGCTCGGTGTGTTCGACGTGCAATCTGACAAGCCAGACCAGTTCACCCAAGAAGACGCCAACATCTATACGACGCTGGCTGCTCAGGTAGCAATTGCGCTCCAAAATGCGCGCTTGTACCAAGAGCAGGCCGCCACCGTGACCCAACTGCGTGAACTCGACCGTCTCAAGTCATCTTTCCTGGCAAACATGTCGCACGAGTTACGCACCCCGCTCAACTCCATCTTGGGCTTTGCAGACGTGATGCTCGAAGGCTTGGACGGCCCGCTGACCGAGAACATGAACAACGATTTGCAACTCATTCAGAAGAATGGGCAGCATCTCCTTCACCTCATCAACGACGTGTTGGATATGGCTAAGATCGAGGCCGGGCGCATGAATCTCAGCCCCGAAACCTTCCGCTTCCACGAAATCCTCGAAGAAGTGACCAGCATTACGGCCCCGCTGGCCAGCGAAAAATCGCTCTCTCTGTTCATCGAAAGCGATTCCGACCAAGAAGTGGAAATCTTTGCCGACCGCACCCGTATCCGCCAGGTGATGCTCAACCTGGTCAACAACGCCCTGAAATTCACCGAAAAAGGCAAAATCAGTATGCGCACCACACGCACCCAAGAGGGCATCCTGGTCACGGTGCGCGACACGGGCATTGGCATCCCGTCCGACAAACTGGAAGCCATCTTCCAAGAATTCACCCAGGTCGATTCTTCTTCTACGCGCAAAGCCGGCGGCACCGGCCTGGGGTTGCCTATCAGCCGTAAATTGGTCGAGATGCATGGCGGCCGCTTGTGGGCCGAAAGCACGGGTATCCCTGGTGAAGGCTCGACTTTTTATGTAGAATTGCCCCTGGAAGCCCGCCTTGACGATACCATCGAGAAACAGGAAAAATAAATGACCCTTCCCTTGTTCTTGCAATGCAACCTGTGTGGCCACCAGCAGCCTTACGAGCCTTTTACCCCGGCTGTTTGTAAACAGTGCGCTTCGCATTGGCTCGAAGCCCACTATGACTATCAGGCCTTCAAGCGCGACATCCTGCGCGGACTGCCAGGCCGTCCATTCAATATGTGGCGTTATGCGGATGTCTTGCCGCTAAACAATCCCTCTGCGTTGGACTTGTACCCCGCTGGTTGGACTCCCCTCTGGCTTTCGCAGCGCTTCGCGCCCAGACTTGGGCATGCTCATGTTTACATCAAGGACGAACGCTACGGCCCGACCTCTTCCTTCAAGGACCGTCAGGCGGCGGTGGCCGTAGCCGCTATGGTGGAGGCCGGTGTGCGCGAGGCGGTCATTGCTTCGACAGGCAATGCGGCTGTGGCCTATGCAGCCGCTTGCGCGCGGGCGGGCATCAAGTTGTGGGTCTTCATGACCAGCCTGGTTCCTCAGGAAAAACTGCGCGAAGCGGCTCTCTTCGGTGCCGAAGTCATCCGTGTCAGCGGCAACTATGACCAGACCAAGCAAATCGCCTCCCAGTTTGCCCAACGCCGTCACCTGCTCCTGGACCGTGGTGCCAGTTCCATCCCTGCCAAAGAATCCATGAAGACCATTGCCTACGAACTCGTGGAGCAATTGGGTTGGCGCGCGCCCGACTGGTACATCCAGGCCGTCAGTGGCGGTTTGGGCCCGTTGGGCGTGTATCATGGCTTCGAAGAATTGTTCAATATGGGTTTGATTGACCACATTCCCAAATTGGCCGTCATCCAGTCTGATGGCTGCGCTCCGATGGTCAATGCCTTCAAGGCCGGCAAGGAGGTCGCCGAGCCGGTTGTCCCCAGCACGCGCATTATCATCCTTTCCACCGGCGATCCGGGCAAAACCTATACCTACTTGTGGAACCTGGCCCAGAAGTATGGTGGCACGATGGAAGCGGTGAGCGACGCCGAAGCCTTTGCGGCGATGCGTGCGTTGGCTAAAACCGAAGGAATGGCCGTAGAACCTGCCTCGGCGGTAGCCTTTGCGGGCCTGGAAAAGATGCTCAAGAACAACCTCATCGGCCCAGAAGAAACGGTGGTCGTCAATTGCACTGGCCATACCTTCCCGGTCGAAAAACACGTCTTGGGCGACCAGTTTGCTGTGGATGTTCATCTGAGCGAAGACCAATCCCCCGCCCCGCGTGAAGGCTTACAAGCCGCGCTCGAAAATCTGGACGAGAGGACTACCACCGTTCTCTTGATTGACGATAATGAAGATGATGCCTTGCTCATTCGCCGCCTGCTCGAGCGGCATAAATCCTACCGCCTCGATCATGCCAAAGACGGTTGGGAAGGGCTAACGTTGGCGCGCCAGAAATTACCGGATTTGATTGTCACTGACTTGATGATGCCCGGCATTGACGGCTTTGGGTTGGTGGAGGAACTCAAATTGGACCCGCGCACGCGCGACATCCCCGTTGTGGTTGTCAGCGCCAAAGATATTACCCCCGAAGAAAGAAAGCGGCTGAACGGCCACATTGAGGCGGTATACCAGAAAGGCTCATTGCCTGTCCGCCAGTTCGTTGATCAGGTCATCCAGGTCATCGAAGAGAAGAATGGAGAGTGAACAAGGAGACGATTATGGGAAATCATGTCCTGTACATCGAAGACAATCCGGACAATATGATGTTGGTAAAGCGCGCTCTGGAAGCACGCGGCTATCACTTGCTGGAGGCGGCCAAAGGCCTGGCTGGGATTGAAATAGCAGAAACACAGGAAGTAGACCTGATTTTGCTCGATATCAACCTGCCCGATATAGATGGGTATGAGGTGGCTCGCCGGCTGCGCACCAGCACGGTCAAGCCGACCCTGGCTTATATCCCGATTATTGCCATTACCGCCAATGCCCTGCGAGGCGATGCAGAAAAGGCCCTGGCTGCTGGCTGCGATGTCTACATGTCCAAACCCATCAACATTCGTGAACTGTGGGCGCGAGTCGAAGCGTTTGTGCCATCTCCAAAATGACGTTCCAACCGCTGGTGTGATTGAAACCTTCATTGCCAATGTGTTCATCAGTATTGCATTTCTGGTGTTGCGCCGCAATTCCCTGGGCAAGCGCCAGGGCAGGCAACTGCGGCGCGAACGAGATTTGCGCGGACAATGCGAATGTTGAGCGGTAATCTGTGAAAAGAGCACCATGACGAAAATCTTGCTCATCGAAGATATTCCCGATAACGCCGAACTCGTTCGGAGGGCGTTGTCTGCTACCGGCTATGAGCTCATCCATGCCGCTGACGCCGAAACGGGCTTGCAAATGGCGCTGGCTCATTGCCCTGATTTGATTTTGCTCGACCTGGGCTTGCCCGATTATGATGGTCAAACGTTGGCCGGTTGGCTTCGTGAAGAACCTGCCTTGAACGCCACCCCGATTATTGCCCTGACCGCCTGGCCCGAAGAGACCGCCCGCCTCATGGTCGAAAGTTACGGATTCGACGGCTATATTTGCAAACCCATCACCAAGACAAGGGTTTTTGTGGCTCAAATCAATTCTTATTTGAAAACTCATCCTTGATGCCTGCTCACCTCACCACTGATATAGAACTTGTCCCCGCTCATCATTTCACTTTCGAACAACTGACGGCTATCTATAACCAAACTCGTGTAGATTACATGGTGCCGATGCCCATGAACGCTGCGCGTCTGGCCGAGTATGTTGCCACCTATGATGTAGATTTGCGTCATTCTCTGGTTGCAGTTACGCCGAGTGGGGAAATGTTAGGCGTTGCCATGCTGGGATTGCGTCCAGGCCGGGCCTGGATAACACGCTTGGGAGTGATTCCAAGTACACGCCGCCATGGAGTCGGTCAGGCTTTGGTTGCAAATCTGATAGAGCAAGCCGCCCAACGCTCCATTGATTTTGTGATGCTGGAGGTCATCAAGCACAACACGCCTGCCCATCAACTCTTTTTGAAGTTCGGATTCCGTGAAATGGGCGAACTCTTGATCTTGCGCCGCGCACCGCGCATACCGCCTCCAACTCCTATCGTGGCAGATGCGGAACGTCTCGACCGTGTGGATGCGATGGACCTGGTAAAACGTGACCGCGGCATCCAGCCCTGGACGAATCAATCCGAGTCGCTCTTCAACGCTTACGATGTCTCTGGCCTGCGTCTGGCTTTGGCAGACGGCAGCCGCGGCTGGCTGGTTTATCAGCGCCAGAAGTTCATTCTCACGCGCTTTGCCTTCAAAACAGAAGCGGGCGACCCGGCCACGGTGGCCTATGCTCTGCTTTCTCATTTGCATCATCAATACCCGCGCCTGGATACCCATGTCGAAAATATACAAATCAATGACCCTCACCTGCCGGCTTTTTATCGAATGGGCTATGTAGAGGCGTTTCGCCGGATCGAAATGTGGCGGGGAACGCCGCCGATGGGGTTCTCGTAGATTGTGTTAGCGCCTCGAACCGATGGGGCGGCAGTTCAAGAGCCTCCTCTTTGGGGACTGCCGCCCAAACAGGCTATGACGCCAGCGCTTCGATGCACCAACTAAATGGTTGGAGCCGAAAACGGGAGATTGGGCAGTCTGCATAATCTTTGCGCGTGTATACCAATTTTTGCATCAGCAATTCGTAGCGCGGGATTTATCCCGCAACCCAAGACGGCATGAATGCCACGCCACAAAATCTTCACAAACGCGATAGATTCTGCAGAGTAATACTATAGCGCGGCCTCCAGCCGCAACCAAAGCGACCAGCGGAGAGGAAACGGATAAGCGGATAAGGCGCTCTCATCCGTTCATCCGCTTCGACATCCGTTGGTCACTCCCCACGCAGGAAAGACCGGCGCGTGTGCTGCCTCCAGCCACAACCAAAATTCACCACGGAGACACGGCGGACACTGAGATTGAGAACAAGAAAAGACTCCGTGTCTCCGTGGTTAGACTTTGTCAAGAATCTTCACGGTTGTGATAGATTCTCAAGAGTAATACTCTAAAAAGCCTTCGGGACGGTTATCCCGAACTGGCGTTGAATATGAATTGCAAGAGAACGTCCCGAAGGTTTTTCAGATGCAAATTTGGCGATGTTCGGCAACCTTTTGGGACGTTTTTTTCGCCACACTGAGAATTCCGTTTTTGCATTCATTGACTTGTTGTAGTATAATAGAATTCGTAAATCAGCCCGAGGGAGAGGCGTCGTCCCTGTTAAAACCATAGAGGAGCGTGAAGCGCATTTTTTGTCGTTTCGTTCATTCTGCTGGTCTTTTATTGACGTTTATCCTCGGCTGAGTCTGCTTGAAAGCCGAGGATTTTTCTTGGCAGTGATTTCCTCTCGAAAGAAAGGAGGTGAACGGTTTGGCAATTGTAAATTTACGTTCTGGCGAGTCGCAGGACTCTTTGCTCAAACGTTTTCGCAAGAAAGTGGTCAAAAGCGGCGTTTTGAGCACTGTGCGGCGCAAACGCTGGTTCGTTTCCAAGAGCGAACAGCGACGCATGGAGAGAAAGAAGTCGGCTCGTCGTATCAAGCGGCGGCAGTACACCCATGAAGGCGAGTAGGCTAGCGGCGCAGCGTATCTGCGCTCTTGGGCAAGACCGATGAAAATCAGCGGATGACCTGGCTGAACCAAGAAAGAGGCGTGTATGGCGAAAGATGATTCGAAAATCAAAGTCGAAGGGACCGTAATCGAGGCCCTGCCCGGCACCCAATTCCGTGTCAAGTTAGACAACGGCCATGAGGTGCTGGCATATTTGTCTGGCAAGATGCGAAAATATTACATCCGTATTTTGCTGGGCGATCGGGTCGCCGTCGAAATGTCTCCCTACGACCTGACGCGCGGGCGCATCACGTTCCGTCATCGCAAAGCCGCGCCTGTTGGCGTCGAAGAATGAATGCCATCCGCTTGGACTTATCGAAGAGACCCCTGGGTTTTACAGGGGTCTCTTTTTCATGAAATCGGGGCGCTCTGCTCCACTTTGGGGAAATACCTTTTCTGTGGAAATTACGGCAAGTAGCGGAACGACTGGAGTATCTTGATGTAGTTTGCGCGCTCGAAGGCAGCCGGCTCGGCTACCGCTTGCTGGCTCATACTGCCTTGCATTTGCTGGATGGACTGGTACTCGTGCGCCTCCATCCATTCTTGCATCTCCGCCAGAATAGCGGTTGCGCGCGGTGGGCCATCCCTCAGTAACGCAGAGGCGGTCATGGCTACTTTGGCGCCGGCCATCATGGCCTTGAGGACATCCTGAGCGGTGTGAATTCCACTTGTCAGGGCAAAGTCGGCCTCTATCTTGCCGTACAGGATGGCAATCCAGCGTAACGGCAACAATAAGTCTCGAGAATGGCTCAATTCGAGCGACTGGGTGACTTCTAGCGCCTCCAGGTCGAAATCGGGTTGGTAGAAGCGGTTGAACAGCACCAGACCGTCGGCGCCAGCGGTGACCAGGCGGCGGGCAAAGTTGGGCAAGGAAGTCACAAAGGGGCTGAGTTTGACCGCCAGCGGAATCTTGATGGAGGCCTTTACTTCTGCCACCAGGTCCACATAACTGTCTTCCAATTCTTGCCCGCTCAGGTCCGGATCGGCCGAAAGGTAGTACATGTTCAATTCAACGGCATCCGCCCCGGCGTCCTGCATGAAGCGTGCGTAGCGCACCCATCCGCCTTTGGAGACGCCGTTCAGGCTACCAATGACCGGCACGCTGACCGCTTTCTTCACGGCAGCCAGGTGATCCAGATACTTGTCAGGCCCCATGTTGTACGTCCCCAGGTCGGGCAGGTAGGTTTGGGCTTCGGCAAAAGAGTTCGTCCCGCGCGTCAGGTAGTGGTCCAATTCGAGGCTTTCATGGATAATCTGCTCCTCGAAGAGCGAGTACATGACAATGGCGCCGATGCCGGCTTCCTCGAGGCGTTGGACGCTCTCGATTTTTTTGGACAACGGCGAGGCCGAGGCGACCAGCGGGTTCTTCAACTTCAAACCAAGATAGGAAGTGGTAAGGTCTATCATGGATTCTCCTTGGATAGAGAGTAGAGAGCAGGAACTACTCTCTACTCCTCTACTTCTCTTCTTTATAGTGCATGGAAGCCATCTGTTGGTAGAGCGTCCAGCGTGACTGGATGTCTTGCTTGGCCTCTTGCAGGAGTTTTTCGGCGCGCGCTTCGTCGCTTTGCAGCAGCATCCGATAGCGGGTTTCGTTATACACATATTCTTCCAAGGGCGTGGTTGGCTCTTTCGAGTCGATGATGAGCGGATTCTTTCCCTCGCTTACCAGGCGCGGATCGTACCGATAGATTGGCCATGCGCCAGAGGTGACGGCCAATTTTTGTTGCTCCAGGCCGCGCGCCATGTCGTAGCCGTGATTGATGCAGTGACTGTAGGCGATGATGAGCGATGGACCGTTATAGGATTCTGCGTCCAGGAAAGCGCGCAGAGTTTGTTGGTCGTTGTAGCCCATGGCCACCCGCGCCACGTACACGTAGCCGTAGGCCATGGCAATCATTCCCAGGTCTTTCTTGGGCAAGCCCTTGCCGCCCATGGCAAACTTGGCTACCGCCGCGCGCGGTGTGGACTTGGAAGCCTGCCCACCGGTGTTCGAATACACTTCGGTATCCAGCACCAGCACGTTGACGTTGCGCCCGCTGGCCAGCACGTGGTCGAGGCCGCCGTAGCCGATGTCGTAGGCCCAGCCGTCGCCACCCATGATCCATACGCTCTTTTTGACCAGCGCGTCGGCCACGTTCAGCAGATCGTGCGCCTCGCGGCTGTCAATTCCGGCCAGCCGGTGTTTAAGCTCTGCGACCCGCGCGCGTTGGGCGTCAATGCCGGCCTCATCCGTTTGGTCGGCGGTCAACAGG
>DAOUCM010000125.1:0-7452 GCA_034431895.1 Anaerolineales bacterium
GGAGACCTGGAGGCATGTCAAACCCTACACCAGCGGCCACGATTTGAAACGCCTAGGGCTGCCGCCCGGTCCGCAATACCAGCGCATCCTGCGCCGCCTGCGGAACGCCTGGCTGGACGGGGAAGTATCCACCCAGGAAGAAGAATTCGCTCTACGGGAAACGTTGTTTTAACCTGAATTCGAGATAAGCCTTTGATCCATCCCGAAGGCTCGATTTTGCCCATACAATCGCTCTAAAAAGCCTTCGGGACGGTTATCCCAACTTGGCGTTGTTCGAGCCGGCCTTGGAGCAACGTGACCACTTCTTCCGAGGGGAGAGGGGAGCAAACGCAAAGATTTTTTGTCGTTTTCGGCCACGAAATCCGTTCCCCTCTCCCTTTGGGGAGGGTTAGGGTGAGGGCAGGGAGTTACCAGCAGCCGACAAAATTTGGAGGTATCATGCAAATTAGAACGCTCGACCTGGCAAACGAACGCGACAAACATCGTTTTTGGCGCTTACCCTTTCTGCTATACCAGAATACGCCGCAATGGGTGCCGCCGTTGGCCTCTGAACGCAAGAGTATCTTTGGAGGGCATCCGTTTTTCGAGCATTCTGTGGCAGAATTTTTCATTGCAGAAAGTAATGGTGATGTCCTGGGGCGCATTGCCGTCCTGCACAACCGCAATCACAATGCCTACCGTCAGTGCAAGACCGCCTTCTTTGGCTTTTTCGAGTGCGTAGAGGATTCGTCCGTTGCGCAGGGATTGTTTACTGCCGCCTTCGACTGGGCACGGGTGCGCGGTTTGAACGAAATCATCGGTCCGCGCGGCCTGATGGGCTCGGACGGCGGCGGGATCCTGGTCGAGGGTTTCGAGCGTCGCGCCGCACTGAACGAGAATTACAACTTCCCATATTACGATACGCTTGTCCAGCAGGCCGGCTTCGAAAAGGACCGCGACCACTTGAGCGGGTATCTGCCAGGAAACTATACCCTGCCCGAACGCTTCCACCGCATTGCTGCGCGCGTCAAAGCCACGCGCGGGTTCACGGTACACTCCTTTCGGTCCGCAAAAGAGGTGCGCGCCTGGGTGCCAAAAGTGGCGGAAGTGCATCGAAAGGCCTTCGTCAACAACCATGAGTATTTCCCGCCCAGCCCGGCGGAGTTGAACCTGTTGACCGAATCGATTCTCATGGTAGCCGATCCGCGCCTGCTCAAACTGGTTTTACATCATGGAGAAGTGGTCGGCTTCATCATTGCATATCACGACATCGGCCCGGCCCTGCAAAAATCGAAGGGCAATCTCTGGCCGTTCGGTTGGTGGCACATTCTACAAGAACGAAGACGCGCCGAGTGGGTTAATGTCAATGGAATTGGCCTCCTGCCAGAGTTTCGCGGACTGGGCGCCAATGCTTTGCTTTATACCGAATTACAAAAAGCCGTTCACGAATTTGGCTTCAAGCACATCGAGGTCATCCAGGTAGATGAGTTCAACTTCAAGAGCAAATCAGATATGGAAGCCATCGGCGTACAGTGGTACAAGCGGCATCGTAGTTACCGACGCAAGTTATAGCGCAATCCTCTACTTTGGAGGCAACCTATGACCCCCCGTTCCCAAGACAAACTTTCCCCCTGGACGAAATTAGCCTACGGCATAGCCGATTTTGGCTTTGCGTTTACCGACAGCACCATTGCCGTACTGTTTGCCCTTTTTCTGACCGACATTGTCGGGCTGACCGCCGCCCAGGCCGCGCTGGCGGTTTTCATTGGTCGGTCATGGGATTACATCAACGATCCGCTCATTGGGCATATCACCGACCGGACGCGCTCGCGTTGGGGACGCCGCCGCCCCTACCTTCTGTTTGGTTTCCTTCCGTTTGCGTTGGCCTTCGTCATGATGTGGTGGATTCCGCCCATCTCGGCCACCTGGGGACGGGTAGCCTATTATGCCTTTGCATATTTCTTCTTCGACACGGTCGTGACCTTCGTCACCATGCCCTACTTTGCGCTCACGCCCGAACTGACCCAGGATTACGACGAGCGCACTTCGCTTACCAGTTACCGCATGTTCTTCTCCCTGGTGGGCGGGCTGGTGGCTTTTGTCGTGCCATTGGCGATGATTGGCGAGACCATTCCCGCCAACGCCGACCGCGCGTTGTCGATGGGGCTGATTTTTGGCGGGGTTTCGGCTCTCCCCTTGCTATTGACCTTCCTCGGCACCCGCGAACGGCGCGAGTATATTGCCCAGCAGCAACCCAGCCTGCGCGAGTCCCTGCGGGCGGCGCGCCGCAACCGTCCCTTTGTGTTTGCGATGGGCATCTTCCTCTTCACCTGGACAGCCATGTCCATCATCGAGAACCAACTCTTCTATTTCCTGGAATACCGCATGGGATTGGAAGAGGAGGCGCCGCTGGTGGCGGCAGCCGTGTTTGTCACAGCCATCCTTGTTTTACCGTTTTGGGTGTGGGCCTCAGAGCGCACCGACAAGCGCAAGGCTTACATCTTCGGGATGATTTTCCTCTCCAGCGTGATGGTGACGCTGGTCTTTCTCGACCCCTCGGTGAACTTTCTGATAGTCATTGCGCTGGCCTGCCTGGCCGGAGTAGGCGTCTCGGCGGTACACGTTCTACCCTGGGCGATGATTCCCGACGCTGTAGAAGTGGACGAACTGAATACCGGCGCGCGGCATGAAGGCATGTTCTATGCGCTGGTGACATTGTTCCGCAAGATCGCCTCCTCGATTGCCATTCCGCTGGCGCTCCTGCTCTTGGATCGCAGCGGCTTCGTCTCCAACGCGGACCTTCAGCCTGCTTCCGCTATTTGGGCCATGCGTCTGCTGATGGGTCCCATCCCGTCCCTCTTCCTGTTGGGCGGAATCGTCTTCGCTGTTTACTATCCTCTGAGCCGCGAAACCCACACCCAAACGCGCGAACAAATTGCCTCCCGGCAGACTGCAGCCGACTAAAGCCGTCCTTACTTGCGCGCGCCAGTGACGGCCTTTTCGAGCGCCGCTACGACCCCGATGATCATCAAAACTACGCTCGCGCCTGCAAATACCCACTTGACCATCGTGAAAACGGCTGTGAGCCAGGCCAGGAGTGCAGGCGTAGCCGGGTAGACCGAGAGCATCGTTACGATCCCCAGGTTTTCCAGCAGGTCGAAGGCCCATGCGCCGAAGGGCATCACGTTCAGGCGTTGCATTTTCGACCCGGCCTCGAAGCCGCGCTGGAACAGCCAGGAAATGAACAGACTGAGGAAGAGCGTGTAGACGATGGGGTACAGAATGTCTACGGTCAATTCGAAATTGCGGTAGAAAGCGCGCCCATACTCTCCGTGTGCGGCGATGACGGCGTAGGCCTTTTGGGGCGTGTAGAAAAATTGCAGGTCGAGCGGACCCACGCCGCCTGAGCCACCCTTCAGTAACGTTTCGCCCGCCGGCAAAATCAGCCCCATGAACAATCCGTCCAGCAGGAACAGGACGAACACCAGCCAGCCCTTCGCGGCTTTGTGAAGCATATCTGACAAGCGTTTCAACATAGGTTCTCCGATTTTCATTGGCGCTTAGCGGATGTACGCCTCGGCCTGCCCGCTCAGCGCGTCCGCCACCCGCTCGGCATGGCGGTCATGGATGGGCATGGATTCCATCTCGGCCAGCGTGAAATAGCCGACCTCGCTGGTCTCGTTGCTCAGGCCCAGTTCTCCGCCCACGGCCTCGACCTCGAAATTCATGACGACGAAATGCGCCATGTTGCCGTCGGGGTAGATCACCAGTTGGTCTGGATTGCTGTATATCCCGATCAGGCGCTTCACCCTGACTTGCAGGCCGGTCTCCTCGAACACTTCGCGGATACAGCATTCCTCCACCGACTCGCCGGCTTCCATGCCGCCGCCCGGCAGACACCACAGGCCGTTATCCACACGGCGGGTAAGCAACACTTTCTGGCGGCTTTCATCGAACAAGATCGCCGAGCAGCCGACGGTCAATTTTCCATGCTTCCCCAGCCGTTCACCGTACAAGATTTGGCTCATAGGATTACCCTTGAAAATCTATCACGATCGTAAAGATTTTGCACGATGTTCGACCGTCTGCAATAGCAGCGCACGCTCCGCTCTTTCCTGCGTGGAGAGTGACCTACGGCTGTCAAGCAGATAAATGGAAGTGAAACCGTGTTCATCTATGGTCAGCAGCGGATCTTTTCGCCTTTGGGATCGTACAGGGGCTGGAGCGAGGCCCTGGCGGGATAGCGGCGGCCGTTGACTTCGATCTCGAACCTGCCCGATTGGACGTATTCGTTCGTGATTGGCTCTTCGTCTTCGACCATTGCCAGGCCAACGGCTGCGCCCAGGCTATGACCATACGCGCCCGAGCGGACGTAGCCGACATACTTGCCATTGCGATAGACCGGTTCGGCATGGTAGAGCAGCGGTTCGGGGTCCTCGAACAGAAATTGTACCAGGCGGGCCTTGGGCGTGCCGGCCGCCTTTTGTTCGAGCAGCGCTTCCTTGCCGATGAAGCCGCCGGGTTTGTCCCAACTGACAGCAAAGCCCAGCCCGGCGTTGAGCGGCGAGTCCATGTTGTCCACATCATGGCCGTAGTCGCGGTAGGCTTTTTCCAGCCGCAGGCTGTTGAGCGCAGTCAAGCCGGCGTGGCGCAAACCAAATTCTTTTCCGGCCTCCAAGAGGGCGTCGTAGACGGTGAGCGAGAACTCGGTCGGGATGTGCAACTCCCAGCCCAGTTCGCCCACGTAGGTCACGCGGATAGCCAGCACACGGGCATAGTCCAGGTCTATTTCCTGGGCGGTCAGGTAGGGAAAAGCCTGGTTGGACAGATCGGCGGAGGTCAGTTTGCGCAGCAGGTCGCGGGATTTTGGCCCCATGACGTTGAGCAAGGTCATGCCGGAGGTGATGTCGGTGACAAAACAGTGTGCGCCTCGCGGAATATGGCGCTTGAGCCAGGTTTCTACGTGGCGATGCGCCACACTCACGACCTGGAATTTGTCTTCAGCCAGGCGAGTGACAGTCAGGTCAGCCTCGATCAAGCCGCGTTCGTTCAGCCATTGGGTATAGACGATGCGTCCCACAGGCACAGCGATGTCGTTCGCGCAGATGCGGTTGAGGACGCTTTCGGCATCGTTCCCCTGGACCAGGAATTTCGACATCAAGGTCATATCGAAGAGCGCCACATTTTCGCGGGTGGCCAGGTGTTCCTCGGCGGTGAACTGGAACCATTCCCCACGTCCAAAGTCGCGCGTGAGGCGAGCAGGAGCGCGCCCCGCGGGAGTGAACCATTCGGCGTATTCCCAGCCCGAGGAGACGCCGAAGTGAGCGCCTGCGGCCTCGAATCGTTCGTGCAGGGCGCTGCGACGCACGTTGCGAGCCGTTTTTTGCTGGAAGGTGGGGTACGCGCCATCGCCGAACAGCACGCCCAGTTGCTCTACGCTGCGGTCGCGCCGGAATTTGGGCGTCGCCTCGAAAGGCAGAGCGCGGTCCACATGAAAGGCGGTCACATCCACAGGCGGCAGCCCTTCCACGATCCAGTGCGCCAAAACGTAGCCAACGCCGCCGCCCAGCAAGATGCCGAGCGAGTTCAGCCCGGCGGCAACGAAGAAGTTCTTGAGTTCGGGCGCTTCGCCGAGCAGGGGATTGATGTCGGCGGTGAAACTTTCGGGGCCGCAGAAAAACTTGCGGATACGGGCGTTTTCCAGCGCCGGCACGCGCTCGAAGGCTTTTTCGACGAACGGCATCATGCGCTCCCAATCTGGCGCGATCTCGCCGAAACTGAACTCCGGCGGGATTCCATCTATGCCCCACGGCGCAGCCAGCGGTTCGAACAGCCCCACCAGCAGGCCGCCTACTTCTTCGCGGTAATAGGTGTACCTTTCCGGGTCCTCGACGATGGGCAGGTCGGGATGCACGCCTTCGAGCGGTTCGGTGATCAGGTAGTAATGCTCTGTCGCCTGGAGCGGCACGTTCACGCCCGCCATCCTGCCCACCTCGCGCCCCCACATACCCGCGCAATTGACGACATACTCGGCTGCAATCTCGCCCTGCTCGGTGACCACGCCCGTCACACGCCCGTCCTTTTGGCGGATGCCTGTCACTTTTACGCCCTCGATGATCCTGGCACCTCCCATGCGCGCGCCCTTGGCAACCGACATGGTCACGTCCACCGGGTTGGCGCGGCCCTCATCGGCGGTGTAAAAGCCGGCCAGCAGGTCATCCGTTTTCAACAGCGGGAACAGACTCTTGATCTCGGAGGGCGTGACCAGGCGCTTGTCCACGCCCAGGTTGCGCACGAAGTCCATTTCGCGGCGGTAGGCTTCCAGCCGTCCGGGGGTGGAGGCGATTTGCAGGTAACCTACCGGCCTGAAACCGGTGGTCAGTCCGGTCTCTTTTTCGAGTTCGCTGTACAGGTTGCGGGAGTAGCGGGTCATCCACAGCAGCGTCTCGTCGGTTGCGCCGCCCGAGACCACCAGCCCGGCCGCGTGCCAGGTGGTGCCGCAGGTCAATTCCTTGCGCTCCAGTAAAACCACGTCCTTCCAGCCGAGTTTGGTCAGGTGGTAGGCCACGTTACAGCCAATCACGCCGCCGCCGATGATCACGACCTGGGCGTGCGAAGGCAATTCGATGTCCATGTTCTGCTCCCTTGTCAAAAGATGTCGAACAGTCTCCCCTGCATTAAGTATATTTGTTTTCGATTTTCTGTCAAACAGGGAAGATATTCGGAATTTTTTTGACGATATTGCAAAAACAGAGCGAAAACGATAATTTTTAAAAATTCCCCAGCCGTTCCCGCAGGCAGGCCAGCAAGATGGGGACGATGTGGCGGTAGGACGGGTCATGCGCCGAAACGTCCACTTCGAGGACGCGGTCAGGTTCGACAGTGGACAGCCACTCGTCCAGGAAGGATTCGAAGGCGGCAAAATCTCCCGCCGAGGCGATGTTGAGGCGGTCGCGCGCTGACAGGCGGCTTGCTACCGTTTCCTGGTTTGCTCTCAAGCGGACGATGAGTTCTGGCAAGGGAAGCAGGCTGCGCAGGGTGAAGTACAACCGTCGGCACAGATCGAATTCGGGGTCAGCGAGCAAGCCGCGGCTGTGAAAGAGGCGGGTGAAGCCGTGATAGTCCAGGTCGAGGCCGCCGTCTATCAAGGCGATACGGTCGGCGGCGCGCAGGGCGATTTCCTGTTCGGCGCGCAAGAGCAGATAGTCCACTTGATTGGCGAGGCCGTAGCGGACATCCTGCAAATACAGGGCCTGAAAAGGACGTTCACGATGTTCCTCGAGGGCAACAGCAAACGAGCCGTTGCTGGCCAGCGCCTGAACGAGCGCCGTCTTGCCGATGCCGCTTGGGCCGACAAAGACAACCAATGGATTGGCCGGCAGGGTTGACACCGAAGCGCGTACCCTTTCACGCATGGGTCATCGGGGCTGATGTCGTCGGAGACCTGTGCTACGAGGCTTTAGAACCCTTCCA
>DAOUCM010000126.1:0-2548 GCA_034431895.1 Anaerolineales bacterium
AAAGGGGGCTCCTTTTTTAGACGAAGGTGAGGTAAAATCACCTCGCCCCCCCCACTTCTGGAAACGGGAACGGCTCTTTTGCGGCTGTTCTCGTTTTCATTATGGGGGGATTCAGGGATGGTAAGGTACAGAAGGTAATCAGGCGGGCTGCACCTCCTGTTCGAGATGGGCGCGGTGTTGCGCGCGATAACTGGCGCCGCGAATAATCACGGTCTCTGCCCGGTCGAGCAAACGGTCGAGACCGGCAGAGGCTAGCAGGGGATCGCGAAAGACGTCCGGCCATTCGCTGGGAGCGCGGTTAGATGTCAACAGGATGCTGCCCTTTTCATAGCGTTCGTTGATGATGTCGTACAGATCTTCCGCTCCAGGCGGCTGGATGGGTTTGAGGCCGAAGTCATCCAGAATGAGCAAATCGGGACGCAGGTAAGCGGCAAAACGGCGCTCATAACTGCCATCGGCACGGCCACCGTTGAGGTGGGAGAGCATTTTCTGGACGCTCGCGAAAAGCACATCGAAACCCTGCCGCGCCGCCTCCTGGGCCAGCGCCTGGCTGAGGTGGGTTTTCCCCACCCCGGTCGGCCCGCAGATGAGCAAGTTGCGTTTCTCACGGATGTAATCACAGCTTGCAAGGTACAAAATTTGCTGGCGGTTGATTTGCGGGTTGAAGGTGAAATCGAAACCTTCCAGGGTTTTGGATGTGTCGAGGGCGGCGCGACGCAGCCGCAGGGTGAGCTGCTTCTGGGCGCGGCGCTCGATCTCGTCTTCGAGCAAGCGCATCAGGAATTCGATGTGACTCCATTGGCCGTCGAGCGCCTGGCGATGGCGATTTTCCAGCGTTTCCAGGATGCCCGAAAGACGAAGTTGGCGCAATTGTGCTGCGAGTTGGTGCTTTAGCTCCATGCGCTCACCTCCGCCAGTGCGCCCACTAATTCTTCGGTAGAGCGGGCAAAGGTGGTTGCTGCGGGCAACTCCACCACAACGGGCACAGGTTGTTGCTCCAGGCCTGCGCTGAGAATCCGCTTGACGGTTTTGTAGCCTGGGTCGCCAAAGGCCAGGGCGCGCCGACAGGCAGCTTCCAACCGCTCCTCGCCATAGCGATTCCGCAGACGCAAGAGCCGCCCGGCCGAGGGCAGGCGATCCATGACCGGGTCGGCGAGAAGCGCTTCGATGACCTGGGCCGTGCTGACGCCAATGGCGCGGGCTTCGTCCAGACAGGTTTCTCGATCGAGCATCAAACCGGGCAGTTTTTCAGGCGGCAGGTGGTCGGGGTGGGTGCGGCGTTCCCCCGCCCTGGCAGCCCGCTCGTGCGTGGCAACCAACTCGTATTTGGCATTGTATAGCCGCACCAGGCGGGTTCCGGCGCAGATTTTCAACTGCTGACCGACCAGGCGGAAGGGCGCGGAGTAATACGAGCCTTCGAAGACCACGTAGCAGTCGCGATGGAGTTTGGCCTGTTTCCAGATGGTCAGGTCGTAGGGCGTGGCAGGCAGCGATTTCAGGCGGCTTTTTTCGATGTTTTCGAAACGCTCGAGGGGTTTTTCTTTCACCGTGCCGTGAATGCGCTGCCCGGCGGTCTCTTTGCACCACCTTTGTACGTCCCGATTGGCCTGAGGCAGGCTGGTAGGTTCACGCCCGCCCAGAAAGTTGCGCTTGACGTAGTGCACGCCGCCTTGTTCGACACCTGCCCTGAGCGTGTCGAAGGGTTGCCCTTATGTTCTGGGGTACGCGGGCGGCAGGGAGCTATCCGAAAGCCGTAATGCTCGGCGCATTCACGGTAGGAGGTTTGGGCTTGGGGTTCTTCCCAGCAGGCTTTGAGGATGGCCGCTTTCAAGTTGTCCGGTACAATGCGTTCCGGTACACCGCCAAAGAAGGCAAAGGCGTTGACGTGCAGTTTCAGCCAGGTTGCCACGCTTTGATCCCAGACGAATTCCACGTATTGGTGGCGACTCCACGACAGGGTCATCACAAACGCCCAGGCTTTGCGTAACTTGCCGGTTTCCGGGTCGATCATCTTCCCGACATAGCCAAAATCTACCTGGGCTTCTTCGCCCGGCTTGCGCTCTACCCGCACGGTGGCCTGGTTTTTGGCCGGCTCGATATGCTGCACAAAGCGATAGACACTGGCATAAGAACCCTGAAAACCGCGTTCTTTCAGCCGTTCCCAGATGGCAGAGGTTTCCACTTCGGCTTTCACCATTTTTTCAACCATATCACGATAGTTTTCTACCGATGAAATGTTTTGAGGCGGGTTCTTTTCCGGCAGGGTTTCGTCTAGCAGGCTGCGCAGCGCCTCCAGATCTGGCATGTCACCTTCTAACAATCCGTGCGTTTCAGCCCACTGCCGGTAGCGTTTGACGGTCTGCCGGGCAATGCCCATATCCCGGCTGATCTGCCGGTCGCTGGCGTGAGCGCGCAATTGAATAAGAATTTCTCGAACGTCCATCAGTTTTTTGCTCCTGTTTGGCATGGTCCTCTCCAACATTTTTGTCGGGAGGATACCAAGTTTCGAGGAGCTTCCCTATCCGTTCTGGGTGGTAAACTTTGGCCG
>DAOUCM010000127.1:0-2695 GCA_034431895.1 Anaerolineales bacterium
CCCCCAGCCCCTCTCCCCAAGGGAGAGGGGAGGCCCTCACCCCCAGCCCACCTGCCCCCGTCAGCGGGTCTCCCAGAGGCCGAGGGGAGGGGCGGGTAGAAATCTTCGCCGGTGATGGTGCGCCAGGGTTTGAACCATTCCCGCCCGGCATCGAGCACGCCCAGACGGGCTTCCAGCCCATCGGAGATGACCAGCATTTCGTTGAAGGTGAAGAGTGTGGGCAGTTCGGCGCGGTAGGTCTGGAGTTGCTGATAGGCTTTCCAGATGTGGGCTTTTTCGTCGGTGGGATTTTTGAGTTCGATGAGCACGAGCGGCAGACCATTGACGAAGAGGACCACGTCGGGGCGGCGCGAGTGGCGGTTTTCCACCACCGCGAACTGATTGACCGCCAGCCAGTCGTTGTTGAGCGGCTGGTCGAAGTCAATCACCTGCACCTGGGCGCCGCGAATGCCCCCATCGGCGGCGCGGTATTCGACCGTGACGCCTTCGGAAAGCATCTGGTGGAAGGCGCGGTTGCGGGCGGGCAGGTCGGCGCCGGGGGGCTGGGTGAGGCGGCGGAAGGCGTCTTCCAGCGCTTCGACGGGCAGATAGGGGTTGAGGGCCGCCAGCGCGTCGCGCAGACGGCGCTCCAGCACCACCTGGCTGAAGTCGCGGCGTTCGGCGGCGGCGCCATCGGGGGCGATTTCGTCGCCGTGTTTGACCGCCCAGCCCAGCGCTTCGAGCCAGGCCAGCGCGGCGGATTCGACATCGGATTCGGCGAGGAGGGTCATAGATTATTCACGCTCCAGCCGACGACGCGACATGGCACGAAAACGTTCGGGCTGGTGAGGGATGAGCTCAATTTCGTATCGTCGTCGATCAAGCAATTCCAGAAAGTCCATTTCATATCCCGCCTTGACAATAAACTGCCCGTTTTTCTCATTGACAACCACCCCCGTTTTTTGACACCACTGAAGCAAGAGAGCTTTGTCTGTCTTTTCAATACCGCCCAGCGCTTTGATGGATGCTAGATACCGGGCAGCACGTGAGTGCTTTCTGGCATATTTTTCAATGCTCCTGAAATCAACATATGGCATGGCTGCTTGAATGATTGTAATATTCTCAGGAACCGCCTCCAGCACGGCTTCTTTGGTTTTTCCAAGAAATTCGAAACTGGAGGGATGAAGGATGTGAATTGATGTTTCGTCCACCAGCAGATCGAATTCGGTATCTAATTTGAAGATTTTATCTTCCACCATTGTCAGCGAATCGGTAACCAGACGTACCAGGCGCGCTTTCAGAACGCCTTTGAATTGAGCAGCGCGGCGTATGGCTGTTAGACGTTTCTTTTTTCGATCTGTCAGGCGAGCAAAATAGCAAAAGATACTGGCGGGCTGTTCCAAGACTCTGGCGTTATAGGGTAAATTTTCAGCCTGGTGGATCTGGCGAATGAAAGCAGCGAACTGACTCTTGATGGGTAAAACGACATATTCTTCACTGCTATAAAGTTCGGCGGGGTTGTATTTGCGGGGCTGTACTTGAGTTTCCCCTTCACCTCCACTGGCTAAAACTCGAATGGTCTCTCTGACCATATCTTGTAAAGCATTTTGTATCTTTTTGTCTACTGGGACAGCAAAGAACGATTGTCCCCTCCCATCTATTCCTATGCCGAACTCAGTCACGGCGATGTGTTCGATGTCAAATCTGAAGGTTGGATCAAGACCGGCGCTCATGGTTCTTCCTCACTTTCTATGTACACGGTGTCGCTTAAACGGTAAGCGGTGATGTTCTCCCCGGCAGCGAGTACCTCCCGACGGGTAAGCAAAACAAGACTAAGCCTTCCTGTGAAGGGGTTGTCATCCTTGGGTGGATAGACGGTAAATACCCGATAACCCAGGAAGGCAAATAGCAGATTCATGTAGTGAAGGTTGAGATGCCAGAAAAGAAAAATGATGAAAGCAAGGGCGGCTAGAGTGGCAGAAAGACTGGACCAATCATCGAGGCTTTCCGAATAGAAAGGCAACAGTATGGAAAAGAGATAGACCAAAATATGATCGCGATGATCTTCTGCATATCCAACAGCGATATTTTTCAACTCTGTTTTGCGTTTTGCCGTTTGCCAGCGCCATCCGAGAAAGAGATTGGGTAATATAGCCATTGTGAGGCAGGCAGGGACAAAATAGATGCGAGGCACAAGATGGTTACCCCGTATTGCCCATAACAGGAAAAGGGGAGCGAAACTACCCAGCACCATCATGAAACGGGCAAAACCCAGCCCTTGAGGGGGGCGATTGGCAGAGAATTTTTTCTGTTGTTTGGCGCTCATCTCTCCTCCAAAAATTGCGCGGTGTCTTTCACCCTCACCTCCCCGCGCATCAACTTCGGCAGCAGCGCATCGCGCAGCACAGCCAGCGTGCGGGATTCAAGGATGTTTTGTTGAACCTTCTGGAACAAAGGTTTTACGGTCTCTGTATATCGTTTAACCAAGTTCTCTGGTGGTAACTCAATGTCCATATCAAGCAGATACTCTGCTTTTACCCTTTGGTGACTTCCAGATGTGCCTGTTACCATCGAGATAAATCTAGGTTCATTGGGAATCGCCGTGGTTAAGCCAGATATGGTGGTCTGATGCAAAACAATCGGTAGCCATTCAAGTCCAGGAAGAGGCGTTGAAAGAAGTGTTTGAGATTGAACAGGCCATAACAACGGCGCTTCA
>DAOUCM010000128.1:0-4926 GCA_034431895.1 Anaerolineales bacterium
GCATGTACCCTTGCCGGCAAAAGGGTTGTATAATCGAAGATATGACTACCGAAGAACAACCGATTTCCCTGTCGCGCCATAAGATTGCTATGTTGATTGACGGCGACAATGCCCAGGCGGCCCTGCTGCCTAAAATGCTGGTGGAGGCCGCCAAATATGGCCAGGTGACCGTGCGCCGCATCTATGGCGATTGGACAACCAACAGCATGAATTCGTGGAAAGACATCCTGAACTTCCACGCATTCCAGCCCATTCAGCAATTCCGCTACACGATTGGCAAGAACGCCACCGATAGCGCCATGATCATTGACGCTATGGACATCCTGCATTCGGGGGTCGTGGACGGTTTTTGTCTGGTCTCCAGCGACAGCGATTACACTCGTCTGGCTACGCGCATCCGGGAGACTGGCATTTTCGTGATGGGCATCGGCGAAAAGAAAACGCCCAAGGCCTTCGTCAACGCTTGCGATGTCTTCGTCTATACCGAAAACCTGATACCTGAAAAGAAAGAAAGCAAATCGCACGAAGGGAAAAAGAACGCCAAAGAGAAAACGCGCTCCGAGTCAGATCCGATGCCCTTGCTGGAACAAGCCTTCGACATGGCCGTCCAGGAAGACGGCTGGGCGCGCCTGGACGTGATGGGCAGCAACCTGTACCAACTCGACCCGGGCTTCGATCCGCGCACGTATGGACACAAGCAACTTTCGCGCCTGGTCGGCAGTTTGAAAGAGACCTTCGAGATGCGCACTCAGGAAATTGACGGCTCGATGCTTTTTTACGTGAGGATGAAAGAATGAAGCATTTATGAGGAGGGGGTAGGAGACAAAGCAGAGTACACCTCTACAATTTGCCGGGCGATGTTTTCCCAGGCGTAGTTGCGCGCGTATTGGGCGGCGCGCGCTCCCATCTCCTGGCGCAGGCGCGGGTTGCCCAACAGCAAGGTCAGTTTTTCGCACAACGCATCGGGGTCCTGATCGGGGACGTGATAGCCGGTTTCGCCATCTTTGATGAGGTAGGCCAGTCCGCCCACCTGCGAGGCGATGACCGGTGTGCCGCAGGCCATGGCTTCCAACGCCACCATGCCGAACGATTCGTAGTGCGAGGGCATCACCAGCACGTCGGCGGCGGAGTAGTAGTATGGCAAGGTATCTTGGGCGCGTTTGCCGAGGAACAGCACCATGTGATCCATGCACAGATCGTCACAAAGTTGCTGCAAACGCGCCATTTCTGCCGACATCTCCTGTGGATTGGCGTCTGGGTCGCCGCCAATGATGACCAGCGTCACGCGGCCGAGGGAACGCCCCCGCTGACAAGCCATGGCCTCGATGAGCGTGTCCACGCCTTTGAGCGGCTCGATGCGCCCCACGAAAAGCACGATTTGGTCGCTGGTCTCCAGGCCAATGAACTGACGGGCTTCGTCGGTGGGGATGGGATAAAAACGGCTGAGATCCACGCCCGGCGGGATGATGACAATCTTGCGCCGGTTGGCCTTGTAGAGATATTGAAGTTGGGTCTGCTCAGCCAGGGTGGCTGCAATGATACGGTCGGCAAACGCCAAGACGCGCTTCTCGCCCTCGATGCGATAGGGGCCCTCGCGTTCCGCCTCCGAACGCGCAATGCGGTTCTTCATTTCCCCGAGCGTGTGGAACATGTGAACGACCGGCGTACCCCAGGCCTGGCTGAGGGTTTCGGCGGCCAATCCCGACATCCAATAATGGCTGTGGATGAGGTCGTAGCGAATGCCCTTTTCGGCAGCAAACGCCATGACGCCTTCCGCAAATTGTGGGACGTACCCAGCCAGTTCGCGCTTTGGCAGAGGCACCTCAGGCCCGGCCGGGACATGGACGACGCGGTTGCCATATCCCAAATCATGAAGAACATGCGGGACATGTTCATCCTGTGAACGGGTAAAGACATCCACATGAATGCCCATGCGGCCCAATTCGCGCGTCAGGTCACGCACATAGACGTTCATGCCGCCGGTGTCTTTGCCGCCCAATGTCGCCAGCGGACAGGTGTGATAGGAAAGCATGGCAATATGGAGCATATTGTTCCCTGTCTTACGAGGAGCGATCTTTGCGATAACATCCCCTTGGGGGACGAGCAATCTCCGAAAGGCAATGATTGTCCCATGCAACAGGAGACTGCTTCGCCCGGTCTCGATACGCGAAGAACGCTACTCGACCATCGCTCGCAGGAACGCTACTCGACCATCGCTCGCAGTGACACTCAGAAAACTTGCGGGATTGACCGTAATCCTGTATAATCCCGCCGCGCAGGACAAAGTAATCGGCCTGCCCCAGCCACCGTAGCTCAGCCGGTAGAGCAGACGATTCGTAATCGTCCGGTCAAGGGTTCGAATCCCTTCGGTGGCTCAAGGTGAGAGGTACGCAGGGAGGAAGTACACACGTATGCACATACAGGGGGAAGTAGACACGTTCACCAGAACAAAGGGAGCAAGTATGCAAGGAGCATGGCCCCTAGCGGGCAGGCTTCTCGACGATGATCCAGGCATTCGCATTGCGGCTGTGAATCTGGGTGCTTGCCGAGTCGAACGAGAACAGGTGGGCAATGCGCGTTGGGGAGAGGAAGTGACTGCGCATCAACAGCAATTTTTCGGCCAGAGCAATCAACTTGACCCCAAAGAGGCGGATGTCTGGCTCTTCGATGACGATGCGCCCGCCGGGTTGCAAGACGCGGTACATCTCGCGCGCCGTCTGTCCCTGGTGAATGACGTGGTGCAGAGCGTCTACCATGATGATGCGCTCGAAAGTTTCATCGGGGAACGGGAGCGACTCCGAGTTCGCGCAAGCAAGTTCGAGCGTGGAACGATGCGCTTGACGCAGCATCCCCCAAGAGGGGTCGGCAATCGTCACTTTCCCAGCATAGTCGCGCAGCAATGCGGCCACGCGGCCGGTGCCGCCGCCAGCGTCCAACAGGCGGCCTTCGACCGGCAAGGCGGCCATCTCCAACATCGTCTCCAGGCTAGAATAGCCCACGCGCGAAAAGACGGGGGCGATGAAATCGAAATGGTCGAAAGGCATCATTCACCTACCGTGATCAAGTCTTTTATCTCGTTGTATGTCGCCTGACCGATGCCAGAGACGTTGACGATGTCCTCGATACTGGCAAAGGGTCCATTGGCTTCACGATATTCGACAATCCTCTGCGCAATGGTGGGGCCGATGCCGGGCAATTGGTCCAGTTCTTCTACGGAGGCGGTGTTGATGTTGACCAGGTCACCACTCGACGGCGAGGGGGTGCCTTCGGAGACCACGACAAAGCCGCTTTCTTCAGGTGGAACGAAACCCGCCACATAGGGAACGTCGAGCCTTGCGCCGTCTTCCAGGCGCGCGGCCAGGTTGAGGGCGTTCTTATCGGCCTCGGCCACGAATCCACCGGCGGCCTCTACTGCATCCTGCACACGCGCCCCTTCGGGCAGGTCATAGACGCCCGGCCGCACCACGGCCCCAGCGACATGCACCTGAATCGGCTCTGGCGTAGGCGCGGGGCGCAGCGTTACGCTTTGGCCTTGCGGACCGCGCGCTGCCAACCAGAGGCCGCCCGCAATCAGCAAGCCCACCAATATTCCTATGACAACTTGAAGAACGGATTTCATACGGCCTATTCTAATCCAACTTCATCACCAAGAGCGTTTCTCCGCGGCGCGCCAACTCCATCAACAGTCCCGCCAGCCTTTGCAGGCGGCGATAGTACGGCGGCAGATCATCCGGCGCGACGGCGACGAAGCCGAATTTCTCGTAGAACCCGCCCAGCCCGGAACGACAGGTCAGGTAGAGGGGACGCGGCGACCCATCCAGCAGATGTTCGAGGAGGGCGCGCGCCACTCCCTGGCGACGAAAGGCGGGTTCGACGGCCAGGGAAGCCAGTTCCGTCAAGCCGCCGGGGACCGGCTTCAACTGTCCGCACCCGATCACCCCGGACCCGCTAACTGCTACCGTGAAACGACGCCAGTCCAAGCCGGTAGGGTTGATGCGCGCCCTCCAAATCAAGGCGCGGATGGAGGGAAAGTCGGACTCGACGGCCGGGCGGAGGGTGAAGGATGCACTCATAGGACGCCCGCCGCAACCAGGATGACGAAGGTGGAGATGAACCAATGAATGAGGAACGGGTAGAGGAAGGAGCGCGTGCGCCAGGCCACCCAGCCAAAGGCAAAGCCGCCAAAGATGGTGGAAAGCGTCTCCACTTCGGGCTTGCCGATGTGCGCCAGCGCAAACGGGACGGCTTGCAGCCAAAGCGCCTCCGGACCGAATTTGCGGGCATACCCAAACAGAATCCAGCCGCGAAAGAAGAACTCCCAGCCAATCAGGTCGAGGAAGGTCGTCCAGGGCAGGCCTTCCACGTAAGGCTTGTAGTAGTTCGTCATGGACGGGTCGCTGCGGCCCAGGTACCAGATGACGGGCGCCATCAGCAGGACGCCCAAGGCCGTGATGACGGAGCCCGCGCGCCAGTCGCCGAGCGTGAAACCGTAGGCGCGCGGGTTTTCGCGGAAGACCAGCAGGATGAAAGCCAGCGGGATGACCAGGTAAAGGACAAGACGGTCCCAGGCTTTGTCCGGAAGGAAGCGATGGTAATGGTCCACCACCAGCAGCAGCGTGCTGGCAATCGTGATGGCAACGACCTTCCAATCGAAAGAAAGTTTTTCCCCGCAGGGACGCAATAAGGCACGGATAGGTTTCATGTTCAATACGGGAAACGAGCGTGGTTGCCGTTCGGGCCGAGCAATGCGGCAATTTTATCCGCATCGCGCGCCAGTTCCAAGCCCCAATTGGTAAACAGCAACAGGACAACAACGAGCGCCAGCGCAAGGGCAATTTTTCCCTTCCACCCCTCGCGCCAGCGGGCGGAGAGAGCCGGCAGGCCGCCCGTCCAGGCTTGCCCTGAGCCCGGGCGAAGGGCCTGCGC
>DAOUCM010000129.1:0-25256 GCA_034431895.1 Anaerolineales bacterium
ATCGATCACGATCGTAAAGATTTTGCACGATGTTCGACCGTTCTCGGTTCGCTCCGCAGTTCCCTGGGCAAACCGTCAACGAATTTTTGAACGAATAAACCAATGGCACGGCCTTATTCGTTTATTCGCTTTCCCCATTCGTTGATTCGTTGACGGTTTTCTTGCAAAGACCAACTCGATACATAACAGCAGGCAGTTACTCTGCTAGTCACTTTGGTTGCACTGGAGGCCGCGCTACGTTGAACTCCATACATCCCTTTGGGCGCGGTTCGCAAACAGATTGTTTTGCCGACTTGCGCTATAATGCTATTCGACCGGGCGCAAAATGGCTTGCTTTCCTCACCCCAGCCCTCATCCCTCCCTGCGAAGACCCGCAGCATGATGGGGCTGCCGCCAGCCGAAGGTCTCGATGTGCGGCTTCGAGCGTCCCCTCTCCCGGTGGGTAAGGATTTCGGATGTCCCCTCTCCTCCTTGAGCGAGGGCTTTGGATGTCCCCTCTCCTCCTTGAGCGAGGGCTTTGGATGTCCCCTTTCCCCTTGGGCGAGGGCTTTGGATGTCCCCTTTCCCCTTGGGCGAGGGCTTCGAGAGTCCCCTCTCCCCTTGGGCGAGGGCTTCGAGAGTCCCCTCTCCCCTTGGGCGAGGGCTTCGAGAGTCCCCTCTCCCACCCGGAGAGGGCGGAGGGTGAGGGCCAACGATTCGACTGCGCCAGAAAGCCCCCAACTTTTCATAGCCCTTCAAGGTGAACCAATGACCCTTCAAGACTCTTTCCAAAAATGGCAAGAAACCACATTGAAAAAAGCGCTCGAAAAGTTCAAGGAACGCAAAGCGCGCTTCGAGACTTCATCGGGCATCGAAATACCGCGTTTGGCGCTGCCGAGCGCCGGCCGCGTTTCCACTTTGCCTGCGATCAGCGGGGAAGAATCCTATTTGGAAAAACTTGGCTTCCCTGGCGAGTATCCTTACACGCGCGGCATCCAACCCACGATGTATCGCGGTCGTTTTTGGACGATGCGCCAATACGCCGGCTTTGCCACCGCTGAAGAGACCAACAAACGCTACCGTTACCTGCTGGCCAATGGACAGACCGGCTTGAGCGTAGCCTTCGACCTGCCGACACAAATTGGCTACGATGCCGATGACCCGATCGCGCAAGGGGAGGTGGGCAAGGTGGGCGTTTCGATTTCCTCTATCCATGACATGGAGCAGCTGTTCGACCAGATTCCCCTGGAGCAGGTTTCGACCTCCATGACCATCAACGCCCCGGCAGGTGTTTTGCTGGCAATGTATATCGCGGTGGCAAAACGCCAAGGCGCCGACGTAAGTAAACTGCGCGGCACCATCCAGAACGACATCCTCAAGGAATATGTGGCGCGTGGAACGTACATCTTCCCGCCCGCGCCCTCCATGCGGCTCATCACCGACATCTTTTCATTCTGCGCGAAAGAAGTTCCCAATTGGAATACCATCTCGATTTCGGGCTATCACATTCGCGAAGCCGGTTCGACCGCCGTGCAAGAAGTGGCCTTCACCCTGGCCAACGCAATCGCCTATGTGCAGGCGGCCCTGGCAGTCGGTTTGCAAGTAGATGATTTTGCCGGTCAACTCTCGTTCTTCTTCAACGCCCATAACAACTTGCTCGAAGAGGTAGCCAAGTTCCGCGCCGCGCGCCGCCTGTGGGCCAAAATCATGCGCGAACGCTTCGGGGCGCAAAAGCCATCCTCATGGCAATTGCGCTTCCATACGCAGACGGCTGGTTCCACCCTGACTGCGCAGCAGCCAGAAAACAACGTCGTGCGCGTTGCCTTGCAGGCCCTGGCAGCGGTGTTGGGCGGCACCCAATCGCTGCATACCAACAGCATGGACGAGGCGCTCTGGCTGCCCACCGAAAAATCCGTCCGCGTGGCGCTGCGCACGCAGCAAATCATCGCTTACGAGTCGGGGGTGGCCGATTCCATTGACCCGCTGGCCGGCTCCTACCTCATCGAATATCTCACCGATGAAATCGAAAAGCGGGCCGCTGAATACATTGCCAAGATAGATGAAATGGGCGGCGCGTTGACCGCTATCGAGCGCGGTTACATGCAGAATGAGATTCAAAACGCTGCCTATGCCGCCCAGCAAGCCATCGAACGCGGCGAGCAGGTGGTGGTGGGCGTCAATCAATTTCAAGTGGAGGAAGAACTCACACTAGAGCGTTTGAAGGTGGATCCGTCCATCGAGTTAGGACAACGGGAGAAATTGAAGCAATTGCGAGAGCGTAGAGATCAGGCGGTCGTCGAACATCTGCTGCAAAAGTTGGCAGACGCGGCCCAGGGAAGCGAGAATCTGATGCCGTTGTTCATCGAATGCGTGGAGCATGACATCACCCTCGGCGAGATTTGCAACACCCTGAGAGGCGTGTGGGGCGAGTACACGGCAGAGGGCTTTTGAAAATGCAGATGACTTCGTCGTGCCAGGCTGCTGCTCGCCATGACGGCGGTCGGGGCGCGGCGTATTTTGGATTGGCAGGGCTATGACCTTACTTCTCGACCCTCTGTTTTCTTCGGTTGCCTTTGGGCATTTCATTGTGGACGTGCTAAACGGCCAGCGCCCGGTTCTGTTGACCTATTGGGCAGTGCAGATGGGACTGAACAACGCCTCACTGGCGTTGGTCAGCACCGTGTATGTGTGGGTGGCTTCCCTTTCCCAGCCCCTCTTCGGCTGGCTGACCGACCGGCTTGGTTCCACGCGCTGGACGGCCGCCGGCGGCGTGCTGTGGTTGGGTGGTTTCTTTGCGCTGGCGCTTTTCCTGCCGCCCCAGGCCGGGATTCTTTGCCTGTTGCTGGCCAGTTTGGGTTCGGGTGCTTTTCATCCTGCCGGGGCCTCTCAAGCCACGATGCGAGGCCGGTTCGGACTGTCGCATCGCGAGACCACGGCCGCCGCCTGGTTCTTCATGTTTGGACAGACCGGTTACTTTTTTGGCCCCATCCTGGGCGGCCCCTTGCTGGACCGATTCGGCGCAACCGGTCTACTCATACCGGCTTTGATGACGCTTCCCCTCGGATTCAATACTGCCTGGCAGTTACAAAAAGAGGTGCCTGCTCCCGTTTTGCATGAGGCTGTCCGAAAACAAAACGGCAGGATGCCCAGACGCGGCTTTTGGGTTGCTCTGGCCCTCGTCGCCGCTTTGCAGGCCTGGGCGCAGCAGAACATGATCACCTTCCTGCCCAAATATTTGCATGACCTGGGACAATCGGCAACCACCTATGGGCTGGTAGCAGGTTTGTTCATGGGCGGCTCGGCGCTTGGGAATGTGCTGGGCGGCAACCTGGCCGATCGCTTTGGCAAACAGCGCGTGGCCGCGCTCATGTTGACATTGGCCGGGCTGCCTCTGTATATGCTTGCTGTCATTGGCTGGTCAGAATGGGTGTACCTTTTGGCCTCGCTGGCCGGTTTGCTGACCGGCGCGGTGCATAGCATTATCGTTGTGCTGGCCCAACGCGCCATTCCAGCCGGCTCGGGGCTGGCTTCGGGCTTGATTCTCGGCTTCATGTTCTCGGCTGGCGCGCTTGGCACGCTGCTCTCTGGCCCGCTGGCCGATTCGCAAGGATTTCCTCTGGTTTTTCAGATGACGGCCGGCTTGGTCTTGCTGGCGGCCCTGCTCACGTCACAATTGCGAGAGCCGGCTATGCAACCTGCGCAGGCTGGCTGAAATGGTTTTTATCGTAGCGGGGGATTTATCCCGCTCGAACCGATGGGGCGGCAGTTCAATGGCATCCCCTTTGGGGACTGTTGCCAGAAGTGGGGGGGTACCCCGCCCATTCCCAATGAACCAAAATTAACAAACGCCAGTTCGGGATAACCGTCCCGAAGGCTTTTTAGAGCAATTGTATGGGCAAAAGCGAGCCTTCACCCTGCGGGTACTTCGCGGGACGGTTCGAAGGCTTATCCCGAATTCAGGTTACAAATCAATACCGCAACCGCGTAGTCAACGTTCTCTAACATGGATGGGCCCGTAAGAGCACGCGCCCTATAGCATTCCTCTTGAGAATCTATCCCAACCGTGAAAATTCTTGACAAAGCCTAACCACGAAGACACGGAGTCTTTTCTTGTTCTTATCTCAGTGTCTCTGTGGTGAATTTCGATTGCGGCTGGAGGCAGCACACGCGCCGGTCTTTCCCGCGTGGGGAGCGACCAACGGATGTCGAAGCGGAGGAACGGATGAGAGCGCCTCATCCGCTTATCCGCTCCCTATCCGCTGGTCGCTTTGGTTGCGGCTGGAGGCCGCGTTAATGGCTTTTTCCCAGAGTTTCGAGAAGATCCCTTTTACGCATCCAAATGGTACGTATGATACAGATTTTGGCACGGGTTTCCCCACGCAATGTGCATCTCGCGCGCCGTCAGGTCTATAATGAGGGCATTGATGGTCTTCTCGCGGTCGAGCGGCTGTTGCGCATCTATGGCGTGATTGCAAATGGAGTTGGCAAAGTTGACGTGGTCGCGCTGGATGGCCTGTAACGTTTTGATGGTGTGCAAGTCTGTTTGCCGCAGCAGCCGCATAGCGCGGAAATACCGTACCCGTGAGGAGACCAGGTCTTCCGGTTCGTTTTCCACGGCTTGCATGGTGGCCGACAGGTAATGATTGGTATGCGCAAAATATCCATGTTCATTGCCCATAATGGCGAAACGCCGCGCCGAGACTTCCACGTTATAGATTTCGCCGCTTTCATGCACGATGAGGTGGTTATAACCGGCGGCGCGATGCGGCACCAACGAGCGGCGGATGGCGCCGCCGGGCGTTTTGGCCGATAGCACCGCGCGCGCTACCACCAGGCGCGGAATGCCGATGCGCGAATCGGTGGGGTACACCGAGTCGATCAACTGCGCGATGCCGTAGGCGTTGAAGCCGATGTTCGGAATCAGGCCGCCATAGGTCATTGCCAGGAAAGGCGGCTCGTTCTTGGGTTTGGCGTGAATCAAGAAGACATCGTCTTCGTCTTCTGGCAGCCAATCTTCATTGTGCGCCGCCAGCACATGCCCATCGGCGGTACGCTCGTCGCTGACCGCAATACTGGTGCAACTGGTGAGATGCAAGGCGTCCATCGTCACAGCCTCCATGGCCGTCAGCACCGAAAGGTCATCGAACGAGACGTTGGCGCCTTCTGCAATCCCCATCACTTCTTCCACATATTGGGGATAGCGTTCCTGCGCAAACGGAAGATACTTGCGTGCCTGAATTTGCGCGCCTTCCCAGGTGAGCGCTAGTTCGTTGTAGGCTTCTGCGAGCAGGGCGCGCGCATTCTCGATGCTGTGCTGAACGCGCGCGCGGCAGGTTTCGCCAATCTGCTGTCCCATCTCGCGGTGCGTGCCAGAAACGCGCACCAGCGGCGGCGGGTTGGAATGAATGGGCGTGTCGAAGGGGTCTCTTTTGGGGGGCATACGTTTTTACTCCTCGAACGTGTTGCAAGGCAACAAAGACAAACTTGCCCCGGCAGGCCGCCGAGGCAGGTTGATTATACTACCAGCGCGCAGACGTTAGCCCACCGGCGTTTGGGGGGTGGCCGTTGGCGGTGCAATCGGGCGCGGATAAGGCCGCGAGCCGAAGGCGGTCAATGTCACCCCGCCGATGCCCAGCATCGCCAAGATGACCGACAACAGCCAGCCAATGCAGGGCAGCATCCCAATTCCCCCCACGATGAGCAAGGTCAAAAAGGTGCCAAAACCGGCTGTCAGCGGCGGCGCCCAGGTTTGGTGAATAGAACGGGTGAAGCGCTCGCCAACCTCCGTCCCAATTGCAATGACGCCAAACAGCCAGGCCAAGGCCAAAGCCGCCACCGCCAGCAACACGACCGGAATCAAGATAATCGTAATGGCCAGGATGAGCAGCGCCAGTGGCGACAGCGCCATGACCAATAAGCCAACGCTGCCCACAATCACCGGCTGGCTCACGATCGCCTGCGCCACGCGCTCGACCTGCGGCTGGAGAAACAAACTGGCCAGCATAGCCAGTAACGATATAGCCAACGCGGTGACGAACACGCGGATGAGTTTCCCCACCGGGTCGAAGTTCAGGCTGAAGGCCGGCCGAGCAGGCAGAGGGGGAGTAGGAAGCGAGGGCGACTCGGGCGCGGGAACGTCCGGAATTTCGATGTCCGGCGCGGGAAGATCGGCAATAACCTCCCCTTTCACCTGCGACCCTTCTGCGCGGCTCAGCGCGCCGCCGATGGTCACCAGGTCGTTTTCGATGACCGAGGTGTCTCCTAAGGTGACAGCGCCGCCGATGATGACCGCCGAGCCTTCGATGACGCCGTTCAGCGTGACGTTGCCACCCATCACGACCACATCGCCCTGAACGACGGCCCCGTCTTCGATGACCACATTGCCGCCAAAGACCACCAGGTCGCCTTCCAAAGCCTCGCCGCTTTGCAGCGTGAAGTTCTCGCCAAAGATCACCCGTCCATCCGAGGTGCCGCCGGCGTGGACAGCGCGGGTGGGCATCCATACCAGGATAGACAAGAGCAGCAGAATGATGAGTTTATTCGTCGTCTTCATCGTTTTACTCCTTGTG
Organism: Anaerolineales bacterium; assembly: GCA_034431895.1. Lineage (GTDB taxonomy): Bacteria > Chloroflexota > Anaerolineae > Anaerolineales > Villigracilaceae > JAABUE01. The sequence continues at coordinate 6,549 of DAOUCM010000129.1, forward strand.
GGGTGCGCGTAAGCCGCCAAATCGAAACCGACCACAACAGCCCCAACCCGCCCACGGTAGAAAGCATCACCAGCCAGCCAAAAGGCGGCACAAAGTCAGGCAACACGCGGAAAAGCACCGCTCCCGCCTCTACGGCAGCCATCCACAATGTGTACGCAAACAAAGCCCCCCGCACCAAATTGGAAATCCATTCGGCCGGTGAGCCAATCACTGCGGCGATGGCGGGGCCGGTCAGCAAGGCCAAAAGGAACAAGCCGCCAAGCGAAAATACCAGCGTACCTATCAACGTCCTGCGGCGCTGCGCCTGACGTGCCAGCACCAGGCGTTCCTGCCAGCGGGCGCTGAAGCCCGGCGCAGGCGAGACCACGCGCGCCGCACGCAGCGCCAGGTTGGCCTCGGCAATCGCTGTACAAGATTTACAGACGCGCAAATGCACCTCTAATTCTCGTTTCTGTTCCACCGTCAAGAACCGGTCGTCCAAAAGCCAGTCTTCAAAAGGCCGGTGATTCATAGACTCTCCTTTCCACACGCGCAGTGGTGGAAGATTCCTGCCATAGCCTGCCGAGTTGTTTGCGCGCCCGATGCAGACGGCTCTTCACCGCACTGACGGTCAAATGTAGCGCCTCGGCAATCTCGGCTTCCGAAAAATCATACCAGTAACGCATCACAATGGCAGCCCGGTCGATGGCTTCCAATGAACTCACCAGGAGATGGATTTGCTCGCGTTGTTCGCTATGCACCATTTCCTGCTCGGGATGAGGCGCCTGGGCGTCGGGAATCTCGAAAGCGTTTTCCTCGTCCTCGTCCACAGAAAAGAGCGGTAAAGTACGCCGTCGCAGCCTGTCTATGCAATAGTGCGCCGCAATCGAAAGCAGCCAGGTGGCAAACGGACGCTTGCTGTCATACCGATGGAGGTGCTGATACGCGCGCAGGAAGGTCTCCTGGGCAGCGTCCTCGGCAGCCGCCGCTTCGCCCAACATGCGATAACACAGGTTGTAGACCGGCGTCTGATAGGTCTCGACAATCTGCGTAAAGGCTTCATCGCTGCCGTTTTGTGCCTGGAGGACCCAGGCCTGTTCCTCGTTCACGTTGCTCCTTGTGACGTTCTGCAATTCCTTTACGCAGCGGGACGAAAAAGGTTGCGCTTCAGGGGAGGTGTCTGTCCCCGCTTCCTTCGGGACCTAAAACCTGCTCCCACGCCTCGAGCCGCTGCCGGTGGACGGCGAATCCTGCCGCAATCGCCGTCGTGAGCGGCACCGCGGCAATCAACCCCAGCGAACCGACCAGCGTACGCACCACTTCCTCGGCCACGAAAGAGACGTTCGTCAGGTAGCCATAGTCGCCGCGTCCCAGCGAAAACAGCAGCAGCATGGGCAGCGAGGCCCCGGCGTAGGCCAGCACCAGCGTGTTCACGGTCGCCGCCACATGGTCCTGGCCGATGCGCAGGGCCGCAGCGAACAAAGCGCGGAAGCCCATCTCTGGGTTGGCGTGGTGCAGTTCGAAAGTGGCCGAGGCCTGCGTGGTCACCAGGTCGTCCAATACGCCCAATGCGCCAATCAGGATGCCGCCCAGCAGCAGGCCGCGCAGGTCAATGGGCGTATCCAGCATCTGCATCAGGAACATGGCGTTTTCGTCGCCCGTGCCGGTGAGACGAGCAAAGGCCACGAACAGCCAGGCCAGCGTGCCGGTCAGCACCAGCACCCCGATCATGCTCAAGACCGCCGCATGGGATTTCCACGTCCAGCCATAGGTCAGGTAGAGCGTCACCGCCAACAAAATGGCCGAGCCGATGATGCTGACGCGCACGGGGTCTTCACCGATGAGGATATGCGGGATGATGTAGCCGATGATGACGTACAGGCTGAAGGCCATGCTGAGCAGCGCGCGCAGCCCTTTCCACTGACTGATCAGCACAATGGCAATCACGAAGGCCGTCAACAGCCACAACAGCGGAACCGTGCGGACGAAATCTACGAAATAGGCGGTAATGACCCCATCGGGTCGTTTGCCCAGGGTGACCAGGATGGTATCTCCCGCTTGCAAGTAGGCGTTCCCCGAAAGCACCTGGCGCTTGCCGTAGTCAATTTCCATCAAGATGCCCTGGTAGTCGCCCTCCAGAATTTCGACGCGCGCCAGCTGATAGCGCTGAGTCGTGCCGCCCAGGGCAATTTGACCGTCTTCCAGGATGTTCGTCACCCTGGCGCGCACCGTCTCCGAACCAAAAGCAGACATGGGCGCAGCCGGCAGTTGCACCTGTGAGAAGTAAGGCAAGGAAAGGAAGGCCGCCAGCACCAAGGAAAGCAGCAGCCAGGGAAGCATGTTGGGAAGGGCGCTCTTTTTCATGCCCCCAATCATACCAGGAATGGCTGGACAACCGCTCAACGCGAAGGGATTTTTTGCAGCAAGACCATGCTGAGCAGGATGCAAAGCGTCCCAAATACGAACAGGCAGGTATATCCCGCCCACTGTCCCGGCCATAGGCCGTTCAGCCAGTCCAGGGCTGGCCCTTCCAGGCGCGCCAGGGCGCCTGAACCGGCGGTGGCGAGGTTGGTCAGGCCGAGGTATTTGCCGGCTTCCTCGGCGGGCGCCAGCCGATTTGCCAGCGCCCAATTTGCCGTCAGGAACAAACCGATGCCTGCTCCTAAGATGCCGCCAAAGAGCATCAGGCCGGGCATGTCACGGGGAATGAGCATCAACGCCATCCCGCCGGCGGCAAGAACGCTGGCGAGATAGAGGCTGCGTTTGGCCCCAAAGGTGTCTGTGAGCCAGCCGCCAACCAACACCAGCGCCACCAAAGACAAGGTCAACACCGCCAACAAATCGCCGGTTTGTTTGGGCGGGTCGGCCACGCGCAGGACGTCTTGTAAATAGTATTGAGCAAAGGCCTGCACACCGTAGATGCCCAGCAGGAACAGTCCGCGCTCGGCAATCAGCCACCCATAAGCGCTGTTCGAGCGAAGATCGAGGCGGAACAAGTGTCTACTCAAAGCAGAACTTCTCTCGTCCTTGCCTCGTCCATGGAAGGAAGATGAGGCTTCGGGCGTGCCGAACACGGTCCACGCAGTCGAGATAGCGATGGTTGCTATCAGCACTGCCATGATCAACGTCGGATCGCGCGTTTCGGCATCGAGCAGCCGCCCGGCCAGCAGCGAAGCGATGATGAGACTGCTCATGTCCATAACATTCTTCCAGGCGCTGGCTACTCCCAACTGCTCTGGCGGGACGCGGTCGGGCAACAATCCCTGCGCCGGGCCTTGCGCAATGTTCGAACTGAACTGCAAGCCGATATAACCGATGATGAGCCAGGTCAGGTTGCCGGCCCAGGCCAACAATGACAGGAAGACGAAATCCAATAGCGTCCCTATCACCATCAGGGGCCTGCGCCGCCCCCAGCGCGAAGACCAGCCATCTGAAATCGCGCCTGCCAGTGGCTGGATGATCATCGCCAGCAGCAGGCCAACGAAAGTCAGCAGCCCCAGGTAGGTGTTCTTGCGTGCATCCGGTACATAATTCAACAGGACGGCCGGCAGGATGATAGGGTGCAGCGCATTCCATTTGAACGACAACCCCACCCAATAAGCGTTCAAAGTCAGCAGTTCGAAACGTTGCAATTTTTTCATGCGAACTCTCCTCGCAGTCGTTCTGGCAGGAGGGCAGCAATTTGCTGCATTATCCTTTTGGCGGCAGCGCGGTCCTTTTCACTTGCCGATAAATGGGAAGGGACTTGTAAACGATAGGAAGGGCCAAAATTCACGCACAAGGCCTCCTCGATTTCGTACACCCCCACCGGCACGAACGTGGCTCCCCGTTCTGCCAGCAGCAAGGCAAGCCTGCCTGCCCCGGCTGGAGGATAGGCCAGTTGCCCGCCGGGCTGGTCCGAGCCTTCGGGGGCCAGTCCCAGCACCATCTTTCTGTCCCTCTCCATTCTTCTCACCACCGCTTTGACGGCTCTGGCGCGCGCTTCTACCTCTTGCGGACGCGGCGGCATGGGCGGCATGACGGTGAAGTCATAGACTTTTCCAATGCGATGCAATACCCAGCGCGAAATCGGACTGCCCAGTCTGCCCAGATATAACAATTCTCCTGTCATGATCCAGTGCATGTCTACCGGCACAAGCGCCGCAATGGATAACGCCAACCACCAGGCGCCAAAGCCTGGCCTGGAATAGTGGTTGACCGTTACGACGCAAGGCCCATCGGACGGGATATGTTCGTTCCCCCGCACCCGCAGCGAGGTTTGCAACCCTTTCAGGCAGGCCAGGGCATCTTCCCTGAAACGACGTTGGCGGCCCATCAGGACATCGCGCGCCAGGGACATGATGACCGAAAGTGGAAGGGGGTATCGAAGGCGTATATCGGCCAAAGGAAGAACATTCCCCTTTGATCCTGCGCCGGTCAAGAGCCGCACGAACTGCAATTCCCGCCTTGGCAGGAACTGCACCCCCCGCCCATGCCGCTGAGGGTAGAACCGCCGCTTTGGGCAAAGAACACGGACAACTTACGTTTTACGTTCTCACTACCGCATTCCTTACAGGCAAGGGGGGTGTCTGCTTCGTTGAAAGAGCGCAGGATTTCGTATTCTTTTTTGCAGTCCAGACAAACGTATTCGTAAATGGGCATAGAACCTCCAACAGGGTAGTGCAGGCCTTTGGCCTGCCCTGGACAAGTCAGAGACTTGTGCTACCGTTCGGTAGTGCAGGCCTTTGGCCTGCGCTAGACAGGTCAGAGACCTGTGCTACTGTTCGGTAGTGCAGGCCTTTGGCCTGCCCTGGACAGGTCAGAGACCTGTGCTACTGTTCGGCAGTGCAGGCCTTTGGGCTGCGCTGGACAAGTCAGAGACCTGTGCTACAGTTTTATGGATTCAAATCGGTTGCCACGGCGTCCAGTTGCGCCAGAATCTCCGGCACGCGGCCTGCGGGCGTATCTACCCGGAACATGAACGTGAAGCCATCGCCCAGGGCCGCGCGCAGCGTGCGCCAACCGGCCAGGTAGGGAATGGGGCGCCCCTGGGGCAGCAGGTTGACGGCCTGCGCCCATTGCGGGTGTCCGCTCTGGTAATCGGTCAGCAGGCCCAGGGTCGAAGCCTGAAGCGGGAACAATCCGGCGCTGTGGACCCAGTCGGCTTGATTCTGTGGTTCGAGCAGCCAGCGCACGAACAGCCAGGCAGCCAGTTGCGTGGCCGGCTCTGATTTGAACAGGATGTAAGACGAGCCGTAGACGACCAACGCATCGCTTTCGGGACCGGGAAAGGGCAGCGCTATCCAGCGGTCGCGGCTGCCAGCGGCGGCGAAGGCGCGCGCCAGGTCGGGCAGGTCTTCCAGCCCGGCCACAGCGAAGAGCGCCCGCCGTTCCACGAACTCCTGGAGCGGATATTCGGCCTGAGTTTGCCAGGCGCAGCGCTTCTCGGCCAGTCCTTTGACGAATTGCAAGGCAGCAATGTTCTGAGGAGTCAAGAAGCGAAAGCCTTGCGCCTCCTGGGCGCCGCCGTCGAAGGCCAGCAGCCATGAAAGAGCGGTAGCCCAATGCGTGTCTATCAACCAGCCGCCCGCACCGTCGTTGCTCGGGTCTGTGTCGGCGCGCATGGCCTGGTTGGCGGCGCAGGCCTGCCGCTCGAAGGCCTCAGCGTTCGCCGGGGGAGCCTCGAAGCCTAATTCCTCGGCCCAGGTCTGATTGTAAAGCAAGACGCGCGCCGTGCGCTGTGCCGCCATGCCCAGGCGTGCCTCGTCGAGCAGGTCTTGTTCCCAAAAGACGGACGGGAAATCGGAGATGGCAGCCGCGCCCAGCCCGTAGAGCGGATCGGTCACGTAGGGCGTCAATTCTACGACCGCTTCCTGCTCATGCCATTCGACGGCGTACTCCGGCAGGCCGATCACCATGTCGGGGCGGTTGGGACCATGCAGGGCGGCGCTGGCCTGCTCGTATAACTCGGCATAATTTTGTAAACTTTCTGCCCGCACCAGCACGCCCCAGGGATTGGCGCGGTTGAACTCCTCGACCTGCAACTCGAACAGGCTGGCCGGCGCGCCATACCAGGGATGCCAGACGTCGATCGTCAGGCCCACCAGCGCTTCTTCCCGCACCCCCAGCCTGCTGACCGCCTGTGGGGTTTGGGTGGCGACTGGAGGCGGGGTGGCGCTCCCCTGCGGCGTGGACGAGGGGGTTGCGAGCGCGGCGGGAGGCTGGCAGGCGGTCGAGAGCAAGGCCAACGCCAGCAGGGTGCAAAACCAGCGAGGCGTCATGCCTGAATGAGAGAAAAGGGCACCGGCGTAAAGACCAGCAGAAACAAGACCAGGACGAAGACAGCCACCAGGCGGCGCTTCGAGTCGAGCGGCGTAATCTGGTCGAGCGTGTCGGCGTTCACCCGTCCCAACCAGAACAGGAGGGCGGCCCACAGCCACCAGCCGTTCCAGGAAAAGCCCAGGTAGACCAGGAAGCCAATCAGATAAGGGAAGGCTTTACGCGCGCGCTCGCCGAATAAGGCATAGACCACATGGCCGCCGTCCAGGGTGCCGGCCGGGATGAGGTTCATAGCCGTCACCAGCAGCCCGGCCCAGCCCGCAAAGGCGACAGGGTGGATGAACACGTCCGTGCCGCCGATGGGGGCGGGTTGAGCGGTGAAGAAGTAACGCAGCCAGTATTGAAGCGGCGAAAGTCCACCAAAGGTGACCGGCTCGGGCAGGAACTTGCCGAACACGGCATATTTGGCTAGCAGATACAAGACAGAGTTGCCCTCGATGAAACTGCTGGCGGAGGCCTCTACCGTGCCTAGTTGCGAAAGCGACAGGCCGAGCAGCAGGACGGGAACGGCTACTACCATGCCGGCCAACGGTCCGGCCACGCCGATGTCAAACAGGATGCGCTTGTTCTTGGGGACGCCTTTCATCAGTATGGCAGCGCCCATCGTCCCCAGCGGGCTGAACGGCAGGGGGATGAAATAGGGCAGGGTGGCGGGCGTCTTATGATAACGGCTGACCAGGTAATGCCCGAATTCATGCGAGAGCAAGATGCCCAGCAGCGCCAGCGCAAACGGCCAGCCGCTGAAGATGCTGCTGAGCAAAGCCAGGATTTGCCCCAGCGGGTCGGCCGGCAGGGGGCCTTCGGGGGTAGCGCCTGCCAGCATGACGCTCAAAACAGTGAGAACGAACAAGCCGCCGTTGATCCAGGGATTGGCCGGCTTTTGGGCTGGAGGGGTCGCGGTCAAGTAGATTACTTGCTGTCCCTTTTCGAGGCGGAAGAGGGGGGTGAGTCCATAGGGGGCAACGGAATCGGCCAAACAGTCGTAAGCCGAGGCGGAATCTTCGTCCAGCAATTGGCCGCGATAGCGCAAAAGAGGTCCCTTGGCAGGGTCCAGCATGGTCACATCGTCAATACGGAATACGCGGCTGACCAGAGAAGTCAAGATTTCGGTTTCAGGAAGAGACATGGGACACCTTTAACTCAAAATAAGGCGGGAGTGGATGGGGGTCGAACCCACCGCGGCCCGCAACGCGACCCGCCGCCGGTTTTGAAGACCGGGAAGCCCACCGGGACCTTACCACTCCCAATACAAGGATACTCGAAGGCGCGCAGATTGGCAAGGAGGTAAGCGCGGAGGTGTCCACAAAAGATGTCGGCAGTGACGAGGAAAATCCGCAGATGACGCAGAAAAATCTGCGAGAATCTGTGCCACAGCGTCCTTTTTGGGGATGCGCGGATGGTTCGACAACCTTTGCGTGCCACAGCGGAGAGGTGAGAGAGGAAATCGCAAGACAGCGGGAACAGGCGCAAATGCCCGCTTTTTCGTCGTTGTTTCGAGCAGGGCGAGAGGATTTGCGGCGTCCCTGAAAAGGGAAACCGCCGACCTGAGCGGTTCGGCGGTGTGTGGGTCTGTCGGGGCGAGGGGATTTGCGGCGTCCCTGAAAAGGGAAACCGCCGACCTGAGCGGTTCGGCGGTTTGTGGGTCTGTCGGGGCGAGAGGATTTGAACCTCCGACCTCTTGCACCCCATGCAAGCGCGCTAGCCGGGCTGCGCCACGCCCCGATGAACAGGGCGTATTATAGCCGCTTTCATGGATTCTGGCAATGAAATTGTGCCTGGTGATTGCCCGCATCTTTGTATCGCCTGATTCGGCGGGTTGGAAGCCGCCCCCAGCCGCCAGCAGGGCAGGTGCAAACAGCGTATCGCCAGGCTCTGCCGGGTCTAGCAAGGCCGACCGTACCACTTTGTGCCATTTCATGGCGCAGGTGGCACATGCAGGTCGGCGGTACGGCGGTTGGCCGCCCCCACCTCGCGAGGTGAGCCCCGCGATAAATTACCAGCCGCATTTTTGTTGACGATTTCCCGCCCTCATGGTATCATCAGCGCGCTAAAAAACCAGCCTGCGCGCTGGTCGTCCGTTTTTGAAAGAAGGAGAAGCATATCAGCGCTAACGAATTTCGCGTCAATGAAGGCATCCGTGTTGCGGAAGTGCGGTTGATTGGCCCTGGCGGAGAGAATGTAGGTATTGTCCCGATTCGCCAGGCTTTGCAGATTGCCCGCGATGCCGAGCTCGACCTCGTGGAGGTTTCGCCTAACGCCAGTCCGCCGGTTTGCCGTGTGATGGATTTTGGCAAGTTTATCTATGAACGCGCTAAGAAAGAGCGCGAGGCGAAGAAAGCGCAAACCAAGATCGAGGTCAAAGAAATCCGCTTGCGTCCGAAAACGAATGTGGCTCATCGTGGCTTCAAAGTGGAGGATGCTCGCCGTTGGCTGCAACAGGGACATAAAGTGCGCGTCACTGTCAAATTTCGTGGCCGCGAAATGGATTATCCTGAGATTGCCCTCGAAGACTTGAAAGAAATCGCTCAAGAGTTGGCCGATATCAGCGTCATCGAACAGCCTCCCCAAATGGAGGGGCGCACGATGTTGGTGGTGCTGGCGCCTGCCAAACCGGGTAGCAAGAAGAAAGAAAAGAGCGAGCAGCCCGATGGTCAGAAGCAGGCGGCGGCTGCGGCTTGAACGAGAAAGCCCCCAAGGATGTGACCGGTCCGCGGGAGCAAGTTCGTCCCGCGGTTCATTCTGTATGAAAGGAGAAGATTCCTGTGCCTCGTAAGCAGAAAGCAGGCAAATTCAAGTTGAAGACCCACAAGGCGACCTCCAAGCGGTTTCGCTTGACTGGGTCGGGTAAACTGGTGCGCACCAAAGGCGGCAAGAGTCACCTGAGACGGCGCACTTCTGAGCGCACCAAGGCGTTGTTGGCAGAAATGCTTCCAGTGCAAGGACGCGGCATCATCAAGCGCGTCAAGCGCCTGGCCCCCAACATGGAAGGCTAACCCTTCCGCTCGTCTATTTTTCGATTTGCGGCTACCCGGTGTATGCAACTGGCGCTCCTGACAGGCAGGACGCCGACGCCGGGCGGTACGCAGGAGGTAAAGAATGACTCGTGTAAAAAGCGGCCCATACGGTTATCGCCGCCACAAGAAAGCATTGAGGTTCACCAAGGGGCAAAGAGGTTCCAAGCATTTGCTCTTCCGGCGCGCTAATGAAGCGATGCTGAAGAGCCTGTGGTATGCTTATCGCGATCGTCGTATGCGCAAGCGCGACTTGCGCAAGTTGTGGATCGCTCGTATCAATGCTGCCGCTCGCTTGAACGGTACTACCTACAGCAAGTTGGTGGCTGCTATGAAGAAAGCGGATATCCGTCTCAATCGCAAGATGCTGGCCGATTTGGCTGTGCGTGATCCACAGGCGTTTGCCGCTGTGGTGGCGCAAGCGACCAAATGACCGATGCCTGGGCGGGGTCTTGCGACCCCGCCCAGCGTTTTAGGGCCTTGCTCGAGGAGAGAATATGCCCATTCATTTTGGCACGGATGGCTGGAGAGCCGTTATTTCGGATACGTTCACATACAGCAATTTGCGCATGGTAGCGCAGGCGATTGCAGATGCGGTGGCCTCCGAGCATTGGGACAAATCTGGTAACGGTGGCCAGGCGGGAGGGACGCGCAAGATCGTCGTCGGTTTCGATACGCGCTTTCTCTCAGACCGCTATGCCGGGGAGGTGGCGCGCGTCCTTTCGGCCAACGGTTTCACCGTTTTGCTGGCGCAGTCCGATGCGCCCACGCCGGCGATTTCGTATGCTGTCAAACAGCAGCAGGCGGTGGCCGGGGTGATGATCACCGCCTCGCACAACGCCCCTCGCTACAACGGCGTCAAACTGAAAGGGGCTTTTGGCGGATCGGCGCTGCCAGAACAATGCCGCCGCGTGGAAGTGTACATCAATGACAACGAAGAGCGCGCGCGCGGCCCCAACTTGATGGATTTCGACAAGGCGCGGGAAATGGGGTTGATTCAAAAATTCAATCCGCTGCCAGCCTATTTCGACCATCTGCGCACGCTCATCCGTACCGACATCATTGCCGACGAACCGCAACGCTTTGTAGTGGACTCGATGTACGGGTCGGGGCGCGGCGTCATCAAGGCATTCTTGCAAGGGACAGGCTGCGAAGTGGCCGAGATTCGCGGGGAAATGAACCCGGGCTTCGGCGGCGTGCATCCTGAACCCATTGCCAAGTACCTGGGGCCGCTGGCTTCGGCTATCAGTTCGGGAATGGGCAATTTCGGCCTCTGCACCGATGGCGACGCCGACCGCATTGGGGCGATGGACGAGCGCGGAAATTTCGTGGATCCGCATAAGATCATGGCGCTGGCGCTCAAGTACTTGGTCGAAAAGCGCGGCATGGACGGCGCTGTAGTGCGCACGGTTTCGACCACGCGCATGATCGACCGGCTGGCTCAACGCTATGGTTTACCCTTGTACGAGACCCCGGTCGGATTCAATCACATCGCCGATTACATGATGAGCGAGAACGTGCTGATTGGCGGCGAGGAATCGGGCGGCATCTCGTTCAAGGGACATATTCCTGAAGGCGATGGTCCCCTCATGGGCTTGTTGCTGGTAGAGATGCTGGCCGCCTCTCGCAAAACGCTCTATGAACTGGTCAACGAACTGTTGGCAGAGGTGGGGCCAGCCTTCTATGCGCGCACCGATTTGCGTCTCAGTCGCCCGGTCGCCAAGGCCGAGATGACGCAGTTCCTCACCGGGCGGGCCCCAGCGGAGATCGGAGGCGAGAAAGTGAGCGAGATCGGTCAGCGCGATGGCGTCAAGTACATCCTGGCCGACGATTCCTGGCTGCTCATTCGCCCCTCTGGCACAGAACCGGTGTTGCGCGTCTATGCCGAAGGACGCACGCCAGAGATGCTCAAGGCGCTGTTGGGCTACGGAGAGCAGGTGGCGAAAACCGTCGTTTAGACGCTTATGGAAAACGAATACCTGCCCCAATGCGCGATGAGCATCCATGCCCATCCCGACGACCAGGAGTTCACCGTCGCTGGGACGTTGGCGAAATGGGCTCGGCAAGGCTGCCGGGTCATTTCGGTTGTTCTCACCAGCGGCGAGGCCGGCTCGAACGACCCGGCGCATGACGCCGCTTACAAACCGACCCTGGCGCACATCCGCGAGGAGGAACAACGCGCCGCCAATGCCTTGCTGGGCATTGCAGAAACGATTTTCTTGCGTCAGCCAGATGGCGAATTGGAACCGACCATGGCGTTACGCAAGGAAGTGACCCGGCTCATTCGCCGTTATCGCCCCGACACGGTCGTCACCGGCGACCCGCAGGCGGTTTTCTATGGGAACGGTTACATCAATCATCCCGATCACCGCGCGGCGGCGCAACTGGCGACCTACGCTGTCTTTCCCTCGGCGGGCAGCCGTTTGTTGTTTGCCGACCTGTTGGCCGAAGGCTACGAACCGCACAAGGTCAAACGCTTGTATCTACACGGCCCCGAAAAACCCGATACCTGGGTAGACATCACCGATACATTGGACTTGAAAATTGCTGCCCTCAAGAAACATGTCAGTCAATTGGGCGATTGGGAGCCGGAGAAGATGCTACGCGAATGGGCGCAGGAAGAGGGCAAAGAAAAAGGCATCCCCTACGCCGAGGCGTATAAGGTCATGGTGTTGGAAGACGAGGAAGAGCAGCGGACCGAAAATTGAAGCGTGGTGTTGCTCCGCAGTTGCTTGTCCCCTGGACACCCGCCAGGGCAGGCTGGCGATTGCCCAGGGCTTCGCCTGGTCTTGCGATACGGCGGCGCTGGTCGAGCAGGGTCGAGTAGCGAAGCGTATCGAGACCCGCCGTCTACCTCTCGACAACTCGATGCTACGCTCGACCTGCGCTCGCAATGACAGGCAAGTTCGGTTGCGGCCCTGGCCTGACGCCAGGACAGGCTGGACCGCGCTACGATAGATAATTGTGTTAAAATTAAGAGCGGAGGGCTTCTCTATGGCAAAGAAGAAAATAGATGGCGTTATCGAAGCAGTTCGCTATGCTCCTGATGAGCGCATCGCATGGGTGCGCGCTTATCTTCGACGCGGCGCGGCCTTTTCCGATCTCGTGTTGCTCGACCGCAAGACTCTGCTCGATATGCTTGCGCAGGGCAAAACTTTCTACACAGGCCGCCGCAAGGAATATTGGGCCGGTTCTTTCGACTTGGGCAAGGCCGTGCGCTGCGTCGCCAGCGACGGGACGCAGTTCCTCACCACTCGTCCGGCCGATGTTCGACGTGACGAGCTCGAGGATACGCCGGTCTTGTAATCTCCATGAAGCTGATTGATCAAACCCCGTATCAAAATTACAAGGGCGAGATTGCCTTCCTCGACCGTCTCAAAGGCACGCTGAAATACGGTCCGTCCTGGTACCCAGAACTACAGGCCCAAAAGACCATCGTCCAACTTCTCGACCGTATCCTGGTAAGGGGTTTCATTCTGTTGCGCAACTGCACTTTGCCAGGCAGCGAAATCACCATCCCCCTCATCCTGATTGGACCGCCGGGCATCATCGTTGCTTACGTCACCCACTTGCGCGGCACATACCTGGCCAAGGGCGATTCGTGGCGGGTGTTGCGTGGCAACACCTTTCAGCCGGCGGCGGTGAATCTGCTGACGCGCGTCGAAGGCTTTGCCCGCGCTCTCAAGGTGTTTCTCGAGCGGCAAGGCGCTAAGCGCGCCCTTTCGGTCGAACCGGTGCTGTTGGCGGCTGACCCTGGCCTTTACATTGACAGCCAGCGTTCTACCGTGCGGGTGGTTATGAGCGACGCCATCGAACGCTGGGCAACCAGCCTTCTTCAAGCCCCGCCGCTCTTATCGCCGCAACATGTGGAGCAAGTGGCAGAACGCATCTCCAATCCGCGCCCGGCCAGGCGTCAGGCTGCCCCGGCCGGCGAAGCGCCTTCTGCGGCAATGGCGCCTTCTTTGCAAAGCGAACCCCTCGATTCGGCAGAACGCTCGCGCGCCCAGGCCATCTTCCAGGCTGCCGAAAGGGCCGAGGCCTTCGACCCTGCCGATCTGGGCTTTGCCTTTGCCGAGGACGAAGAACCGGAAATCGCCAGGAATATTTCTGAGACCAGCCCTGCCGTGCCTTTGCCCGCGCGCCCGGCCGGGCAGCGCTACTTCGGGATGACCGTGCAACAATGGGTCTTGCTGGGTGGGCTGGCATGGGTCGAACTCTGCCTGCTGTTGTGTGTAGTGGGCTTCCTTTTATTTTATCCGCAATAATCTTTGACTTCCCCATTTCTCTCCATCATCATCCCGGCTCATAACGAAGAGCGCCGTCTGCCCCACGCGCTGGAGCAGATTTTTTCGTTCTTGGAAAAGCAACCCTACTCCGCCGAAGTGTGGGTGGTCGAAAACGGCAGCAGCGATCGGACGTACGCCATTGCGCAAGAATTTGCCCGCCGCTACCCCCACCTGCGCCCCTTACAAGTCGAACAACGCGGCAAGGGCTTGGCGGTTCAACGCGGCATGTTGACGGCCGAAGGAGAATATCGCTTCCTGTGCGACGCCGACCTCTCGATGCCCATCACCGAGGTCAACCGCTTCCTGCCGCCGGCCTTGACCGATTTCGATATTGCCATTGGCTCGCGTGAAGCACCCGGCGCTGTTCGTTACAACGAACCGGCCTACCGGCACTGGGGCGGGCGCGCCATCAACCTGATCATTCGCTTGTTGGCTTTGCCTGGCCTGCGCGATACTCAATGCGGCTTCAAATGCTTCCGCGCCGAGGTCGCTCACGATATCTTCCGCTTCCAAACCTTCAGCGGTATTTCCTTCGACCCCGAAACACTCTACATCGCGCGTCGGCGCGGCTACCGCATTGTCGAACTGCCCATCCCCTGGTATTTCGACCCCGAAAGCCGTATTCATTTGCTCAAAGACACGCTCTCGCTGCTGCGCGACCTGCTCGTCATCCGCCGCAATGCCCGGCGCGGACTGTATGACCCCAATCCCTGACCTGACCTTAGAACGCGCCCTTTGGCCGCACTATCCCCTTGTGGCTGGATTGGACGAAGCCGGACGCGGCGCCCTGGCCGGCCCGGTAGCGGTGGGCGTAGTCATCTTGCCGGGGGACGACCCGCATCTTTCCCGGACTTTGGCCGGCTGCCGCGACTCCAAGCAGATGACTCCCCTTCAGCGCGACCGCTGCGCCTCGCTCATCCGGGCGGTCGCCCTGGCGTGGAATGTGGCCTACGCCTCCGCCGCAGAAATTGACCAGCTGGGCATCGTGCGCGCCGTGCGGCTGGCGGCAGAACGCGCGCTGGCGGGCCTGACCCTCCAACCGCTCTACCTCCTGACCGATTTTCGCCTGGAACTGCCCGAAAGCGCCCTGCCGCAGACCTCGCTGGTGAAGGGTGACGCCCGCTGCCTGAGCATCGCCGCCGCCTCGGTGCTGGCTAAAACGGCCAGGGATGCCCTCATGGTCGAACTGGGGAAACGGGACCCCGCTTACGGCTGGGAGAAAAACAAAGGGTACGGCACGCAGGCCCATCGGTCGGCGTTGAAGCGGCTGGGGTATTCGCCGCAGCATCGGCGTTCTTTTGTCGTCGAGGAAATTCACCCACCGTTCGCCTACAGTTGAACTGCGCGCACCAATGGACGTCAGTTCAACTGCGGGCGAAACCCGAGTAATGCGTAAAACGTAAAACGTAATTATTTCGGTTCGATACGGGTGCCGGGCGGAAGGGTGGCGCTTTTGGGGATGACCACGATGCCATCGCGCACGAACCAAGTCTCACGGTCCAGGTCGGTACCGCGCGGGAAGGGACGGATGACCACGCCCTTGCCCAGGCGCACGTTCTTGTCCAGGATGGCGCCTTCCACGTGGCAGTCCCGCCCGACCCCTAGCGGAATCTTGTGCGGTGTGGTTTCGATGTCGTAGTAGTCTGCGCCCATGACAATGCTGTCTTCGATGCAGGCCCCGGCCGCCACCTGGCTGCGCAGACCCAAGATGGAATGCCGCACTTTCGCTTTCTGGACGCGACAGCCTTCTGCCAGCAGCACATCCTTCAAATCGCTGTCTAGCACTACCGAGCCGGGCAGGGGGCGCGCGTGGGTGTAGATGGGGCTTTGCGGGTCGTAGAAGTTGAAAGGCGGGTTTGAGGTCGTCAATTTCAAATTGGTCTCGTAGAACGAGCGAATCGTCCCGATATCCTCCCAGTAGCCGTCGAAGTCGAAACCGAACACCTCGTGCGATTGGATGGCCTCTGGGATGATGTCGCCGCCGAAATCGTCATAGCGCGGGTGGCGGGTGAGCAATTCGACCAGTACGCTGGTCTTGAACAGATAGATGCCCATCGAGCCAAGATAAGGGCGGGCCGGATCGTTGCGGCTCACGAATCTCTGCTGGACAGCCGGGTCTTTGGGTTTTTCGGCAAACGAGGAGATATGACCATCGTCCTCGCGCTTCAACAGCCCGAAGCGGGTCGCATCTTCTTTT
This sequence comes from Anaerolineales bacterium, assembly GCA_034431895.1. GTDB lineage: Bacteria > Chloroflexota > Anaerolineae > Anaerolineales > Villigracilaceae > JAABUE01. The sequence goes on from DAOUCM010000129.1 coordinate 22,340, forward strand.
GCGACCGGTTGGACGGCTACCGTTATATCGGCGTTCTTCTGCCAGTGATATTCGGCCATGGCAGCGTAGTCCATGCGGTAGAGATGGTCGCCCGCCAAAATCAGCACATACTCTGCACCGGTGGCCTGAATCTCGAGCAATTGTTTTCGCACCGCATCCGCCGTGCCTTGATACCAGTCGGCGCTTTCGATGGTCTGTTCGGCGGCCAGAATCTGCACCCATCCGGTGTGGAAAGAGTCGAAGTGATAAGTATTGGCGATATGGCGGTGCAGGGAAACGGAGTTGAACTGCGTCAGGATGGCAATGCGATAGATGCCGGAATTGATGCAGTTGCTGATGGGAATATCAATGAGGCGGTATTTCCCGGCAATCGGGACGGCCGGTTTGGAGCGCATCTTGGTCAGCGGGTACAGGCGCGCGCCGCGCCCGCCGCCCAAAATCACGCCCAGGACATCGTTCAACGTGGGCATAGAGGCCTCCTGGAGAGGGACAGAATCATGCCTCTATTATCGCTTAAAACCGAAAATTCGGCGTACTTTGTGCACCAGGAAAAGGATGGGATAGATGAGCAGCACCAACAAATCGATAAAAAGAAAGATCAAGGATAGTTTCACGATTTACCTCTTCTCCAAAGCAAGCGCCTTACAATCACCTTTCAATATGACTAAACCGGATAGGAACAACCTGATTATGCGCATCGTCTATATTATACTGGGGGAGCGTCGCTTGCAAAAGGAAGGAGGCGCTATGCATCCCGAACCGATCCCTTTGATTTTGGCCGATGACCACCCCCTCACGCGCGCAGGCATCCGCGAAATCCTTTCTGCTGCCAGGGACATCCTGGTTGTCGGCGAAGCCCAAAACGGCGCGGAAGCCAGGGAATTGGTCGCCGCGCTCCATCCCCGAATCCTGCTGCTCGACCTGAAGATGCCTGGCGATTCTCCTGTGGAGATCGAAAGGTGGGTGCGGCAGCATTCCCCTGAAACAGTCACCTTGGTGCTGACCGCACACGACCGGGACTTCTACTTGTCAAAAATGATGGAGGCCGGCGTAGCAGGCTACCTTTCCAAGAGCGAGCGGGCCGAAAATCTCATTGCGGCCATCCGCCGCGCGGCCGCGGGCGAAGCGCTCTTTACGGAGGAGCAGATTGCCAGGTCGAGGCGCTGGCGCGAGCAGGCGGGAGACAAATGGGACAGCCTGACCGGGCGCGAACGCGAAGTCCTGCGGCTGGCCACCGCCGGACTGAGCAACCGCGCCATGGCAGAGAAACTGGGCGTCACCCCAAAGACGGTTGCTTTTCACCTCTCGACCATCCTGGACAAACTGGGCCTGCGGTCGCGGTACGAGGCAGCCGCCTGGCTGCACAAATATTTCCCGGACGACCTGACAGAAGTGTAAGGAAAAACTGGCATTAATACCAGTGACAGTTTCCCTTTCCAGGGATATATTCCCAGCCATACGCGCCCCCCCTATTCGACTGGGCAGTTTGGAGGACCGATGGGCAAGAGACAGACGAATTGGCAGATCAGGCGCATCCTGATCGTTGGGCTGTTATTCTTCCTGGCAAGCAATGGCCAGGTTTCTGCGCTGGTCGCCAGACATGCGCCGTTTTCGAGGCCTCGGCCAGCAGGGGAATACGACATACTCTCTCTTTATTTCAATACCCCAACAGGTCCAAGTTGTGTTGGTGCGGGGTGCTCCTCCCCGACCGGTTACAATACCATCGTGAACGCTACATTCAACGAACAATCCCTGCACGCCTATGATCCTTCCTCCAAGTACTTTACAGGGAGCGGGCGTGTGGAAACAAAAATCCGGGTATCTGGCGCAGGGATTGGCGATGTTCGGCTGTACTACGCGTATACCGGGGTAAACTGCAATGCTGGCTATGCTGTGTATGTCACCAAAACTACCGGGAATGTAAACTATCCCAGCCTGCCCTTATCCGGGTATTTCGATGTGACGCTGGCATCAAACGATAGAGGCAGTTTCTGGTTCTATACGCGTTGCCTTTCAGGAGGGTCGTATGTAGGCAATTATGGAATCGATAGTTTGTGGTATTCTTTGACTTGCCATGGTAGTTCCTGCAATGGATTAAATCCCAATACGATGGGATGTGATTCTGACGCACAAACCTATCCAGTGTTCAGGAGTCTTTACGTAAACGATACAAAGATTGGAGAGGTACAAAATCGATATTCAAATGCCTGTTTGGCGCAATGGGAACGAACTCGCAATCTTTCAGGAAATTCAATGTACGCCGAGGGGAGTATTCGTTGGGGAGGCATAGATTATTCAAGCGACATGAACCCTATTAATGGGTACGTTCCTGGTGATGAGAGTGTTTATACCGCCATGTACGCAACAGATGATGGCTTTGGACCGTCTCTCAATTGTGGTGATATGGCGACCAGTGTTGTATATCCACCTCCTCAACCAATAAACTTGCTCTCTCCTTATGGGGCATAGATAACTGCTTTGCAAGGTAGGATACTGACAAAGGAAATACAAAATGAAAACAAAGTTTCGCGTTCTCCTCGCTCTTATCTGTATAACCCTGCTTTTAGTTACATTGCTCCTCAACTTTGGGAATCGCTCTCCCTTACTTGTGTTGGCTGAGAGCCATAACAGGAACTTGCCAACGCCTACGCCCTACCCTACAGCTTGGCCAGGGGTGACTTCTCAAATTTTGGGAAAATATGCTCACTCTGAGGTGGTCACAAAGACAGTTTATGGCGTTGAAATGAGCGCAGCAAATTACCGAATCGAGAATGCTGAGTTGAAACTCGACTTTTGCAGTTTAAAAACTGAATAGCCAAATCGTTGTAGAGAGCTCGCTTTCGTTGACCCGGGCGGCCTTCAGGCAATACCCAATCCACCCCACCTGGGTCAATTCAGGTGAGGCAGCAACCGCCTA
>DAOUCM010000130.1:0-24781 GCA_034431895.1 Anaerolineales bacterium
TTGTTGACCAGGTTCTTCTTGGCGTTGACTTCGGCCATTTTTGCGTGCAGGGCGTCCGCTTTGCGCTGCGCCAGTTCAGCCACTGTGTCCACACCGGCTTCTTCGAGCAGGTCGGCGTACTCTTCGCCGATGCCTTTGATGCGGAACAAGTCTACGTGGTTGACCCATTCGAGAATCTGCTTTTCGCTGATGCCAGAATTCTTGGCCAGGTCTTTACGGCCGGCTGGGGTCTTGCCCATTTCGAGCAGGCTTTCGGTAGAGCCGACGCCTGCTTTTTTGAGTTTTTCGGCATTGGCAGGACCAATGCCCTCGACATCTGTTAGTTTGGTCATGACTGAAAACTCCTTACAAAAATGTTAGGAATGTATATTACTACATTTATTACAAATCCGCTATTTTTTGGGCAGGATGGCGGCTAGCGCATTGGTCATGGACTTGATTTCGTTGGCGTGACCTTTGAGTTTGGCGGCGTCGCCGGTCTTCAAGCCGCTGTTGACCTCCGCAATGGTCTTGGAGGTGCTGGCGCTGCTATCTATGATTTTCTGCGTAATGGCTTCGAGGTTGACCAGCAAGTCGGTGACGTTCTTGGGGATGATGGGCATCGTCTTGGCGATGGGCAGCAACACGTCCAAGATGGAATTGGCAATGCCGGCGTATTTGACGGTCAGGGTGTGCAATCCACCCATGGCATCGGTCAGGTTGATAGCCACTTCCTGGATGGCGTCTATCATGTCCTTGTGCTCATTGATCATGCGCTCGATGTCGTTCAGGGAGGCGGTCAGTTTGTCGGAAAATTTGACGTAGCCGACAGGTTTGACAGATCGGGGTGCGGGAGCGGGCATAGGGTTCTCCTTGTTTGGGAATCAATTATGAGGTTGTTCATAATGATTATAATGTTTTTTCGTGTAATCTCAAAGAAAAAGGCAGCAGAACAGACGCGCTGGCGCGCCAATGCTTCGTGCTTCCATTGTACGCAGGCAAACCTTGAGTCTGTTGGCGAAGTGCGTGGACATGCGTCTCCTGAAGCCTTGCGCTCCCGATCACAGTCTGCCAGGCGTAACCGAACGCAAATTACGCGAAAAAGGCGAAAGTATCAAAGGGAAATTGTGGAGTGCGCGGCCTGGCGAAACAAAAAAAGGTATAATAGAGTTATGATTGTATGTCTGACAACTTGTTTGTCAGCGCCGCTTCTCGCGGTTCTTGCAATGTATCTGGACGGCTAGGTCTGACCAGATACATTTTTATTTATTCCAATCTGCCCTTGTCTCTTCCTGCGCATAGCGGCAGGTAGAGACCTCGGAAGTCAAGGAGAACCATGAAACTAAGCAAACTTGCCAGCGAAATTGCCGAATCGCCGACCCTGGCTCTGAACGAAGAAGCCCGCCTGCTGCGCGAGCGAGGCGAGGCGGTCATTCATCTGGGGATTGGCGAACCCAAGAACAAGACTCCCATCCATGCTATCCTGGCCTCGGCGGCTAAGTTGACGAGCGGGGAGGTCAAGTATACGCCTGCTGATGGTACCCTGTCGTTGAAAAAGGCCATTATCCGCTATACAGAGGAGAATTACGACCGCCTGGTCGCGCCGGAGAATGTCATCGTGACCAACGGTGCGAAACAGTCGCTTTTCAACATCCTGTATTCCATCCTCAACCCGCAGGACGAGGTCGTCATCCTGGCGCCATACTGGGTCTCGTATCCCGAAATCGTCAAGATGTGCAATGCCCGTCCGGTCATCGTCACGCCCGAGGACGGCACCTTCACCCCGCGTTTCGAGGACATCGAGCGCGCCGTTACTTCATACACACGGGCGATCATCGTCAACAGTCCGAACAATCCGTCCGGTGTCATCTATCCGCCGGAACTCATCGAAAAGATGGTGGACTTTTGCGAGCGCAAGGGCATCGTCATGATTTGCGACGACATCTATCACAAGTTGACCTTCGACCGCAAGCAGGCTGTGCCGGCGTATCGCTTTACGAAAAAAGACGTGGAAGACTCGAACTTGATCGTTGTCAATGGCGTAGCCAAAGTGTATGGCATGACCGGCTTCCGTGTTGGCTGGGTGGTTGCCCCGCGCGCACTGGTGCGGGTGATGACCAACGTCACTGCGCAGACCACGTCGGGCGTCTCGCCCGTTTCGCAGGCGGCGGCCGAGGGCGCGCTGAACGGGATGCAGTCTGTGGTCGAGGCACTGCGCCTGCAAATCGAGAACAACCGCAACGTGCTGCTGCAAGAGATGAAATCCTTCAACGGCGCGCGTCTCATCCCCCCCGATGGCACCTTCTACGCTTTGCCCGACCTGCGCGCGTTTTCTAGCAATTCCGTCGAACTGTCCAGGTTCTTGCTCAGGAAGGCGCTGGTGGTGACCGTGCCGGGCAAGGAATTTGGCATGGAGGGCCATATCCGTTTGTCTTTCAGCGGCACGGTCAAGGACGTAACCGAGGGCATTGCGCGCATCAAGTGGGCGCTCGACCCGACCAGCCCCAACGAAATCTACATTGGCGACCGTAAATTGGTACGAGATTGGTTATGAGAGAAGTAGAGAGTAGAGAATAGATAGAGAATAGTGAGTAGTGGATATGAACAACTTGCTCAACATCAAAACCCCCGCCGAGGGCATTGCCCAGGCCCGCAAAGCGGATTACAACCTGTCCAATCACGGCCTGAGTAACCTGCGGCTGGCTTATTGGAACCTGCCTGCCGAAGCGTTATACGAGGAAGCCGTCTTCCGAAACGAGGGCGTAACTGTACGGGGCGGGCCGTTTGCGGTCCTGACCGGCAAGCACACCGCCCGCGCTGCCAACGACAAATTCATCGTCTACGAGGGCAGCAGCCAGGAACACGTTTGGTGGGGACAGTACAACCGTCCCATGTCGGCTGAAAAATTCGACGAACTATACGCCCGCCTGCTAGGTTATTTGCAGGGGCGCGATCTTTTCGTTCAAGATGTGTACGGCGGCGCGGACGAGAACTACCGCCTGCCGGTGCGCCTGGTGACCGAACTGGCCTGGCACAGCATGTTTGCCCGCAACATGTTCCTCTTGCCCCAATCGCTGGAGGAGTACAAACGCTTCGTCCCGGACTTCACGCTGCTGGCCGTACCCGGCTTCAAAGCCGCCCCCAGCGTGGACAACACCCACACCGAGACCTTCATCGCGCTCAGTTTCGAGAAGAAACTGGCCATCATCGGCAATTCGGCCTACGCGGGCGAAATCAAGAAATCGGTCTTTACCATCTTGAATTACCTGTTGCCGCTGCAGGGCGTGTTGCCGATGCACTGCTCGGCCAATGTCAGCCCCAACGACCCGGACGACGTGGCGTTGTTCTTTGGGCTTTCTGGCACTGGCAAGACCACGCTCTCGGCCGATCCCACCCGCCGCTTGATCGGCGACGACGAGCACGGCTGGAGCGACGAGGGCGTCTTCAACTTCGAGGGCGGCTGTTATGCCAAGGTCATTGGCTTGTCGGAGGCTGCCGAGCCGCAGATTTATGCAACTACGCGCATGTATGGGACGATTCTCGAAAACGTGACTTACGACTCGGTCACGCGCCTGATTGATTTGGACGACGACTCGGTCACAGAAAATACCCGCGCCTCCTACCCGCTGGAATTCATCTCCAACGCCGTCCCCGAGAAGAAGGCCGGGCATCCCAAGAACATCATCATGTTGACCTGCGACGCCAGCGGCGTCATGCCGCCCATCGCGCGCCTGTCGCCGGAGCAGGCCCTGTACCAGTTCATTTCGGGCTACACGGCTAAAATTGCGGGAACAGAAGTCGGTCTGCGGGACGAGCCGGAAATCACCTTCTCGGCTTGTTTTGGCGGCCCGTTCATGGTTCATCATCCCTACAAATATGCCGAACTGCTCAGGAACAAAATCGAGCGCTACGGCGTCGCCTGCTGGCTGGTCAACACCGGCTGGGTAGGCGGGCCGTATGGGGTGGGCAAACGCATCAGCATTCGCTACACGCGCAACCTGCTGAACGCCGCCCTGACCGGCAAACTAGCCGACGTGGAATATTACACCGACCCGGTCTTTGGCTTCTCCGTGCCGAAATCCTGCCCAGACGTGCCGCCCGAAGTGCTGCAACCCTGGTCGTCCTGGCCCAGCCGCGCGGAGTACGACAAACGCTACAAAGACCTGGCGCAGCGTTTTATCGAGAATTTCAAAAAGTTCGAAGATGGCACGCCCAGGGAAGTGGTGGAGGCCGGACCGCGCGTTTGAAGTAATCAAGAAGTAACTAAGACAGGATGCAACTATCAGCCGTCATACCACCGGCCTTTGCCGCAAACGCTTTCATCAACTTGCAATCCCTGCCCGGCAACCGCTTGGAGAAACCGCGCGGGACGCCCTGGGCGACCGGCTGGAAAAAGAAGTGACGCCCCTGCCGATGGAGGCGTGAGAGTGTGCGCTACATGCCCTGAACGCCCTGTATAAAACAGCCGAATTTGCTGGCAGAAGGGCCGCTTTGACCTGAAAACCTTTAGGGTCTAACTGTGCAGAAAGGTTAGGTTTGCCTGAAGAGTTGAGTATAATAGCGGCAACGAACAACCGGGAGTTTGTCATGTCGCTCGACGATGCTATCCAACAGATGCAGGCCAAAATTACCGCTGTCAGCCAGGCTGCGGAAATTAAGGTCGTCAAAATGTCCGATGAAGAGGCGCGGATTTCGGTGTATGCCCCGGCCGGCGATATGCAAGCCATCAAAGACGCTACTTTCCAGCCAGCCATTGACTTTTTGAATGTAGACGGTTTGGATATCCAAGTATTTGTCTACGATAAAGATGCTCCGCCGCTCAAGGGCTAAAGAAAAAAGGAGCGCGCCCACAAGAAACGAGTCTTCTCTATAGTGCCTGCCTGTCTTCAAGAATTATCCGCAGATGTCGCAGGAGCGCGGACTGGACGGAATCGGATCGCCGAAGGGGACCCGATTCCGTCCTTACTACAGGGTATGGCTTTCTAGGTGCCAATTGCCTCTTTCAATTGCTGTGCCAGTTTGCCAAAGTGAGCCGTGTAACGCATCTCCTCGTGACGCGGACGGGGCAAGTCTACCGCCAGGTTAAGTTTGACCTGCCCTGGTCGTTGGGTGAGTACCAATACGCGGTCGGCCAAAAAGAGCGCCTCGGAAATCGAGTGGGTGACCATCACCACCGTTTTCTGGCGTGCTTGCCAGATGCGCAATAGTTCTGTCCACATGCGCTCGCGCGTCAAGGCATCGAGGGAGCCGAAAGGCTCATCGAGCAGCAGCAGGTCGGGGTCATGGATGAGCGCACGCCCAATGGCTACCCGCTGCGCCATGCCGCCGGAAAGTTCGCGCGGCCAATTGTTTTCGAATCCCTTCAATCCCACCAATTCAATCAATTCTTGCGCCTGGATGCGTGCCATGCTCTTTTCGATGCCTGACAATTCGAGCGGCAGGGTCAGGTTGCCCAACACCGTGCGCCACGGCATCAGGTTGGCTTGTTGGAAGACCATGCCGATGCGGGGCTGGCTTTGGCTTGCAAAGCGCACCAGCCCCTCGGTAGGCAGGAGCAAACCGGCCAAAATGCGCAGCAGCGTGCTTTTACCTGAGCCAGAGGGCCCCAGCACGCACACGAATTCGCGCGGATGAACTTCGAAAGAAACGTCCTCCAGCGCGCGCAAACCGCCGTTGTTGTCGGGAAAGACAGCGCTCAAGCGTTGGACGGTGAGGAAGGGAGTTGAGGGCATGGGAGGGGTGATTCGTAAAGCGTAAAACGTAGGTGGTCAGGGAATGAACTGATTGGTAAAAGCCTTGTCCAATGGCTGCGGCGTGGAGAGCAAGCCCATTTTCAACAAGACTTCTTGCATGTTCTCCCAGGCGGCAGGCTGCGAATATCCGAGGCGCTCGGCCTGCCAGAACGAAATCGAAACGGCCAGCACCTGTTTTTGCGTCGCTTCGTCGGCTTCGCCCAGGTTTTCCACATACTTTTTGCTGATTTCGTATGCTTCGTCGGGGTGTTCGATGGTGTACTTCAACCCGTCCAGGAAGGCCGCTGTCATGCGCTGTACCAGGGCCGGGTTTTCGGCCAGGGTTTTCTCATTGGTGACCAGGCCGTTGGAAGCGAGTTGAACGAAATCGGCCACGCGCAGTTCGGTCACCTCGTAGCCGCGCGCGCGCAACTGAATGGGTTCGTTGGCCGCATAACCGACGATAGCCTCTTCTTGGTCGGTGGCCAGCGCTTCTACTTGGGTAAAGCCAATCGAATCGAGACTCACATCGGCATCGCTCAGGTTGGCCGAGGCAAGCAGCGCCTCCAGACCGATGTAATTTGCGCCATACAGCCCCGGCAAGCCAATGCGTTTGCCTTTCAAATCCACAGGAGCAGCAATGCCTTGCGACGTTTTGGCTACCACCGAAACCGGATACTTTTGATACCAGGCCGCCACATACACCAGCGGCAAGCCCTGGGCGCGTGCAAGCAGCACCTGTTCACCCGAGATGACGGCAAATTGCAACTCGTTTGCGCCCAACAGCGCGGCTGCATCGGTCTCTCGGACATTATGTTCTAGCGTCACCTCCAGACCCTGATGGTCGAAGAAACCTTTTTCGATAGCCACATACATCGGCGCAAATTGGACATTGGGAATATATCCCAGTGGCAGTTTGAGGCGAACGTCCGCCTCTTGCCCAGACTTGGGACTGCTACAGGCCGAAAGGCCGAGCGCCACCCCCAGCGTGATTGCAACGAACTTCTTGAACATAGTACCTCCTAGAAATTGAGTATCATCTCGATCAATCGGTTGGTGCGTCGAGGTGCTGGATAATAGCCTGTTTGGGCAGGCAATTCAATGGCATCCCCTTTGGGGATAGCATCCCCTTTGGGGGCTGCCGCCCCATCGGTTTGACGCGCCAACATAAAAGCGGGGCGCAGAATGGTTTGGGAAGATGCCACCCTTTCAAGCGTTTTCTTGCCATTGCAGCAGTTTCTTCCCTGCCCAAGCCACCAGCCCATACAAGGCCAGCGCCAGGGCTATCAAGGTGAATACGGCCACGAAAACCAGCGCCGTATCGTACTGACCGCGCCCAACGTTGATGAGAAAACCCAGGCCTGTATCTGCGCCGACCAGTTCACCGACCACCGCGCCAATCACGGACAATGTGGCCCCTACCTGCAGCCCGCCCAGGAAAACCGGCAGCGAAGCCGGCACCTCCAGTTTCCATAAAACTTGGGTTGGCGTGGCGCGCAGAGATCGCATCAAGTGATATAAGGCGGTTGGGACAGCCCGCACCCCCACCACCGTATTGACCAGCACCGGGAAGAAAACGATCAAGGCGCAAATCAGCACCTTCGAGAATATGCCCGGTCCAAACCAGATGATGAGCAGCGGCGCAATGGCTACCAGCGGAACGGCTTGGGAGGCCACCAGATAGGGCGCCAGCGCCCGTTCCAGCGCGCGCGACTTGGCAATCAGGTAGCCAAGCGCCGTCGCCGTCAGCGCACCCGCCAGCAGGCCGGCCAGGATTTCGAACAGTGTGACGCTGGTGTGAAACAGCAGGCTGCCATCCTGTAAGGCGCGCAGAAAACGTTCCCAAACTTGCCCAGGCGAAGGCAGGATGAAAGACGGCAGTCCGCCAAACTGGGCCGCCATGTGCCATCCCAGCAAGCCAGCCAGCAGAGAAGCCAGGCCTAGCCCATGGTGAGAGGCTTTTTTCATCTCTTCGAGAGGTTGTAATCTTGCCATAGACGAAAACACCTCGCCAGAATTCACCAGCGGGGCGTAGAAGCAGGCCGCGGCGCGCAGCCAAGGCGGTCTGGCGTGCTATGGAACGAACAACCCCGAAAACAGAATCGTTTTCGGGGCATCCAAATCGAACCAGACCCAGATGGGCCTGCAAAATCCTTCTTTTATCCGGACTGTACCGTCGGCTCCGGACTCGCACCGGATCCTGCGCTTGGCGGTCGTGGGTTTGGATACAAGCAAGAAAAGCGCCTGCTCTACTTGCTCTTCCTTCCGCTTTTGCGCTCGTGGGCTGTACCACCGATCGGGAATTCACTTGCGCGGCGCGTTGGCTTGTGCGTCGCAAGTGTCACCCTGCCCCGAAGGTTTTATTGAATTGTCTACATTATATCGTATTTAACCTGAATTCGAGATAAGCCTTCGAACCATCCCGCGAAGTACCCGCAGGGTGAAGGCTCGATTTTGCCCATACAATTGCTCTAAAAAGCCTTGGGACGGTTATCCCGAATGGGCGTTATTTATGCTTTGACGATGCACTCGACCGGGCAAACCGAGGCGCATTGCGGTGAGTCGTAGTGCCCCACGCATTCCACGCAAGTATCTGGATTGATGACGTAGATAGGGTCACCTTCACTGATAGATTCGGTTGGGCATTCGGGCAGGCAAGCGCCGCACGAAATACACTCTTCTTGAATTTTCATTGCCATAGCGGTTTCTCCTGATTGAGATGAGTATACGTGCAACGATTTAAATTACCGTACGGTTTGGGTCATGTCAAATGACAAATGTCGCTCTTTTTTGTGAATTTGTCATGAACAGTCTATAAGGCAGGATCTTCGTGCAAAGAGGGGAGCGGTTTGGCTGATGTGTAGACTTTCTATAATTGAGCAATCGCTTTCAACGCGAATACGCAAATGGAGCAAATGACGCAAATTTTTCGCAAGATGCGCTCTTCGCGTTCAGAATTTTCACGCTTTGCCAAGAAACGGCGTATTTATTCGGCCAGCCACTCAAGGCAGCGATGCCACTGCGAACGCAGGTCGAGCAGGGGTGGGTTTCGATACGCTTTGCTACTCAACCCTACTCGACCAGCGCCGTTGTATCGAGACCAAATGAAGCCGTCTCTCAAAGGTATATTTTTTCCCTTTTTTCAGTCTACAAGCGCAGACGAACTTCGCGATAGCGGCGGTAGACAGAAGCGCCAAAGCGGGCGGCTAATTTGTTGGTTTGGGGGTTGAATTCGCTGGTGAGGGATATATCTACCCAGCGGTATCCTTTACGCAGCATTCGTTTTCCCATTTCCAGAATCATGGCGGCTTCCAGGCCGTATCCCCAATATTGCGGATCTATCGCCAGGATTTTGAAACTGGCGCTGGCGATGTGTTTGCGCGCTGGCAGCAGGCGCAGGTAGTCCCAGGGGTATTGCAAGCCGTTGGCAAAGTGCAGCGCCTCGATGATGTTAGGCAGCCCCAAGGCAAATCCCACTGTCTTGCCGCCGATTTCGGCAATCAGGACCAGGTCGGGGTCAATGATTTCTTTCAAGGCCAACGCTTGGGCGCGGAATTCGGCCAGTTCGATGGGAGAGAATTCGGGCAGCACAGAGAGGGATTTGTTGTAGACGGCGTGCAAGCGCTCTACTTCGGCGTCCCAATTTTTCATTTGGGGAGTGCGGAGGATGTTTTCTCCATGCCGCTGGCGGGCGCGGGCGGCAATTTGGGTCAATACTTTAGGGGCGTTTTGGGGGTCATAGTTCAAGTGGGAAAAATCGTAGCGATAGGCTACCCAGTCTCCCCAATCGCTTTTGTGAAAGCCGTATCGCTCTGCAAATTCAGGGTAATACGGCGGGTTATGCCCCATCAAGATCGAGAGGGGTTGGTCGAAGCCTTCTATCAGGAAGCCTTGTTCGTCGTTGGTGGAGAAACTGTAGGGGCCAATCAGTTCTGTCATGCCGCGCTGCCGCGCCCAGGAACACGCAAAATTCCACATGGCTTGGGCTACGTCATAGCGGCCAGGCAGCACCTCGAAGAAGCCGAAGATAGCGGCTTTCCAGTTCATTTTGCGGTTGCGGCTATGGTCAATGGCTGTGCCAAGGGTGCCAACGATTTCATTCCCCTCTTTTGCCAGCCAGAAATCTCCTTCGCCGTAGGTGAAAAAGGCTGTTTTTTTCTCCAGGTAGTTTTTACGCTGTGGCCAGAGCGGTGGTACCCAAACAGGGTCATTTCGATACACGCGGAAGGCGAACTTGTAAAAAGCGCGTCGTTCGGCCTCTGTTTGGACGGGCAGCAACGCGATGGTCATCATTCTACGTTACGGATTTTTGAGCAGGATGGTGACTTTGCGATATGGCTCTTCGCCGACGCTTTCGGTGGTTACCTGGGGATGGTCGCGTAATTCCAAGTGGATGATGCGGCGTTCAGCAGCGGTCATGGGTTCGAGGGTTTGCCGACGCCCGGTTTTGACGGCTTGTTCGGCCATGCGGCGGGCCATTTGGCGCAGTTGGCGTTCACGGCGGCTGCGGTAGCCTTCTACGTCTATGCTCAGTTGTACCCATTGCTCCACTTGTTTGCCAATCATCAAACTGGCTACGTATTGCAGTGCGTTCAAGGTTTCGGCGCGGCGTCCAACGAGGATGCTCAGGTCATTGCCGCGCACGTCCACAGCAATTGTCTTGCGGTTTTCGCGATCGTCTTCCTGGTAGGATGCGGAGACTTGCGCTTTCAAGTTCATGTGCGCCAGCAGTTTCGAGAGGATTTCTTCGCTAAGGGTGAGCAGAGGATCGGAGGGGGCTTGTTCCTGGCGGGGGACGGCGGCGGGCTGGGGCCGGGGAGCGGCTTTTTTGGCGGGAGCAGGTTCCGGTTCGGGTTTCGAGACGGGCGGAGGGGGGGGAGGCGCAGGGGCGGCTTCTTCGTCCGTCTTGATGGTCAGGCGGATGCGCACCTGGCGTCCACCCAGTCCAAACAGGCCTTTGGAGCCGGCGTCCAGCACTTCCATGCTGACGGCTTCGGCGGGCAGGCCGAGTTGCGCCAGTCCTTGTGCGAGCGCCTCTTCGACAGTGGGGGCAATGATTTCGAGGGTCGTTTTTTCTTGCATGATGTCCTCCCTGACGTTTTTATTTGGCTGTTGGGGCTTTGTTGCCGCCCGGTAGAAGGTTGCGCCAGTTGGCGCGCCCGGTGAGAGCGTATTGAACGATGCCAAGCAGGTTGCTGGTGATGAAGTAGACCGATAGGCCAGAGGCAAAGGTAAGAGCAAAGTAACCCAGCAGGAGCGGCATGTAGATGCTCATGGTGTTGTTCATGGCCGCAGATTGGTCGTTGGGGTTGGCGCTGGCTGGCATGGTGAGTTTGGATTGGATGTAGGTGGTGACGGCAACGATGATCGCCAGGGTGGGTAGGTGGAAGCCAAATAGGGGGATGAACTCGGGGCGTCCCAGGTCCATCCACAAGAAGCGGCTGTTGAGGGGGATGAGGGCGGCGGCGTCGAGCATGGGATAGAGGCTGCGGCCCAATTGCAGCAGGCTGAGCGGCGCGGTGGCCAGGGCGCGAATGATGGCCTGGTACAGTCCAATGATGATGGGGAATTGGATGAGCGTGGGCAGGCAGGAAGCAAAGGGGTTGATGCCTCTTTCTTTGTAGATGCGCATTTGTTCCTGCGCCAGTTTTTCCTTGTCTTTGGCGTATTTTTTCTGGATGGCCAGCCACTCTTTGTCATTTTGAAGCGCCTGCATGGCCTGGGCGCCCTTCAGTTGTTGCGCATTGAGCGGCCAGGTGACGGCGCGGATGAGGATGGTGAACAGGATGATTGCCCAGCCAAATGCGCCCGGCACGTTGACCATCAGTGAGTAAATCCATAAGAGCAGGTTGGTAAAGGGGTGGATAATGAGGGTATCCCACATGGTTTCTTTCCTTATTTTTCAGGGGTGAACGACCACACGGGGGAGCCGTTGAGATCGTGCGCCGAGAGGGTAAATTCGGCCTGCATGGGTGCAATCAGGATGTACTCGTTGTTGGCAACCGGCGTGGTGTAGATTTTGCCGCCCACTTCGCGCTGCCAGACGATTTTTCCCTGGCGATCTACGGCATACACCGAGCCAGATTCGGTCGCAAAGACGATGAAATCGGGCAGTATCAGCGGACTGCCTACTACGGGGCCATCTGGCTGGATAGACCAGGCCTGTTGTCCGTCGCTGTGGTAGGCGTAGAAGTTGCCTTCTAGGTCGCCAAAATACAGGGTATCGCCATCCAGCGCGGCTCCGCCCCACACCCAACCTTGCGTGCTGGCAAAGGTCGTTGCCTGCCCTGTGGCGGCATCCACGCGCACAATTTGGGAGGCAAAGGACCCAACGTATAGGCTGCCGTCTGGTCCGAGAAGGGGCGAACCGGGGGCTGCGCCGCCCAGGTCAATGGGGGGCCAGGGCGAGGCGTAGGTTTGGGCGTCGAAGGCATGGAGGAGGTGGTTCATGGAGGTGACGAAGACCAGTGTGCCGTTGCTGACCGGCTGAGACCAGAGCGGGGCGCCCAGGTCAATTTGTTCGATGGCCTTTTTGGTCGAGAGACCATCTGTCAGGTCGAGGACATACACGTTTCCATCGGTGTTGGGCGCAAAGATTTTGTCATCCAAGACTAGCACGCCGGCAATCCAGCGGTCTTGAGCGTCGGTAAAGGTCCATTTTTCGAGAGGGGCCTGGGTATCTGGGTCGAGGCGGGTGAGGTCGAGCGCCACCAGGCGGTGATCGGCGCCGGTTGAGCCAATGATGAGCGTGCCATCAGGCGCAAGCACGGGAGGGGCAATGAATTGCAGGTTGTTGTTGGCTTTGGCCGGATAGCGCCAGAGTTCATGGCCGTCGCTCAGGCGAATGGCGTACACGTGGGCGCCGGCGGCCAGGTAGGCTGTCTCGTTGTCGCTGGTGAGGCCGGGCCAACTGTTGACGAGGGCAGCCCCGCTGCAGGCGCTTAGCCAGAGAGCGGCCAGGAGGACAACCAGTGGAAGTAGAAAGTGCTTGGATTTCATCGAAGAAGATTTTCTCCTAGGTGGTGCGCAGGATGAATTCTGCGTTATGGAACAGGGTCATAGCCGCCAGGGTTGAAGGGGTTGCAACGCAAGACGCGCCAGGCAGCCATGAGTGAACCTTTGAGCGCGCCGTATTTGTAGATGGCCTGGTAGCCGTAATGCGAACAAGAAGGATAGAAGCGGCAGGTGCCTTCTGGCAGGCCTGGCGATATCAGCCGTTGGTAGAGGCGAATCAAGGCCAGCAGGAACAGGCGCGGCCAGTTGCGCGGTGTGCGCGGCAGGTCGCGCAAACGCGGTTCATGAGGATATTCTTTGGGGAGATAGAACTCAGCGTTCATGTGTGGCGGGCAGGATGTTGGCGCGGCGCAACAGGCTGACGAGGGCTTGTTGGATTTCGGGTAAGGAAGCGGCTGGTAAGGCTGGCCGGGCAATCAGAAGCAGGTCCCAGCCAGGCAGCAAGGCAGAGAGCAGCGGGCGAATGGCCTCGCGCAGCAGGCGTTTGCTGCGATTGCGCAGGACGGCGCCGCCTACGGCGCGGCCGGCGGTCACTCCTACTCGCACGCGGGGCGCTTCGCTGGCATGGACAACCAACACAACGAGCGGGTGCGCATACGACTTGCCTGTGCGCCGCACCCGCTTGAAATCTGTCGACCGGGTCAAGCGGAATTTACGCTGCACCCGAACCTCGGCACGCCTATTGTTCGTTCTGTTTCGAGATGACTTAGCAGGGGAAAACCGCCTCCCGGCGTGCGTCAGGGGAGGAAATCCAACTTACCACCGCACTCGTTTGACGTGCTCGTTGGCCGTCACGGTCAGTTTGTAGCGACCGCGCAGACGGCGACGTTTTAGCACCGCGCGACCATCGGCGCTGGCCATGCGAGCACGAAAGCCGTGGACGCGCACGCGGCGGCGAATTTTAGGTTGATACGTTCGTTTTGTCATGAACTTTCCTCACATGAAAAAGGATAATTGCTCTTCCCGTCTTGGGGGAATCTGGCAGGCTGCTTGGGTACCACGGCAGACAGAAAAATCTCCCGCTTTGGCTCGAAAGTCGGGAGACTTTCGATTCCGCGCCTGACACACGGTTGCTCAGACTGGCAAGGTATTATACCGTAACGCTTTTCATTGGTCAAACGCTGGTTGCGCCGTTGGGTTGAGGCGGTGCAAGCAGTGTTGCCAGTTGGCGCGCTCCTTCGGGGTCGGTGATAGCCAGCACTTCGTCACCTTGTTGGAAGGCGCTGTCGCCGCGCGGCAATGTGACTTTGCCCTGGCGGATGATGGCTGCGATGACGCATTGGTCGGGCAGCCCCAGGTCTTTGATGGCAACGCCAATGGCTTTGGCGCCGGCCGGCACTTTTTCTTCGACCAGGGAATACCGTCCACGCCGCAATTTGAGCAGGGTCATCATATCTCCCATAGACATTTCTTCCTGAATCAGGTGAGCAAACACGTTAGCCTGATTCAGGGCTACGTCTACGTGAAAGTTTTCATTGAACAGCCAGGCATTGCGCGGGTTGTTGATGCGGGCAATGGTGCGCGGCACGCCAAATATTTTACGGCTCACGAAACATAATGTCAGGTTGACGGTATCTTCAGAGGTGCAGGCTGCCATGACATTGGCTTCGCGGATGCCGGCCAGTTCCAGCACTGTAGGATAGGCCGGGTTGCCTTCGTAGATGACCTCGGTGGGCAATTCTTGGTGTAAGCGGGCGAGTAGTTCGCGGCGATGTTCGACCAGGCGCACTTTGTGACCTTCGGCCAGGAGCAGAAGGGCCAGTTGCGCCCCGGTGCGGCCGCCGCCAGCAATCATCACGAACATCTCAGGCCTCCTCTTTCTCGTCCAGGCAAGCCCGCAATTTCTGGATGCCATTGAAGGTGGCGCTCACATTAAGCAAGTCGCCCTCTTGCAGGAGGGTGTCAGGGGTGGGCAGCATGGCGCAGCCAGCGCGGGTCAGGGCAACCGCTAGGCATTCTGGGGCTGTACGCAGCAAGCCGGCCAGAGGTTTGGCGTTCCAGCAGGAGGGGATGCGCATTTCATAGACTTCCACTTCGCCGTTGCCGGCCGAAAACACGGTCCGAAAGACAGGGTCAATGAGTAGTTCTTGTATGCGCTGGGCGCCCCAACTGGGGGAACTGACGAGTTGCAAGCCAAAGACTTCCATCATAGGGCGCATGGCGGGATCGTAGTTGCGCGCTACCACGATTGGCACTTTGTAAATGGTGCGCGCAATGTGGGCCGTAACGGCATTGCTCGTGTCTGAGTTCGTAACGCTTGCCAGGCCATCGGCCTCCGCAATGCCGGCGCGCTCTAGCACGCCTTCGGTAAGCGCGTCCCCTTCCAGAGTGCGCCCACGAAAGTCTGGGTCGAGCGATTCGAAGGCTTCGAGGTGGGAATCAATCACCGTTACTTTGTGACCGTTTTTATACAGGCCGAAAGCCAATTCGGAACCGACGCGCCCGCATCCAATGACAATGAAGTTCATAGTACACAACTCCTCGAAGATTGCCACTTTCTCGGCG
Organism: Anaerolineales bacterium; assembly: GCA_034431895.1. Taxonomy (GTDB): domain Bacteria; phylum Chloroflexota; class Anaerolineae; order Anaerolineales; family Villigracilaceae; genus JAABUE01. The sequence continues at coordinate 15,231 of DAOUCM010000130.1, forward strand.
TTCTCTCGATCCATCCATCGGGGCGCAGATACTTCTTGGCAATCATCACTAGCACAAAAACACGCTCCCGCACAGCGAGAGCGAGGACGTATTATACCAAAGTTTGTATTCTACATTGGGTTTTGCTTCGCTAATCGTGTGCATGCAAAGGTTGTCGAACCATCCGCAGATAACGCAGATTCTCGCAGATTTTTCTGCGTAATCTGTGAAATCTGCGGATTTTCCTCGTCATCGCTGACATCTTTTGCGTGGACACTCGCTAATCTATATGATACCTCAGTTCGTTTCAGTTGGTTTGGCTTGCAATGGCACTTGGAGATGGAAGGTGCTTCCTTTGCCTTCGATGCTATCGGCCCACACGCGCCCGCCGTGTCGTTCTGCAATCGAGCGGACGATGGCCAGGCCAAGCCCTGTGCCGTGTTGGGCGCGGGCGGCGCGCGATTTGCCGCGGTAGAAGCGTTCGAACAGGCGTGTCATGTCTTCGGCGCTGATGCCGATGCCGGTATCCTGGACTTCGATGAGCAGATCGGTACGGGTAGCACGGACGCGCAAGGTGACCTGTCCGCCCTGGGGGGTATATTTGATGGCGTTCTCTACCAGGTTGTAAACGGCTTGATGGAACAGAGCAGGGTCGGCTTGGATGTGCGGCGGCAGGTCTTTGGGCAATTCCAGGCTGAGTTCGATTTCCTTTTGCGTGGCTTGAGGTTGCAAGGCATTGATGATACGCTCTAGCACGTCCAACACCAACACCGGTTCGACCTGCAGGTCTACGCCCAGTTCGATTCGCCCCAGGTCAAGCAGGTTGTTTACCAGGCGCGCCATGTTTTCGACCCCGGAGATGATTTTGTGGACGTAACTTTGTTGTTGTTCGTTCAGTTCGCCTACCATATCTAGCATGGTGGCATAGCCGCGCATCAGCGTGAGCGGTGAGCGCAGGTCGTGGCTGACGGTGGAAACAAACTCCGATTTGAGTGTATCCAGTTGCTTGAAGTGGGTTACATCGCGCATGATGCACACGCGCCCCACCGGGCGGCCCTCAGCCAGCACCGAGGAGGCGGTCGCCAGGTAGGTGCGGCCGTCTGGCAGGTTGACCTCTGCCGACTTTCTTTCCTCGGTGGCATGTAACAAATCGAGCAATTCTTTTTGTTGGATGACTTGCTGCATGGGCTGGCTCTTGCCCAATTGCACGTTCAGCGCCTGTTCGGCGGCCATGTTTGCCAGGATGAGATTGTCTTTGGGATCTGTGACCAGCACCGGATCGGGGGTGGAGTTCAGGATGGCCTCCAATTGGCGGCGGCCGACCTCCACGCTGAGGAACAGATGCGCATTGGCGGCTGCCAGCGCCGCCTGGCTTGCCAGCGTGGAGAGGAAGCGTTCTTCCTCTTCAGAGAATTGATGCGGTGCTTCGTATCCCACCCATAGCACGCCGTAATAGCGCTTCTTGTGGCGCAAGGCCACGGCCAGTAGAGAGGCGGGTTGAGGAAGATTGGCGTCCAATTGAAGGACGTGCGCTCGTGGAACGTTCGCCAGGACGATGGGTTTTTCCTGTTCACGCGCGAGCGCCAGCATTTGGTCATCGAGGTGAGCATATAGGGTGGGATTTTTGCCGGCCGAAAAGTGGTTGGGAGAGGCCATCGGTGAATCGGGCAACACGGCCGGGGAAAGGACTACACGAGCCACATCGGCCCCGCTCGCGTGCGCCGCTTCCAATACAGGTTCGACGGCTTCGCCTATGTCCAATGTGGAGGCTACTCCACGGCTGACAACCAGCAAGCGGTTCAATTCCCCTAACCGCGCTTGTAAGGAAAGTCGCATTTGCTCGAAAGCGCGCCGCAATTGTCCGACCTCATCCTCCCCTTCGGTGGACAAGGGGCGGTCCAGTTGCCCTTGGGCAATGCGGTTGGCTTCGATAGCCAGGTTTTTCAGAGATAGAGCCACTGTTCGCAGGCCAATCCATAGGGCAATCAGTGCTGCCACGGCCAGGAGGACGATCATCAGCGAAAGCGGCTGGGCAATTTGGAGCGCCAGTTGCTGGGTTTCCTTGGCGGGAACGGTAAGCACGATGGCCCAAGAACGCCCGGCGGCGCGCTGATAATAGACCATCTGACGGGTGCCATCGGGAGCGGTTTCGTCGTAAAAGAGGGATGGATCGCCCGTGCGACCGCTATAACGTGTCATCACCTGGGCAGAGTCGGAGTGGTACAAGATGACGCCGTTGTCATCTATCAGGATGCCAACGCCGCCAATTTCTTTCATAGCATCGAGGCTTTGGATGAGCGGCTGGGTGAGCGGGTTGATTCCCAAGTCAGTGCGGGCCAGCAGGATGCGCTGGGTTTGTCCCGCATTTTTGATGGCTATCAGGAAGGAAAGCCGAGCCGCCCCGCCTGGCGAGGCTGGCGGGATGGTGTAAATCTGATTCGGCACATCGCTCAAGGCAAATAACAAACCGGCGTCTTCCTCTGGGAACAAGGCAAAGGCGCGACAAGCCTCAGACGGATAACAACCAAGCACTGCTCGGCTGACGCCATCCAAGACGAAGGCTTCATTGAAGTAAGGGACAGTTTGGATTTGTTCCCCAAGGAAGGCTGAAAGTTCTGGGTCGGTCGTTTCTAGCAAGCGCGGGTTGTTGGCAATTTGCTCGGCCAGGTTTTGTCCGGTCTCCAGGAAAAATGGCACGCTTTGGGAGGCCATTTCGGCTGTGCTGCGCAGGCGATCTTGCAGCATCTGTCGCGCCGCCTGACCGGCGACTACCCAATCGCTTATGAGCAAGGTAATCAATAACACCAGGACGAAGACGCCCGTGCCAAACAAGAAGCGCGCTTCCAGGCTGCGCTCGGCAGGGGAGGGCTGGGCTTCATGTTGTTTGCCCCACAGGGAAGGCGCTGCCCAGTTCAATGCCTGGGCGGTTAGACCGGCAATCAACATTTCGCCAGCAAAGGCCAGGGTGACGGCGCTGGCGTTGCTGAGGGCATAATCTAAGCGCACAGGCGGCTGGCCCGGCACGCTGAAATAGATGCCTATGACATACAAGATAGCCCGAATTGGCACCAGGAGCAATGCCGCCGCTAGAGGCTGCCGCAAAACTCGAAAGGCAATGGTTCGATAGCGTTGACGGACGCAGGCCGAAAAGATAGCCGCCAATAGCGCCATCTCGACGGACGTAAACAGGTTGTGGGTATCCCATACGCCGCGCAGCAGGCCAACAGACCCGCCCAGCAAGGCCGCGCCTGTAGGACCCAACAGCCCGCCGGCCAGCGTCCACGGAATAGAAGCCAGGGGCAGGAGCGCCGCTCCATATTGGTCTGTGGGTAGGCCCGGCGGGGGCAGCGCTGCGCCCGAAGAGATGCGAAAACCAACCAACAATACAGCAAAGGGGGTGAGCAGCAACAACCCAACGAAAAAGAACCATTCACGCCCCTTCCAGGTTTTACGGTATTCCCGCCAATGGTACAGTAGAAAGACGCACATCCCTGCCAGGAATAGCCATACCAGCCAGCCAAACGAGATTGGCGAGGTGAGGTAAGGCAAGGTTTCCAGGAGAGGGCTGAGGAAGGACATATCTACGAGTAAATTATAGCCGCAAAATAGTCATCGAAAGTTGCTCATTTTTGACAGAATTGTTCGGCGGGATGGCCACACTGGCATACACGCCGCGATAATCTTCAGGGAGCAGGCCGGCGATGTGGCGCATGACCAGGTCGGCGTTTTGCTGGCGCAAGGCACGCCGTTGAGCGCCTTTTGCATTGACCGATGGCAGGTTGAGGGGCTGGCCGATGCGCATTTCCAGGCGCGGCCTCTCGCCACGTTTGGCGCGCTGCCAGAAATCATCGGTGGTTCCCACCAGTCCGACAGGTATGACCGATACGCCCGTCTCTTCGACGAGATAAGCAATGCCGGGCAAGGCGCGCTGCATGGCGGGAGTATGGGAACGCCTGCCCTCGGGCGCAATCAGCATGGGGTGCCCGGCGCGGATGGCTGCGATGGCGCGACGCAGCAGGGCGCGGTCGAATTCGCCGCGATGCACCGGCAGAACGCCATACCATCTTACCAGTTGACTTTGCCCAGGCCGTTCGAAAACGTCTGAGGCGCCGATGATTTCGAGCGCCTGTGGCCAGAAGGCGGCTACCAGAGGCGGGTCGAACAAAGAGATGTGGTTCATGGCAACGATGTATGCCTGGCCGCGGGGGACATGTTCCTGGCCGGTCACCGTGACCCGCGCCAGGAGGCGAAAGAGCAGCCTGAAGACAACGCGCAAGAGGGGGCGGAGCAGGCGCGAGCGGAGCGGGATGCGGTAGGTTTCGTTCATAGGCAAACTGGCAACATTCTTTGTCGCGGGTCCATTTCTGCGCTACGTTGCTCCCTTGCAGAGCGCCAGGACTTGTTGGAAAACCTGGTCGGCGTTCAGGTGGTCGGAGTCTAGCAAAATGGCGTCCTCGGCTGCTTTCAACGGGGCCAGGTCGCGGGTGGAGTCGAGGCGGTCGCGGGCAATGACTTTGGCGAGAATTTCGTCGTAGTCCGCTGGTTCGCCGCGCGCGATGAGTTCGTCATATCGGCGGCGGGCGCGTTCCTCTGCCGAGGCGTCCAGGTAGATTTTGAGGTCGGCTTCGGGCAGCACAACGGTGCCAATGTCTCGTCCGACCATGACTACTCGTCCGCGCAATCCGATGCGGCGCTGTTGGGCGGTGAGGGCGCGGCGCACGCCGGCATAGGCTGATACAATCGAGACGTTGGCGTCCACTTCAGGGCGGCGCGTTTCCCAGGTGATGTCTTGCTCCATGACGCGCACGTCGCAGGCGCGGCCGTCGCTTCGAGAAGGCGGCAGGACTTCGATGGGTACGGACTCGGCCAGGGTCGTAATGGCGGCTTCGTCGGCCATATCCAGCCCTCGTTGGAGCGCCAGCCAGGTGACGGCTCGGTACATGACGCCGGTATCGAAGAACAGAAATCCCAGCGCCTCGGCCAGGCGTTTGCCGAGGGTGGATTTTCCGGAAGCGGCCGGGCCGTCTATGGCGATGATGGAGGCGGGGGGCATAAGCAAACCTTTACGGTAAACTGGGGTGCGCGTTGGGGAAGAGGTCGGTTCGCGCCCACAGCAGGATGGTGTTGGAAGTGTAGGGCAGTTTGTGGAAGACCGACCAGTGAATCCATTTATGGATGTTCGAATTCGACCAATCGGGTTCTTGCTGCCAGAGGAAATCTTGGCCGCGATAGGCGCTGGACAGGTTGAGGCCTTCCTGGTTGGGGGTGATGACGAGCGGCGGCGTTTGCAAAGGGTCGAGGCCGCTCACGTGACGCAGGTGGTGGTCGCGTAGCAGCCAGTCCAGGGCGGGGGAATCCAGGCTTACCACGGTCACTTCTTGTGACTGCCCATCTCCGCCGTTCCACGTGGAAAGTTGTTCTATCGTTTCGCGCAACAAATTGGCTTGCGCCGGACGCGGTCCTGCCATCCAGAGTTCCCAGCCGTCTGGCGTGCGCAAACCGGTGGCGCTCCAGGCCATGCCCAGCGCGTATAATCCCAGTGCGGTCGTCAGGCCCCACACAGAGGCCAGCCGGGCGGTGCGCGCCGACCAGCCCAAGGCGACCATCAACATGCCGACCAGGAGAAGCAAGAAAAGGAGGGCTAATAGTAGATAGCGTATGGGCGGCAGTTTCTCCGGCAAGATATGGCCGCCAAATTGAAGTTGGGTCGAGGTGATGTTGGCCGGATTGGTGGGATCGAGGGCGATGTTGGCGTAGTTCAACCATGCAAGGACCAGCATGAGGGCTGCCAGGAGGCCGATGACAAGCGCCTCGCGGCTTTCTTCAGGCCCGGGGTGAAAATGGTTCGAGAGTTCGAGCGCTGCCAATGTCCACAAGGGGAGCAAGGCCCAGGCCAGGTCGCTTACCTGGCGTGCGGGATATACGATTGCCAGCAACAGCGCCATGCACAGCCACAGTCCCAGGCGCGCATAGCGCCGCCGCCCCTGCCATATTGCGCGCCATAGGGCTGCCAATCCGAACAGGATGGCCAGCGGTTGATAGACGGCCAGCGCTAGCAGCAGTCGGCTGCTTGGCACACCAGAGGATTGCCTCCATCCTGCCAGCCAGTCTGGCAGGGAGGCCAGCCAGGCGCTCATGCCGTTGGGCGACAAAAAGAGCAGCGTGCCGCCCAGCAGGATGACGGCGCCGCCGGCGGTGAGAGCCGCTGGCAGGTCACTGCCGGGGCGCTTCAGCGGCTGGAGGGAGGTGTCTTTCTCGGAGGGGGCTTCTGCCAGGGAGGGCGTTTCCGCGCTGGTCGAGGCGGCAAATTGGAGTCGAGAGACCTCGCCCAGCCCCCAGGCCAGTCCCAGGCCCAACAACCCCGGCCAGAGGGCCGGCCCTGAGAGCAGCGCCAGCGCGGCCAGGGCGCCGGCTGTGCGAGGATGTCTCTTCCACCAAAAGGCCCACGTCAGCAGGGTGAAGGCCAGGGCGGGCATGAGGCTTCCCGCCTGGCGGGAGAGGGCAATCAGGCCGGGGTCGAGAGACAGGAAGAAGGCCAGGAGCAGGGCCGGGGTCGGTTTGAGGCGTTGTCGAAAGAGCCAGGGGACGAGGACCAGCAGGCAGCCGGTCAACGCTGGGATGAAGCGCGCCAGGAAGTTGGTCGTCCCAAAGAGGAAGAAGAGCGCAGCCGTCGGCAGGAGGTAGGCCGGTTGCGGGCCGAGCAGGGGGCGCATCCCTTGTGCCAGGTGGAGCGCCTGCAAGGCCGATTGGGCTTCGGCATCGGTCAGGGGCAAGGCGCCCAGGGCGGCAAAGCGAAAGAAGATGGCTAGCAGAAAAGCGAAAAAAAACAGAATGTTCTCGGTTTCGACATGCAGGCGATTCATGATTCGAGGTCCTTGCAAAAATCGTTCATGGCGCTTCGTAAATGGTCACGCTTCCGTTTTGGAAAGCGACTCGCAGGAAGAGGCGAAATTTTTCTTCGTTCAGCGGCTCGGAACGTTCCAGCCCGCCCACGTAGATATAGCGAATGTGGTAGCGGTCGAGTATCTTTTTGGCCGTTTGCCAGTCGGGAGTGACGTAGAGCGTTTTGATGTCGGCCTCGCGCGCGCCCTGGATGGAGAAGGTGCCGCGCCATTGATATTCGTGGAACGGCCAGCCCAAGACGGTGGGCAGGCCAGTGTAGGCAGAGACGCGCCCGTAGTTGCTGTAACTGCCGCCAATCGCTTCCGCTACTATGCCGTCGGGCGCAGTTTGCAGCCAGCGCAGGGCTTCTGCCTCATCGGGGTTTTCGCGCTCCACGTAATCGAAGTAATCGAGCGTCCACAGGTCTTCGAGTTCCTGGCGGTAGGCCTCGCGCAGGCCGGCCTCGCTGATGCGGATTTCGTTCAACAGCAACCAGGCGCGCTGGAGTTGGAAGTTGTTGGTGCGGGTCGAAATACCCAACACCGGGTAGGTTAGTCCCATCAGCAGCACGGCCGCCAGCACAGCGCGCGCAACGGTGGCTGACAGGCCGCGCAGGTTGTTCAGCAAAACGGCCAGTCCATAGGCGGCCGCAAGGCTCCACACTATCCAGGCCTGGTAGTAGAACTTGAAAATGGTGTTGATGCGCGTGCCGAACAGGTCGCGCAGGTAGAGAAATTCGGGCCCAATGACCAGCAGCGCGCCCAACACAATCAGCAAGAGGTTAAACGTGGCGGGCGAATGCGCAAGAGGCAAATCCACCTCAGGACTGTCTTCCAGGCTTTCGAGGCCGCTTTTGTCTCTTTTCCCTAATAAGGGGGCCAGCGCCGCAATCAACAGGACGAGCAAGGTCAACAGGCCGCCGATGGAGGTCAGGCGTTTCTGGGTGGCGGCTTGGAACAATGACGCCAGGTCGGGCATATTCTGTTGTTGGAGGAACAACGCGCTGGTGTCAGGCGAGGCCAGCGAAATGCCCCAGCCTAGCAGCCAGGACAATCCCCATAAAAGGAGTGTCAGCCCAAGCGAGAGGCCCAGCGCAAGGCGTCCGTTGGCAGGGTGTTTTTCGATGCGCCAGAGATAGAGCAGGTAGGCAAACAAGGGCAGCCATAGCGTCCCAAACATGACCCACAGGTGCGCCCCACGCGTGGGGTAGACCAGGTTGGGCAAAATGCCGCTCAATTGGGAGGAAAAGCCGAGGTAGAACGGCAGATAGAAGACGACCGACAGCAGGGCCAGCGGCAAGCCGAAAGCGAACGCCTCTTCGCTTCTTTCCCAGCCCCAGCCTGCCTCCGCAACCCGAGCCAAGACATACGCCCCCAGCGTCAGCGCCGCTGCAGGGAGGATGTCCCATGTGTTGAGGAAGGCCAAGCCGCCCAGCACCAGCGCTGTGAACAGCAAGCCGATTTTCGAGATGTAGAGCGAAAAGCCGAAGGGGTTCGTCTGTTCCCGCCAGCCGCCCAAGTAGATGTGCAGGGCTACGCCGATTGCCAGCAAGACAAAGGGAATGGCCAACACGTGCGGGTGCAAGTCAGCGTGCAGGAAGGAGAAGAAGGGAAATTCGTCAATGACCTCTTGGAAGCCGCCGCTCAAGTCGTAGTCCTGAACGACGCGTGAGGCGCGCCACCACCACAGGTAGCGGTCAGGCATCCAACCCAGCGGCTGGAGGGGCGCGTCGCGCAAGTCCTTGATATCTAACCAGGTCCAAAACGTGGAGGTCGCGCTGCCTTGCGGGGCAAACGTCCAGAATAGACCGCGCCGGTGCAGGAGTTCGAGGAAGCCTTCGAGGTTGGAAATGAGCAGCAGGAAGAGGGGGCCGAGGAAAGCGTAAGACGTGAGGCGTGAGATGGAAGTCGTAGTGCGTGATTCGTCATGCGTAATGGGTGATGCGGGGTCGTTCTCGGGGTGGGGTTGGCTCAGCGCGAGCAGGTTATAGAGGAGACCATAGGCGCCCATTGCGCTGAGGGCGAAGATGAGCGCCGTCATCAAGTTGTGCGCGGCGCTGCCGGGCGTGCCGGTCAGTTTGGCGAACATGGCGGCCATGATATAGCCGAAATGATAGTACGAGATGGCATAACCGGAGAGCCAGCCGTCGCGCGGTGGAAAGGTTGGCGAGCGCAGGATGGAATTGATGAACATCAATTCCATGGGCTTCTCGGCGCTGGTCAATTCGGGGTTGCTGGCGCGCGCGAAAGCCAGGAAAGCGAAGGAGAGCAAAAACAGGATTTCGACGTTGACGATGAGGCGCAGGTTGGTTTTGAGCCAGGTGAGGATTTCCGATTTGCGATTTTCGATTTGCAATTGATGATGGATTGCCCAGAGGCTGAGGAGCGCAAAAACCAGTAAGGCGAACAACAGGCCGCTCAGGTCGTTTTGCGAGAGGCCCAGCGAGGCGCTCAGCCAGAAAATGTAACCCCACAAGAGCAGGCCAATCGTCCGCGAGAAGGCGTAGCCCCGTTCGGCAAGCGCCGGGAACAACCGCCAGGCGATGGGGAAAGCCAGCCAGCCCAGCAAGGTGATTGTCAGGTACCAGGAAAGAAACCAGGGCATATCAGATCAAATCCTTGACCATGCGATGATAGCCGGTATGCGCCTCTTGCCGCACCGGGGTAGGTTTTGGAAAATACCACGCGATA
>DAOUCM010000131.1:0-2072 GCA_034431895.1 Anaerolineales bacterium
AACGAGATGGCGCTGCCGATCAGAACGGCAAGGAAAGAGGCGCTGAATATCAGACCGAAGATTAACCGAACCGCGGTATAGATCCCCGCGCACGCCAGAGGATTCTCGGTGGCGAGAAGGAGCTTAACGAGCGCGATGAGCACGATAAGATTGATGATCATTTCAGCGAGGCTCCTTTGCCGGCGATTTTGCGGCCCTATCCTCCCCACCTCCCGATGCGCCGTCCCCGGACATTCAGGCTGTCTAGCCCCTAATCTCTTTTGGACAGGGCGCAGGGGGGAGGGTATAAGCCTGAACCCCACTGTTCAAGGAGGATTCTGCCATGACAAAAAGTTCCACAAAAAGACGCTCCGCGGCCATGAAGGAAGAAGCTGTCCTCAGACTGCTCAAAGGCGAACCTCCAGACGTCGTCTCCAGAGATACCGGCTTCCCCCTGCACCAGCTCTCCGCCTGGCGACTCGCCTACACCTCCGCCGGCCGCGACGCACTCAAGACAAACCGCTCGGCCCGCCGGAACTCCCAACTCGCTCTCGCTCAACGCCTCATCGCCAAGCTCGCGCTCGAAGTCGAGAACCTTAAAAAAAGCCAAGACTCTGAAGGAGGGCCTAAAACCGTGATGCGCCTCTCCTCCCTAATCTCAGAAACCACAGGCAAGCCCTTCCCCATCAAAACCTTGTGCGCCGTACTAGGCGTCCCAAGGTCCTCGTTCTACTACTTTAAACGCTCCCTCTCCAATCCGCCGAAACCAAAGCCAAAGGCAGACAGGAAAAAGCCCGGCCCTAAACCGGCACTCGACGACCACGCCCTGCTCGCAGCCATTCGCAACACCATCGCCGCGTCGCCTTTCCATTCGGAAGGCTACAGAAAAATTCACGCCAGGCTCAAAAGAGCGGGCCTCAAGGCTTCCAAGCACAGAGTCCTGCGAATCATGCGACAGGCCGGCCTACTCTCGACTCCCAGAAAACTCGCGAAACAGCCGAAAACCCACGAGGAAACCATCATGCCGGACTCCATCAACAGAATATAGACCACGGACGCCGCCATCTTCCACACAGCGACGGGCGACAGACTCTGGCTCTTCGCGGTCCTCGACCATTTCTCCAATGAAATCCTCGGCTGGAATATCGTCCCTGTAGGCCAGGGTTCCAAGTGATGGAGCGTATATCCGACATTCTTACGGCGATATCGTCCCTGTAGGCCGGGGTTCCAGATGGGAGGCCCTCGCCCCCATCCGGTCTGCCGTCGCGAAAATCCGCGGCTCCACAAACCAGGGCGTCGCCTCCGGCATCTCTCTCAGACACGACCTCGGACCTCAGTTCACCGCCAGAGATTTCAAAAGAGAAATCGCTTTCCTCGGATTCACCGACAGCCCCGCCATCCCAAGAGAGCCGGAAACCAACGGCGTCATCGAACGCTTCTTCAGAACCTTCAAGGAGGAGTTCCTGTGGGTCGAGCGCTTCGAGAATATCGAGCATGCGCGGAAGGCCGTCGGCGAATGGATCGAAACGTACAACACTCACTGGCTGATCGGGCGCCTCGGTCACAGAGCGCCGCGCGAGGTGCGCTTGGATTGCGAGGCTAAGATGCAGCAGGAAAAACGAGGCCGGATAGAGAGGGATGAGCCTCGTCTGGCAGGGGGATATCAGGTTGCAGGAGGATAGGTCTCAGGCGGCAGGAGGATAGGCCTCAGGCAGGCGGCAGGGGATAAGACGCATGCGCCCTCGATTCGCCTTGGAGGACGGCGAGCGCAGCGAAGCGAAGCCCTGCCACGCGTAGCGGAGCGAAGCGAGCCGGCCGGAGACACGATGGCAGGTCCGTCGCTTCAACCTGCGCTGCCTGTGCGCACAGAGCGCCGGCGCCGAACCGGCCCTTCGGATTCGCGCCTGGTGGCATGTTGCCGGGCGCGCAGAGCGCAGCCCGCCGACGTGAGAGCGACCGCGCCACGCGGCCAGACGGACCGCGCGATGCGAACGAGGCAGTTGTGCGGGTAGGGTGGAAATGCGCGAGGATGGAAATGCGGGCAGGATGGAAAAAGTTGCGCGGGCAGGGCAGAAAAAAGGAGGATGCAGACC
>DAOUCM010000132.1:0-10813 GCA_034431895.1 Anaerolineales bacterium
CTCTCCAGCGTTGCCCTATCCTCCGAGTGAGCAGGTGTATTCTATCACCTTTGAAATATCCCATCCTTTTGGGTAACATTTCTTTTTGAGGCAACGTTACCACCAAAGTAACTTTTCATTTTGAGGCATTACGAGGGTGTGATTGTTCTATTCTGGAGATTGCTCACATCTCCTATCTCGAGACAGACCTCATGCGCTCCTCCTCACTTCGAACGCTCCAAACTGTCCGCTGGCCGGCTGCCATTCCTCACGCACCGCTTCGACCAGCGATAAGCGCGGCCCGCGTTTGACAGCCTGCACGAAGCGTTCTACTTTCTCCCGTTCGCCCTCGGCCACTGTTTCGACCGTATCGGCGCCCACGTTGCGCACCCAACCGGTGACGCCAATCAGCATAGCCGTTTGTTGAACAAAGGCACGAAAACCCACCCCCTGCACGCGCCCTGAAACCCAAATATGCACCTGTACCTTTTCAGTTGACGATGTCATTTTCTGGCCTCCGACAATCGAGAATGACGGCCTAGGAAGGCCACCTGCAACCGTCACGGCAGGCAGTATAGGTAAATTCAACGCCAGTTCGGGATAACCGTCCCGAAGGCTTGTTAGAGCAATGGTATGGACAAAATCGAGCCTTCACCCTGCGGGTACTTCGCGGGGCGGTTCAAAGGCTTACCCCGAATCAGGTTAAATTTAGACCGGTCTTCGTTGTATCAGCCCAATGAAGGGCAATAAGAGCAGCAAACCCAACACGGCAAGATACGGCAGCATATTGCGCAAGAAGACTGCCGCCGCGTTTTCGCCTAGCGCAGTTTCGCGCCAACGTACCTCCAATTGAGACAACGGCGCCCCCAAGGCGCGCACTGCGCCTTCGTTACAGCCCAAACCATCGGCATAGGCCGAAGTCAACGCCAACAACGCCGTACTGCCATAGGTGTCGCGCAGGTAGCGGACAAACGATTGAGATTGGGCATACGCCAAAAAAGCGGAAGCAGCATCGGGGGGGAACGAAGCGCACAAGTCCTGCATGGGCAGCAAAGTCCCCTGCCGGCTGGCCGTCTCCAGCGCCAGCACATAGTCAGGATTGGGGTAAAGTTCGGCCAATGAAGCCACACCCTCGTTCAACCACACTGGCAGGCGGTCGTAGGCATGGCCCACGCTGCGATACAACAACACATGCGCCAATTCGTGCGGCAACAACCTCTCCATTTCGATGCCCTGGCCGGGTCCAGGCGTCACCGCCGCCATCACCACGCCCAGTTTGGGGTTGGCATGGCCGCCGATCCACTGCTCGCCGCCCAAGAAGAGGGCGCCCTGTAAATCCTGCGCTGTGGCGTAGACATAAATATCCACCGGCGCCAGACTGGTTGCAGGCAACAGCCCGCTCGCCTGGTTCATGCCGCGGCTGGCCGCGTCCAACAATGCGGCGCCAAAAGCGTCATCGCCTTCGTACCAATGCACCCGCAGCAGGCCGTTGGAAACCTCTTTCCAGGGGAAACGATTGTCTTCATAGCGCGTCTGATAATCGGCGCTGCGGGCAGCCTGACCATCTTGCAAGGTGAACTCGAACCAATACGTCAGGGTAGTGAACGGCCGCAAGACGTTTTGCGTCACATCGTAGCGGCTCGAAACCAGCCCCTCTGCCGCCATTTGCAAGGGCAGGGCGCGCGTGATGCCATCGAAGTCATCGCGGAAATAGACCACGCCTCTCAGAATGGGGATGGGGGACTGGATGCGCGCCCAAAACGTCACCTGCACCCCAAACTCGGTCTCCACCCAGGCTTGTTCCACCACGTTCATCGCCTGCGCCCGGACCTGCTGAGGCCAACCCAGGAGGGATACAGCCATCACGAAGCAAAGCAAAAAGCGGCGCATTGCCTTACCTCCCCAAGTAAACCAGCAAGGGAGTCAACGTCAACGGGCTGAGCAGCGTGCTGAGGAAAACCGTCGCCGTCACCAGAGAGGGTTCCAGGCGGTATTCGCTGGCCAGCACGGTGGTGGTGACAGCCGTCGGCATGGACGTTTCCACGATACCAGCCTGCCGTGCCGCCCCCTGCAGGCCAAAAGGGACGGCCAACAGCAGCCCTATCAGGGGCGCAGCCACCAGCCGCAGGGTCATACCGACCACAACCAGCGACCACGAGCGCCCCCACTCTACGCGCGCCAATTCCAAGCCAAGCAAGACCAGCATGAGCGGAATGGTGCCATCGGCTGCCAGTTGGATCGTCCGCTCCAGCGCCAGCGGCAAGACAACGTGAAAACGATTGAGCAGCATCGCCAGCAGCGCCGCGTACACAGTTGGCACCTTGAGCAGGCCTAGCAAAGCGGCTTTGAAGTCGGCATGTCCCAGCGAGGCGATCAAGACTCCTACTGAATTGAACAGAATCGAACTGGTGACAAAATACAAACTGGCGTGCGCCAGCGCATCCTGCCCAAAGGCAAAAGATACCAACGGCAGGCCATAGTTGCCCGTATTGCCAAACAACGCTGTCAACAGCAACGCCATCGCCAAAGGGCGAGGCAGGCGCAAGGCGCGTGTAATGAGCAAAATCATGACCCCGGTCACCAGGTAGACGAGCAGGGCAAAACCCACCGTGCCGGCAATGGCATCCAGCGGCAAGGTGTTCTTCAACAACAGGTTGAATACCAGTATCGGACTGAAAATATAGAAGATGACCCGCCCTATACTGCGCGAATCCACTTGAAAGAATCGGGCGAACAAGGCTCCCACTCCACTTATCAAGATGATGGGCAGCAGGTTGTTCGTAAAGGTAGCAATGAGGTTCGAAAAAGACATGGGGTATTGTAGGGCAGGTTATAGACGCGATACAGTGTAGTTAACGCCAGTTCGGGATAACCGTCCCGAAGGCTTGTTAGAGCAATGGTATGGACAAAATCGAGCCTTCACCCTGCGGGTACTTCGCGGGGCGGTTCGAAGGCTTATCCCGAATTCAGGTTCGTTAAGGACACACCGCAAGGACTCCGAAGTCTCATGGAGTTCAACAAAATAATTCGGCAACCTTCCTTGCGGCTCCGGCAAGTCGTATCACCAGACCCTGCCTGGCCGAACCGACCCAAGGTCGGGGTATCACCAGGCTCTGCCTGGTCGAACCGACCTAAGGTCGGGGTATCACCAGGCTCTGCCTGGTCGAACCGACCCAAGGTCGGGGTATCACCAGGCTCTGCCTGGCCGAACCGACCTAAGGTCGGGGTATCACCAGGCTCTGCATGGTCGAACCGACCTAAGGTCGGTGGCACGTTCGCCCTCCACAGGACTCACTCATCCTCGTCGTCGGCAGGGTTGTAAGCCATCAGGTCGAATTGCGCCAGGTCTTCAGTAAATGCCAGGTTATCGAGCGCCTCTTCGAGGAAAGCGATCTGATCATCGTCTTCGGCGGCATCCAGCAGGCTTTCCAAGTAGATGCGCACGTCCTCGCCGCCAATTTGCGAAAGCGACCAGATGGCCGCCTCGGTGACGGCAGGGTCTTCTTCCTCTTCCAGCAAGCGCAGCAGCATCAGGCGAGCCGCCGCCAAACCCAATTCGCCGGCCGCATCCACCGCCGCCACGCGCACATCCACATTCTCAGACAAGAGCATGGACAGCACCTGTTCGCTCCAGCGCTCATCGTTGGTGCGCCCCATGGCAAAGAGCGCGCTGGCCTTCCAATCGGGATTCTGACGCCCAAATGCAGACTCGATGAGGGCCGGCACCTCGGGGCGCGAGGAGTATCCCAACGATTCCAGAGCGCGGCGGCGCACGATAGGCGCGTCTTCGCTATGGAAGGTTTGTATCAGGGCGTCTTCGACCTGACGTTGGATGGCTTCGGGGATGTCTTCGTATTCGCCCAGTTGGACAAACATACCCAGCGTAGTGGCGGCTTCGGCGCGCGCTGCTACATCGCTATCCGTCGAGAGGATGCGCAGATAGGTTGAGATGAGGCGCGGGTCTTCGCATTCGTCCAGCAGGCGCATAGCGCGCACTCGCACCTGGGCTTCGGGGTCGGTCAACAAGGCACGCCCCAGGTTGTCGAAGGAGACCAAGGTATCTTCATCGGCGAGGGCATCCAGCCGATCGAGCAGGAGCAGTTTGCGGCTGAGTCCGATGCGCGGCCAGGCTTCCAGCAAAGAGTCGAGGGCCGCAACGTCCATGTCCGAGAATTGGTGCAAAATGCGAGCCGAGAGCGGCCGGCTTTCGTCCAACAGCGCATCCACTGTTTTTTGGAAAGGGGGAGGAGAAGCGGTCATGGCAAAGTAATCTGATAAGGGTTGAGAAAGTCCATGAGGTTGATGTACAACATGAACAGAATCAAGAAGGCAAAGCCAGCGGCATGGACCCAGTTTTCGAATTCAGGTGGGACGCGCCGCCGCAAGACCAGTTCGGGCAAGACAAAGAGAATGCGCCCGCCGTCCAGCGCCGGGAAAGGCAGCAGGTTGAAGATACCCAGGGTGAGGGTGAGCGAGGCGATGATTTGCAGGGTAAAGTTGGTCGGCATGGGGGCTGTACCGGGCGGGGCGGCAGCGGCTTGTTCACGGCTTTCCACGTCACGATTGACGGCCTGACCGAGCAAGTCGTAGATGCCTTTCAAGCCCACGAAGCGCCCCTCTTCGGGCGTGAGGCTGCCACGCAGCATTTTGGCCGGGAAGGACAGAATCTGGACAATTTGGTTGTACGTATATGTCACGCCATAGGGGATGGTTTGGATGAACGAGTCGGCCGGCACCAGAGGCGGACCAGGCAGGATGCCCAGCAAGCCTTGTTCTTCGGTGCGGCTGCTCAGGGGGGTGGCAGTCAGTTCCAGGCGTTCTGCGCCGCGCTGGACGGTGATGTGCATGGGCTGGTCGAGATGCGCGCGAATGAGGGCGCGGAAATGCGCCTCATTGTCCACCGGTTGTCCATCCACTGCCAGGATGAAGTCATTGGCCTGTAAGCCCGCCTGAGCCGCCGGCGAATCGGGCAGCACCTCATAGAGCATGACGCGGTTCACATCGGGGATGCCCACTTGGGCAAACAACATGCTGTTGACCAGCACGCCTGCCAGCAAATTCATAAGCGGACCAGCAAACAGTACGCCCAGCCGCACCCAGGGACTGGCGGCTGCCAATCCGCCGGCGATGGAGGGGTCGTTTTCGCCTTTAGGGCGCACAAAACCGCCCAAAGGCAACCAGTTGAGAGTCAATTCAGTGCCAAGGCGAATTTCGCGCACGATACCGCTCCAACGCAAGTTACCTTCGCCATCTGGCGTGAGGGTGGGATAAGTGGGACGGAATTGACCGTCTTCCAGCGCGGCCCATGTGATGGATTGGAGAGTAAGGTTTTTGCCCTTTTTCTGGAGGATCAAATCCACAGGGCGGCCCTGCAATTCTCTGGCATCCATCGGCAAGTCGAAATTAGCAGGAATGACAACAGAATGCCCGCCGGCCTTGAAACTGCCGCGTGTGCGCCAAAAACGCCACAGGCGCGGCGGCAGGCCAAAGCCAAATTCCTCGACTTCCACTTTCATGAGACGAGCAGCCACAAAATGCCCAAATTCGTGAATGAACACCAATCCGGCAAAGACGACGACAAAAATCAAGAGTTCCAACGCTTCCATCCTTTGTAAGATAGACTCCACTGCATCAATCTCGAAGTTGCGCCACAAAGACGGGGAGGCAAAGAGTTTCCTTGCTTGAGTTATCCTCGATGTCTGTGGGGTTCGATTTTTTCTTTTTGCAGTGGACTCAAGTATAGAGTACCGATAAGCGCCTTTCAGTATTGCTCTCGAGAACCTACCATAACCGCAAAGATTCTGTAGGGCAATGTTCAGATCGCCTTTGGTTGCAGAATGAGTTCCGCATTACAGCGCGTTCATTATATCTCAATCCGCCCGTTCCCCAAGGGGAGGCTGCGGGGTAGAGAGGGAAAATGGTACCTTTTGGGTAAATAGGGGTAAGCGGAGCGTTTGGCATCAGGCAAGCAAGCGCGCCGGCCCTCCAACGGTGGCGGTCAGCACCTGGCTGACGCCGGGAATTTCGCGCAGGCGCGCTGCCACTCTCTCCATCTCCGTTTGCGGGCAGATGACATGCACATTCGGCCCGGCGTCTATGGTGTAGGCCACCTGCAAGCCATTGGCACGCCACGAGCGCACTGCTTCCATCACGGTCAGGGTGACAGGCTTCCAATAGAACAGAGCAGGCTGGCTGGTCATCATCACGGCATGCATCATGTCAGAGTCGAGTTCGATGATCTCTGCCAAAGCCGAAAAATCACGTTCCAGTATGGCGCGGCGGCACAGGTCGAGGCGTCGGGGAGCATCGGCCACGCGCGCGGCTTGCAGCGGGCTGGTGGGCGCCAGGGCGTGGCCCTCCGTCGAGCCGGTGGCCTTGTGTCCAGCGGCGACGATGGCAACGCAATCGGCCAGCGCCCAATGTTCGGGCGGGGCAATGCTGACGGCGTAGGAATCCTCGTCGCCCGTTCCCATCTGCCATTCGACGAAACCGGCCGGGATGCTGCGCGAGGCCGACCCTGACCCCAAACGGGCCAGACGCGAGATTTGCGCTTCGCTCCAGTCCAACGCCGCCGCTCTGGTCGCCGCCAAAGCGAGCGCGGCAAAGGCTGCGGCGGAACTGGCAAGCCCGGCGCCGGTGGGGAAGTTGGTTTGGGAGACCACTTCGGCCCGCAAGGAAATCCCTGCGCTACGGCGGACGATGTCCAAAATAGCGGAGACGCGCTCCAGGCCTTTGCCGGTTACCTCGCGGCCATTGATGACCAGTTCATCCCAACCCAGCGAGGGCTGGAAACTGACGGTGGTACGGGTGTAGAGACCGTCCAGGTTCATCGAAATCGAGCCGTTGACGGGAAGACGAAGCGCGCTGTCACGATTACCCCAGTACTTAATAAAGGCGATATTAGCACACGCGATACTGGTTGCTGTGAGGATGTTATCAGACATTTCAAACAAATCACTTTCTCGCCATTTTCGAAGGCAATCTTACCGCGCACTTCAAGCGGTTCGATCATCTGAGGCCGTGGGTTAAAGTCGGCTTGGGCTAGGGTGGGTGTAATTTTAGCGCAAAAGTTTTCAATCAAGATCAAATGGTTACAGCAATTCTCAGAAAAACGTTCCGAAGGTTGCCGAAAATCGCCAAATTTGCGTCTGAAAACCCTTCGGGACGTTCTCTTGCAATTCATTGAGAATGGCTGTACTTCTGACGGAGTATTTGCGAGACAGCCCGCAATATGATAGTATAGGAAAGGTCATAGATACGGCTAAAAGGAGTAGGTCACCATGAAAAAACGCAATCCTGTGCTATTCTACGGCTCGTCCATGATCTTCGTGGTCGCCATGCTGGTTTCGATTTCTTCCTGCTCGCTGGGGGCGGCTCAGCCAGACCTCGACGCGACGCAAACGGCCATAGCCAATGAATTTGCCATGTTCATGATGGCCTCGACGCCCACGCTGCAAATCGAAAATACGCCCCCGCCAACTTCTACTCCTGACCCAAACCTGGCCTCTCCAACGCCGACAGAAACGCCGACGTCCACGCCCACGCCGACCGTCACCTTCCTGCCACCCAGCACACTGACTCGACCGGCCTCTTATACCCTGCAAAAGGGAGAGTTTCCGTATTGCATCGCCAGGCGATACAATGTCCACCCACAAGATTTGCTGACCTTGAACGGCTTGAGCAGCGCCGCTGGGCAGGTATATCGGCAGGGCCTGGTCTTGCAAATTCCGCAAACAGGCCGCCCCTTCCCGACCGAGAGGGCACTCCACCCCCATCCTACCACTTATACCGTGCCTGACAGTCAAACGACCGTCTACAAAGTGGCTTGTTATTTTGGGGACGTTGACCCGCAGGCCATCATGCAAAAGAACGGATTGACTTCCCCTCTTTTGACGGCTAATCAGACGCTTCAAATTCCGTAGTTGACCGAGCCGTTCGCCCACAATTGCACTGTGGACGAGGATTTTCGCTCAGTCTATAGAACCCCTCAAGGTCCCAGAGACCTTTGGGGGGTCTTCTACGTCCAAAACTGCGGCAGGTACGGGCGGTAGGTCTCCAGATAATCCTCCAGAATCAGGCGCGCCGTGTGCATGTCGCGCACCATGGGGTCGAGCAACAGGCATTGCAGGGCTTTTTCACGGCTGCCCTCCACGGCCGCATCCACACACAACTGATCTACGGCAATTTGACGGCGACACAATTCGGCCACACCCTCGGGCAAGGCGCCCACATGCACCGCATGAACGCCCGTTCCGTTGACCAGCACGGGGGTTTCGACGGTTGCGCCGGGCGGCAAATTGGCAATTTGCCCCACGTTGGGCAGGTTGGCGGCCAGGTGATAATGCGTTCCGCCGCCGGCAATATTCTCGATGATTTCCAGCGCGCCTTCCGAGTCGGTTTCGAGCAGGCCCTCTACGGTCAAATGACCATCGGCCATATCGTTCAGGCGGTCGAGGCTGAAATCGCGCAGGCCGGCCCAGGCGTCCCAATCGTACAGGCGCAGGTTGTAGCGTTCCCAGGGTTTCGTCAGCGGGTCGCTAACCCAGGGCAGATATTCGCACAGATGCGTGTCGCCGGGGACGGGGAAAACGCCAAAAGCCTGGAAAACGTCTCGGGTCAGCGGTTCGAATTCGGGGGAGAAAGAAGCGAAGCGTTCGCGGAAAAGCGGGTACAGGTCGGCGCCGGTCCGCCGGTCGCGCATCCCCAAAATCCAGGTGAAGTGATTCAGTCCAGCGGCTACGATGTCCACGCGCGGCAGCGTCTGACGGATGACCGTCTCGCGCAAAGCATGTTGCATGAAGTCAGCGTGCATGCCCTGGATGCCGTCGGGGACTTCGATTCCCAGGTCGCGCGCCAGCACCATGCCCACGAAAGCGTAACCGATAAAGACCTGATGACACAGCCCCACAGCGCGGATATGGCTGTGACGGTTGACTGCGTCGCAGATGCGCGCCATGGGGTTGGTGAAATTGATGAACCAGGCATCCGGGCAGGCCTGCTCCATCGTGCGCACGATGTCCATCAGCGGGCCGATGTTGCGCGCGGCATGGGCAAAACCGCCAGGGCCGCCGTTTTCGGCGTAAGGCTGGCGCAGACCATACTTGAGCGGAATCTCGAAATCGGACTTCCAGAGTTCTTCGCGCGGACCGACCTCGATGGCCGAGACGACGAACTGCGCGCCGTCTAACGCTTCCTCATGATGGAGGTGGGCGCTGACGACGAAATCCGCCTCCCACTCGGAATTCAGCCTGCTTGCCAAACGATGAACGATATCCAAACTTTGGGGATTGTGGTCTACCAGCGCCAGCGTGGAGCCGCGCAAACGAGGTGAACGCAAGATGGCAGAGAGGGTATTCTCGCCAAAGGAGGCGCTGCCCGCGCCAAGAACGACGATTTTGGTGGGGAGGGTCATAGCGGTTTTTCTTTGGGGGGCGTTCTACAAACGCCGCCGCATGAGTTCGTTCAGTTCTTTCAGCAGCGGGCGCAGGTCATCTGGCATAGAGGTATCACTGAGGCGTACGCTGTGCTGCCGTTCTTTCGCTGCCACCGTAATGGAGTAAGTGAACTCATCCGGCGCAGGGCGGCGACGTAGATCATCGGGCAAGTCGAAGAAGTCGGCCTCGTCCAGCAAATTCCACAGTTTTCCCGCTTGCTCCTCGGGTAATGTATCCATGTCAATCTCCAGGCTGACCTTTCGCCCCATGAAACCGCCGCTGCGTTCGAACAAGATGCGCGTCATGGTTTCAGCCTCGTGGAAGCAATCCAACCCGGCTCAGGAAGGCGGTCAGGCAGCCCTCGCCCGCCTCATTGCCGCCGATGGCAATGCCTACCTCCGCCCAACCGGTCTTGACGGCCTGCTGCTCCAAACTGCCCGAACCGAACAACTCGCCGGCCGCTTCGAAGGTCAGGTTGGCGGCATCCTGGAAGGTGGAGCGCGCGCCCAGTTTCTCGGTCAGGGCCTTGTACCATACCCGCCCAGCCTTCTCCCAGGCAAAGCCGCCCAGTTCGAAAGCCGTCACGTAGAAAGCGCGGTTGGGAATACCCGAGTTGATATGCACGCCGCCGTTGTCGTCTGCGGTAGTGACATAATCGCGCATGTGAGCCGGCTGCGGGTCCTTGCCCAAGATGGGATCGTCATAGGCCGTGCCGGGTGCTTTCATCGAGCGCAGGCCGGCCCCCTTGACGTTGCTAGTGAACAACCCCTCGCCGATGAGCCAGTCGGCTTCGGCCGCGGTCTGGCGGCGCTGGAATTGCTTGACCAGCGAGCCGAACACGTCCGACATGGACTCGTTCAACGCGCCCGACTGGTCCCAATAGGCCAGGTCGGCCTCGAATTGGGTGACGCCGTGCGTCAACTCGTGACCGATGACATCCAGCGCAGAGGTGAAGCGGTTGAACAAGCGTTCCTCTGGCGGCAGGTCTTCGTCCCCGTCGCCGTATACCATCTGCTGGCCGTTCCAAAAGGCGTTGTCATAGCCCTGCTGGTAATGGACGGTGGAATCGAGCCGCATCCCGCGATTGTCAATGGAATTACGGCCAAAGACCTGGAAGAACAGGTCGTAGGTGGCGCCCGCGCCGTCGTAGGCCTCGTTCACCGCCGCATCGCCGATGGCCGGCTCTCCCTCTTGCCGCACCAACACACCGGGTAATTGCCCGCCGAAACGGGCATCATACACAAAACGCTGTTTTCCCTCAGCGCCGAACATCGCCAGGAAGGAAAGCACCTCGCGCATGATCTTGCGCTGACCACGGAACTGCTCCGAGGCGGTCAACGTCTGCAAGGCCATCTGGCGCTGGGCTGGCGAACCGTTGACGGCAATGGCGCGCAGGATGT
>DAOUCM010000133.1:0-38329 GCA_034431895.1 Anaerolineales bacterium
CTTTTTCACCCAGCCCAATATGTGGTTCGAGGGGTCGCAAGCCTGTTCGGGCTGTCACTTTGCCGCCAGCGAGAACTCGTATCACGAGTTGGGTCTGGGCAGTTACGAAGACATTCGGAAGGGAGCCGACTCCATCTCTGGGCCGCCTGGCGTGTCCATCCTGGGCGAATCGGCGCCTGGCGCAGGTGACTTCGATTGGGCGCACTCCAAACTGCGCGAGCGTTTGCGCAACAACCGCATGCCGCCCGGTTCGCCTTTCGATATCACCGAAGCCAACCGCGATGGCCCGATTGTGCGGGCAGGAAAAAAGAAGTAAATCCTAAGGAAATGAACGTCCCGAAGGTTCGAAACCTTCGGGACATTTTTTTGTCATTCGAGCGGTGCGCTCACTTATAGCCGTACACCTTTCCATCAATATCCCCAATCACCAACCAGCCATTGTGGATGGCAGGATTGTTACGGACGGTGCCGGTCTGAGTGGTCGCCTGCCAGAGCAATTTGCCTGTCTCAGCCTCCAGCGCAAAGAAATCGCCATGTTGGGTCAGGAAGTAGAGATAGCCATCTTGCAAAATCGGCGCGCCCAACAGATAGTTGAACGTGCCTGCTGGAATATCGAATTGCCAGCGGGTTTCGCCTGTGGCAGCGTTCAAAGCAAAAACCTTCGTGTTGGCTGAGCCAAAATAGACCGTTTCGCCCGCGCCGAGCAGGGAGGGCGTCCAATTGCCGGTATCGAAGCGCCAGAGCAGTTCGCCGGTAGTCGTATCCACCCCGCTGACAAAGTCCTGATAGCCGACGAAAGTCAGGGTTTTCTCGGTAGCATACAGGCGTTTGAAGAAACCGTCTTCGGATTCGTAGGTCCAGCGCGGCAGTCCGGTCTCAAGGTCAAGGGCATAGATGCGGACATGACCGCCTTCATCCACCGGCGCGGGGTCTTCGAAACTACCGCCCACGAACAGCGTCGTTTGGTTGCGGGCGGGCGTTTGCAGGATGTAATTTTCGCTCTCGAAAACCCAGATTTCGGCGCCTGTTTTTGCATCCAGCGCGAACAACTTCGCTCGCCGCTGAACATCGGAGCGGAGTTCGGGACCGACGAAGGTTGTCGGCACATAAAGCACGTTTTCGCTCACCAGCGGTGGGACCTGGACGTTGATTCCCAACTCCTTCTCCCAGAGCAATTTGCCGGTGGAAACATCCAATGCTGCCAGCCGCCCCCCTTTCATGCCGATGAAGACGCGCTTGCCGTCGCTGGCGTAAGCGCGCTCCCAAACCCCTTCAGGTGGGGCGAAACGCCATTGGGTCGCGCCCGTTTCCAGGTCCAGAGCGAGAAGCGGCGCACCCGAAGGGCCGAGAATGACCACATCTCCGACAATCAGCGGAGGCTGGTTGATCGCTCCTTCGGTCTGAATCTGCCATCTCAGGCTGAAATTTTGCTGTAACAGCGGCTCAGGCGCAGCCGAACAACCACTTGTCAGCCAGATTGCCAGCCAAAGCACAAGCACAAAGCGACGTTCGAGCATAACGTATTTCCATTGATTGCGGCCAAATCGGCATCATCCTCCCCAGGGGTGGAGGCATTTTGCATTCTCAGGGAATGGGAACGCATTCGACAAGAGAGGGGATGAGCCACCGCGGGTAGGCATAGGAAAAGGCCAAAGGGAAAGAAGAGGTTCGTAAAACGGAAACAGGCTGCGGGTCCAGAAAGAAGCGAGGTGCATTCTCGCCCAAAAAGATGACGCCCGCTTGCGGACGTCATCTTTTCTAACCACTGATTACTGATCACTGACCTAAATGATCTCCAGTTCCTTCAACTTGGCTTCCGGCACCACGCCGTTCTTCCAGCCGCGCTTCTCATAGTATTCGGCCAGCATCTTGTCCAGTTCGCAGACGTGGCCCTTCGAGCCGGGCTGGTCGGAGGGTTCTTCGAGGAAGCGCTTGGGCAGGTAGTCAGAGCCTTCGCGGAAGCCGGCCAGGTTGTTGTAATAGCGTTCCAGATTGTAGATGCGCTCGCCGGTCTTCAACACGTCAGCCGCCGTGAAGGGAACGCCCACCATAGCAGAGTATTGCTGTGCATACTCGTCGGCGCCCTCGGCAAACGCGCTGAACTTGCAGATGTCCAGACTGTCGGAGAAGGCATGTACGTTTTGGAAAATCATGGTCAGTTCGCCCTTGCCCTTCCACTCGAGTGGGTCCACTTTGAGCGAACCAAAGGGCATCACGCCCAGTTCGGCAGCCGGGGTGTAGGCGCGCAGGTGACAGGCGCCGCGGTTGGAAGTTGCGTAGCCGATGCCCATGCCCTTCAGGCCGCGCGGATCGTAGGCCGGGATGGCCTGTCCCTTGACTGTCATGGCCAGTTCGGGGTGGCCGAAGTGTTTGGCAGTGGCGTCCGTACCCTCGGCCATGACGTTGCCCAAGCCCTCGCGTTTGGCAATCATCTCCAGAGCCTTGACCATGCCTTGCGGGTCGCCCCATTCCAGTTTGCCTTCGCCGTTGGTATAACCGCGCTGGCTGGCTTCCATCCAAACCGAGAGCGGGTGGCCGCTTTCGATGGCGTCTATGCCGTAGTCATTGCACAGGTCAATCAACTTGGCAACTGTGCGTGCATCGGGGTTGCCGCAGTTGGCGCCCAGCGACCAGCAAGGCTCGTACTCGACCGATTCCATGCGCAGTCCCTTCCAGGGGCCTTCTTTGACTTCCACCTCTTTCTTGCAGGCTACCGGGCAAGCGTGACAGGTGGGGTCGTTGACCAGGATGTTTTCCTTCACCCATTCGCCGCTCAGGGTTTCGGCGTGTTCGCCAAAAGCCGTAAACTGGCTGTTCTTGGTGGGATAGGCGCCGATGCCGTTGGTGATGTTGGTCAAGACATTGGTGCCATACACCGATAGGCCGCCCTTGCGCGGGCTGGTGATGTTCTCTTCGGCCATGATGACCTTCAAGGCGCGGTCATGGGCCGCTTTCCAGGCCTCGCGGTCGGCGGCTTTGGTGAGTTTCTTTTCCGCCTTGACGACGATGGCTTTGAGCAATTTGCTGCCGCCCACGCAGCCGGTGCCGCCGCGTCCGCTGGCGCGGTCATTTTCGTTGATCCAGCAGGCAAACTTGACCAGATTTTCTCCGGCAGGGCCGATGGCGATGACCGTCAAGTCCTTTTCACCGTACTTGTTCTTGAAATACTTGACCGTGTCGTGAACGCCCTTTCCCCATACCTCCGAAGCGTCTAACAATTCCACTTTGTCTTCTGTGACATAGGCATAAACGGGCTTGGAGGCTTTCCCCTTGAAGATCAAGCCATCGAAGCCAGCCCAACGCAGACGCGCTGCGCTCCAGCCGCCGTGATGACTGTCGGTGACGGTGCCGGTCAGCGGCGATTTGGTGACAATGGCCATGCGGCCGCTCATGTTGGCCTCTGAGCCGGTCAACGGACCGTTCATGAAGCACAGGATATTATCGGGCGAAAGCGGGTCCACTTGCGGACCGTTCTCGAACACATATTTGACTCCCAGCCCGCGCCCGCCAATGTATTTTCGCTTCCATTCTTCTGGCGCATCCTTGTATTCGACTTTGCCGGCGGTCAAATCCACAAAGCCGATTTTGTTGGCATATCCTCCGAGCATAATCTTGAGCCTCCTTTTGAAATGATAAAATAACCATCGCAAAGATGGGTGACTATGCTAAGGATAGCATTTTAATAACTCTTCAGTCAACTATTAAGTTTTTCCTTAATATCTTTTTTATGTCATCATTTTTCAGGACGAAATTCCTTTTTTCGAGAAGAGAATTCCCACAGAGGCAGGGCGTTATGGCTGTGTAGCGCGCCCAAAACACCCTGCGCCCCCCTGGATGAAGGGTATACCGTTTTGGGGTATACTCACGCTGTTGCACGTCGAAATGGATTACTATTCTCCTTACCCATGAAACAACTCATCCAAAACATGAAGACCGGTCGGACCTCTATCGAGGACATCCCCATCCCCACGCCGCAGGCGGGGATGGCGCTGGTCGAAACAAAAGCAAGCCTGGTGTCCGCCGGAACCGAGCGTATGGTGGTCGAATTTGCCGAAAAATCGCTGGTCGGCAAAGTCCGCTCGCGGCCCGACCTCGCCCGTCAGGTGGTGGACAAAATGCAGCGCGAAGGCATCCTGCCCACCCTGCAAGCCGCCTTCGACCGCCTCGACCAGCCTATGGCGCTGGGTTACTCTTCGGCGGGTGTCATCGTCCAACTGGGCGCCCACATGGACGGCTTCCACCTCGGCCAGCGGGTGGCCTGCGCGGGCGGCGGCTATGCCGTCCATGCCGAATACAACCTCGTCCTGCGCAACCTGCTCACCCCCCTGCCTGACGAGGTAGATTTCGAATCGGCTGCCTTCACCACGCTAGGCGCCATTGCCCTGCATGGTTTCCGCCTGGCCGAACCGCAATTGGGCGAGACGGTGGCCGTGATTGGGATGGGATTATTAGGATTATTGACGGCTCAACTTGCCGCCGCAGCCGGATGCCGCGTCTTGGGCATCGAACCCAATCCCCAGCGGGTAGCGCTCGCTTCTTCTCTTGGACTTTTGGCCTGCTCCCGCGACCAGGCGTTGGACTCGGCCCAAGCCTTCACCGCCAACCGCGGCTGCGACGTGGTCCTCATCTGCGCAGATACCGCCTCCAACGACCCGGTCGAACTGGCCGGGGCGATTGCCCGCGACCGCGCCAGGGTAGTGGCCATCGGCGCCGTTGGCTTGACGATTCCGCGCAAGGTCTATTACGAGAAAGAATTGACCTTCATCAACTCCCGCTCCTACGGCCCCGGCCGTTATGACCCCGCCTACGAGCAAAAGGGACACGACTATCCCCTCGGCTATGTGCGCTGGACAGAAGGCCGCAACTTCGAAGCCATTGTCGAACTGTTGGCAAGCGGAAAGTTGAACGTCCAGCCGCTCATCACCCATCGCTTCCCCATCGAACAGGCTGCTGAAGCGTATGAGGTGATTACAGGGAAAAAGGCAGAACCGTTCTTAGGGGTGTTGATTACGTACCCAGGCCATGGAGGAGATACACAGGTAAAAAAGTACACAGGTACACAGGTAGACAGGTACGCCGGGACACAGGTAAAGACGTATACAGGTTCACAGGTAACGTTGGGCGTCCTCGGCGCCGGCTTGTATGCCAATGCCACCCTTCTGCCTGCCCTGAAAAAAGTGGATGGCATCCAACGAGTGGGCATTGCCTCGGCGGGCGGGCTGCACGCCCAATATGCTGCCAAAAAGTTTGGCTTTGCCTATGCCACTTCTTCCGAGGACGACATTCTCGATGACCCACACATCAACACCGTCGCCATCCTGACGCGCCACGACGTCCACGCAGACCTGGCGGTGCGGGCATTACGAGCGGGCAAACACGTCTTCGTCGAAAAACCGCTGGCGATTACCGCTGAGCAGTTATCCGTCCTCAGTGAACAGTTATTTGTATCCGCTGGGTCGGGGAACGCGCAGCATGTATCGAGCCCTTTGCTGACCGTTGGCTTCAACCGCCGCTTTGCCCCCTTGGCCCAATCGCTCGCCTCGTTCCTCTTGCCGTGCAATGAACCCCTCTACGTCCATTATCGCGTCAACGCGGGCTACCTCCCCCTCGAACATTGGGCGCATGACCCGGCCCAGGGCGGCGGGCGCATCCTTGGCGAAGGCTGTCACTTCATTGATTTTCTCACCTTTTTGGTAGGCGCCGCCCCGCTCAGCGTGAGCGCCACCGCTCTGCCCGACGGCGGCAAATATCGCCAGGACAACGTCTCGATGACCTTCACCTTTCCAGATGGCTCGCTTGGCGTAGTAGATTACCTTGCTAACGGCGACAAATCCTTCCCCAAAGAGAGAATAGAAGTTTTTTGCGGCGGCAGGATTGCTGTGCTGGACGATTTTCGCACGTTGGTCAAAGTCAAAGATGGAAAGAAAAAAGAGGAAAGGAAAACGCAAGATAAAGGTTGGGTGGATGAGTGGAGAGCCTTTGTCAACGCCATTCGCGCGGGCGGCCCGCCGCCGATACCCTACGAGCAATTGCTTGGCGTTACACAAGCCGCTTTGGCAGCCCTCCAGTCGCTGCGCAAAAACGGGGAAAAAGTAGCCGTAGAGTAAAAAGTTCTATGAGGCCTTCGGCGCTGCGCAGGTTCAGGGCATCCCACCCCAATCGTTTCCTATGCGGATTTCCACCTCCACAGGGGAAGTTGGATTCGGCTCGATTGAAATCTGATAGGAAGCGCTCATCCCAAACAACGTGTAGAGATAGCGCAATGTGTATAGTTTCGGGCCATACAGCACGATGACGGTGCGGTCATACAGGCGGTTGGCTGGGCCTCTTTCGGTCACTTGCATTCCTTGTGAAATCAAGTAGTCGGCAGTCCGTTCTGCCAGGCCGTTGACAGAGGTGCCGTTCAGAACACGCACGCGGGCTGCCTCTGCCTGCATGAGCGTGACGGGATCGCCGGCAGCCATAGGGCTGATTGCGCCGGAGGCGGTAAAGATTTCATCGCGCAACACGCGAATCTGGTCAGGGAAAGGTTTGAGGATGCTGGCTTTTTTCCCGTCCACCATTACGCTATCGAGGACGGCCATGGAATAGTCAATGACCCCATGTTTGACGTTTTCTTTGGGAATTTGGGAAAGCAATGTTCCCAATTTCAAAGCGTCTGTAAAGGACAGGTTGGTTTGCAGTCCCGCTTGTGCCTCGGCGTAAATTTCTGGCGCTTTCGAGACCATGCTTGGAAAATTTTGCGGCGAGAAAACCTGATCGAGCAAGGCCATGATGACCTGCTGCTGACGATTGGCGCGGTCTATGTCTCCGCCCGGCGTGTGGCGGTTGCGTACATATCCTAGAATTTGGTATCCATACAAGGTTTGGCAGCCTTTGTCGAGCGTCGTCGGCGGTTTGGGGCCGATAGGATCGATCTTGATTTTCTCAGGCACGCAAAGGTACACCCCACCCATGGCATCAATGGCTTCTTCGAACGTTTTGAAATCCACCTGCGCATAGTATTGAATTGGCACGCCAATGACCTGTTCGACGGTCTTGATGGCCAGGCCCGGGCCGCCGCCAGGTAACTTATAGGCTTCGCCCAACGAATAGGCCGTGTTGATACGGCTGTAACCAAAGCCTGGGATATTGACCCATAAGTCGCGCGGAACGGAAAGCATACCGGCTGTTTGACTAAGAGGGTCGAGCGTGAACAAAATCATCGTATCCGAGCGCGGGGCGCCGGCGCCTATTTCCCAATCCCGCTCATCCAATCCAATGAACAACAAGGTAACACGGCTGGCGCCGTCCCAGGCAGGCGGCAAGGCGACTTCTGGCGCAGCCACTTCGGGCGTTGGCTCGGTGCCGGTTTGGGTGGGCCCGTCTTCTGGTTCACTCTCGATCAAGGCTATGCCGGGCATCTCTGTAATCTGCCAGGCGGTGACAAATTTGCGGGTAAAGTGGAAGGCGATGAGGGCCAAAATCACCGCCACGCTCCATGCAATGATCCACCCTGGCGATGGGCGTTTCGACATTGGAACTCGTAGTCTAGGAGGTTTCACCCATCCTCCGCGCTTTTACGGATTCTTCAGATTCGCCGCTCAATCTTCGTTCCTGAACTGCAAGCAATAATGATGAAAGGTATTGCTGACCCAGGCGCTGTTCAAGCCGTAAGGGGACAGGCGTTGGTTATCTTGCATCCAGATTTTTTCATCCTTGAGCGCATAGATTTTGCCCAGCTCGCGGCCCAGGTCCCAGGCCAGGGGGTAGATTTTGCCGCCCTTCTTGACGTTCTTGACGATGATGGTGAGATAGGCTTTTTCGCGCAACAGGGGTTTCAATCCGCTGTAGATGGCCACCAGTTTGGCTAGGAACGCCTCGTAATCGTGGATATTACCCAGGTCGTTTGGGTCGTCGGAGTAGAAGACATCCAACTGGTTGGAGGCGCGGCGCTTCTTTTGGGTTTCGGCACCGCGGGCATGTAACATGTCCCAGTAAGGTGGGGAGGTCAGGACATAGTGAAAAGTGGAAGGTGCAAAATAAGACGGGGCGTCGCTAGCATCCCCCTGGATGACTTCAGACTGGAGCGCCTCGACCTTTGCCCCCAGGTTGGCGCGTTCCTCGGCAATCATGCGCCGCGCAATCTCAGCGTATTTGGGATTGAGCTCGATGCCGTAGGAGTGACGCCCTGCCCGCAACGCTGCCACCAGCGCAGAGCCTGTGCCGGCCATCGGGTCGAGGATGGTTTGCCCGGCTTTGGTAAAGAACTCGATGAATTCCTGCGCCAGGGTCTCTGGGAATTTGGCCGGGTGAACCAGCACGCCTTTTTTGCGCGGCGGCGGGTTGTGGATGAACCATGATTTCTGGAATTTGAGCCAGGTTTTGGGGTCGAGGTCGTTCAGTCTGTTAGGGCGCATGGGGGAATTATAGCGTAAAGAGTGAAACGTGAAGCGTAAGGTGGAAGGCAGAAGGCAGAATTCATTCTGCGACCTTAAGCGATGAAAATCGCCCCGCAGAATTTGCGCGGAGGAAAATGTGTGGGAGCAGGGGCCTCAGGGGGTTGGCGTGGGAGGGGCATATCGAACCGCTCGCACGACCAGGTCGGAAAACGTGACGGTCACCGGCGTGTCGCCGGCCGCGCGGACAAAGACGCCGATTGTGCCAGAGGTCAAATTGAAGTCGGTGGCGTTGAACTGGTAGCGGTCGTTGAGGAAGAAGCGCAGTTCAGGGCCGGCAGCCCATACGCCCAAGCGCACTTCGCCAGGCGCGCCGGGGGGAACGTCTCCGCTGGGGACAGGCTCTTGCAGGACGTGGCGCTCAGAGACGCTGACGCGCTCGGCATGAGCCATGCCGTTGCAGGTGAGCGAGAAGCGATAGTAAGTGGCTGCATTGGCGCGCACCAACAGGCCGTACTCATCCCCTCCCCGGCACAGATTGGGATGGGCGGTTATCTCAGCATAAAAATCGCTGGCTGCGATGTCTGTGTTCAAACTGACCAGGTAGATGCCGGGCTGTACAGATAGCGTCAGGCGGTTGTGGCTTATCGAGGCGGCCCCCTCGTCGGAACGAGCCGTGTTCCAGCGGCTTGGGTTGCTGAAATCGTCGCGCGCGATGATTCCGCCCAGCCCCTCCAAGCGTTGGGGGGTGGGAAGGTAGGTGGGAACAGGCTGGGGGGTGAATGTGGCCGTTGCAGGGAACCAGGTAATGGTCGGAGTCTGAAGCGGGGTAGGGCTGGCAGAGGGGGGCGTGGCGGTGGGTACGTCCCCCCTCCATCCGCCGGAGCAAGCCGTCAAGAACAATGAAAGAAAGAAGAGGAAAGACGGAAAAGTCATGCGCAATTGGTGACAAAAATCCTGCCGAGGATGCTGTACAATAAAACGGCAATGGAGCGCTTGCTCTGGTTGGTCGAATTGTTCGCATGAAGCGAAGGCCGCAGAAAAAATGATCTGCGTGGCTTTGCCGTATGCGGATATTTTTTTCCCCATTCTAGCACAAAGGAGAAAAGTATGCGTGAGCAGCACATCTTGGTAACAGGCGCATGTGGCGAAATCGGTCAGGCTTTGGTGCAGGAACTGGCGCAGCGGGGAGGCTGTCGGATTGTCACTGCTGATCTCATGCCCCTGCCTGATTCCATCCGGACGTTGGCGGCAGAGCATGTCCAAGGCGACCTGGTCAACAAAGTCAAGTTTTTTTATGACTATGACCTGGATGTTATTTTTCACCTGGCGGCTTCGCTCTCGTCCAGAGCAGAAGTGGCGACCGAGGAGGCCCACCGCATCAATGTGGAAGGGACGATGCAGTTGTTGATGATGGCGGCCTACCGGTCAGAGAAGTACAAGAAAGAGGTCAAGTTCTTGTTTCCCAGTTCGATTGCGGCGTATGGATTCCCCACCCTGGAGGCCAAGAAGGCGGCCGGGCGGGTACGGGAAGACGAGTGGAACACACCGCATACCATGTATGGCTGCAATAAGTTGTATTGTGAGAAATTAGGGTTGTATTACAGTCGTTATTACGGTCAGCGTCACCTCGATCCCCATCCGCCGGTCATGCTCGACTTTCGCGCCCTGCGTTTTCCCGGCTTGATCAGCGCCTTTACGCTGCCCAGCGGCGGGACGAGCGACTACGGGCCCGAGATGCTCCATGCAGCCGCGCAAGGCAAGCCGTATTCTTGTTTTGTGCGCGAAGACACCAAGATTTCTTTCATGGCTATGCCAGACGCCATCAAATCGCTGTTGATGTTGATGGATGCGCCGCGTGAGCGCCTTTCGCATACGGTGTATAACGTGGCGGCTTTCAGCATCACGGCGGGAGAGTTCCGCGATTGGGCGGTACGGGCGTTTCCGGGCACGCAAGTGCGCTTCGAGCCAAATCCGCGTCGCCAGGGCATCGTCGATTCTTGGCCGGAGGACTTGGACGATTCGCTGGCGCGGGCCGAATGGGGCTGGCAGCCGGATTATGATGTGGACAAATTTTTCGAGGCGTATTTCTTACCTGAGATACGGAAACGATATGGCAGGTGATTCTTGATTTTTACATGTTTGCACGGTTACCGTAAAAATGATATAATTTCTGTGTGGCGATTAAGTCTTTTGCTGACGCTGCGACTGCTGATTTATATCATGGCCGAAACACAGCACGTGTTCGTCGTTTCCCCCATGACATTATCTCTGCCGCAGTGAGAAAATTGGATGTGTTGAACGCTGCCCGCTATCTGGATGATTTACGTTCTCCACCAGGTAACCGCCTCGAAATCTTGAAAGGTGATTTGGCTGGTTTTTACAGCATCCGCGTCAATGAACAATGGCGAATTATCTTTGAATGGGACAATGGTGCGGTCAATGTCGAGATAATAGATTATCATTTATAGGAGTAGACCATGATTCCCGAAAATCGTATTCCCACTCACCCCGGTGAAATCTTATTAGAAGAGTTCTTGAAGCCTCTTGGACTTTCGCAGGTGGCCTTTGCCGAGCATATCAGAGTACCCGTACAACGAATCAATGAAATTGTGCGCGGTAAGCGCGGCGTCACGCCCGAGACGGCATGGCTGTTTGCTCAGGCGCTTGGCACCTCTCCCGAATTCTGGCTGAATTTGCAGGCCCATTATGACCTTGCCCGCTTTCGCCCCAAGCGGACGGTGAAACGAATTTCTACCGCTGCATGAAAAGCAACCGACAACCAGAACCGGGCGGCTATCCAACGGATGGCCGCCGGTTTTTGTGTGAGCGAATCCTGATATAATCCGCGCGTATGAACGCGAAGAGATTCCTGGCCGTTTTTCTTTTCCTGTGCCTGCTTTTGTTCTTTGGGGTGATGCTGCCGGCGCAGGCCTCCCCTTCTGGGCAGACGCAGTATGCTACGCCCACTGCCGGCCCGGATGGGCGCATCATTTATATCGTTCAGCCGGGCGACTCCTGTACGCGCATCTCGCTCTTGAACGGTATTTCTCAAGACCAGTTGATGGCCTTGAACCCGCAATTGGGTGACTGTACCCTGATCCAGGAGGGGCAAGAAGTGATGTTGGGCATCGGCGGACCGGCAGTCTATTCTCCTACGCCGGGACCTTCGCCCACGCCCGCTCCGCCGACGGTAACGCCTACGCCGCCTCCCGGCACGACCGAAATCTGCGTGCTGCTCTATGAGGATGTCAACGGCGACGCGCTGCGCCAGGAGACCGAGGTGGGCATTGCCGGCGGAGCCGTGAGTGTGAGCAACTCGGCCGGTACCTATTCCGAGACGCAGGTGACCGTCTCGGCCATTGATCCGCTGACCGAGGCGCCGCAGCAAGTGTGTTTTACCGATGTGCCGGCAGGCGAATATACCGTGAGCATGGCTGTGCCAGATGCCTACAACCCAACCATGTCCATGACCAATACGTTCACCATCAAGGCCGGCGACCGCGCCTTCTTGGATTTCGGCGCGCAGTTGAAAGCCGCTACAACCGCCAATGAGCCGCAATCCGCTGAGGACACTGGAGGCGGATCGTTCATCTTGGGTTTGCTGGGGGGGCTGTTGTTGTTGAGCGGTTTGGGGTTGGGCTGGTATGCCTTCCAATTGCGCAAGCCAGCGAGCAGGCTAAAAGGCGGCGGGATTTTGGGGAAGAAGTAAGAGAAGAGAGTAGAGAGCAGAGAGTAGAGAGTAGAGGATAGAGAATAGAAAATAGAGAGTAGAGCCTTTGAACCATTCCAAAGGCTCGATGTTGCCCATACAATTGCTCTAAAAGCCTTCGGGACGGTTATCCCGAACTGGCGTTAGTAGTAAAAAGGACTTGCGCTTGGGTGGGGCAAGTCCTTTTTGGTCGGGGATGGCGCTGCCGTCTACGGCGCAGCCGGCAGGGGACCATAGGTGGGAGCGCAGACGATGTCGTAGTATTCCAACTCGATGGCTTTGTTGGCTTCGGCATAAGCGGCGGCTTCGTTGCCCATCGCCCGGATGGCATCGAGGTTGGCTGTAACTTGATACGGCCAGTAGCGAGGCAGCGTCAAGCGTGGATCGCCAGCCGGGCCTTCAGGGAGAGAGTAAGGCCGGCCCGGGTCGTACTGGTCGCTTTGCGGTATCCAGTTATACATGATGGGGCCGCGCGGGTTGACCGTGAAGCCTACCCGATAGCCCAGTTGACGGGCAATTTGCACTGGCCGCGCGCCAAATCCGCCGCCCGGCCAAATGATGGCAAGGGGCGTCTTGCTGAAATAGGTTTGCAGGTTGGTTATCGAACCCTGCAATTCTCCCATGATGTATTCCTCTGTCGAGGAGTCAGACATCGGCGTATTGTGAACGACGCCGTGCGCTTGGTAATCTACCCAGCCTTCGGCGGCCAGGGCTACGTTTTCTTGCAGGTAGGCGTCTTGCCCGCCAAAGGCGCTGATCCAGCCGTTGATGACCGGCCAGCCCCATTGCTCGGCATAGGGACGGAAGTGTTCGAATGCCTGCGCAGTGTGACGGTCGTCGTACGTCAACACGACAGAACGGGGCGGGATTTTGGCGTTGCGGTCGAGGAAATCGGCCAGTTGTTCTGCATTGATGGCTTGGAAGCCCATCTCGTGCATATCTTTCATCATCTTATTGAAATCTTGCACGGTGATGTCGTTTTCGTCCATGCCGCCGGAATCTTTGTTGATGCCATGGAACATGACCACGATGACGATCGTCCCTGGCGCAGCGTTGTTCGGGTCCCATTTGTTTTTCAGGTAGGCGCAGGTGTCGGTTTCGTAGGTGTGGGGCGTGTCGAGCGGGTGTAATATGCCGGTGGTGAAGACGGGCGGCAGGGCCGGCGGGGTGCGCGGCGGCAGGGTGGCTGTGGGGGCCGGCGTGGCGGTGGGCGGGGACGTGGACGTGGCCAGGCCCGCCAGCGCGGTCTGCACGGCCTGGGTCATCACGAGGCTCATATCGGGGGTAGGGGAGGCAGGCGCAGGCTGGCACGCGGCCAATAAAACGGTCAGCAGGCTGAGGGTTAGAACGAGGCGGGAGAGGGAAGCGAACATGGAATGGTGAGGTGTGATAGGTAAGGTAGAACGTAAAACGTAAAGTTAACCTGAATTCGGGATAAGCCTTCGAACCGTCCCAAAGACTCGATTTTGTCCATACAATTGCTCTAAAAAGCCTTCGGGACGGTTATCCCGAACTGGGGTTAAAGTTATGTATTCGTTTCGCCTTTGATGTAGGCTTCGGTCATTTCGCGGCACACG
Source organism: Anaerolineales bacterium (assembly GCA_034431895.1). Taxonomy (GTDB): domain Bacteria; phylum Chloroflexota; class Anaerolineae; order Anaerolineales; family Villigracilaceae; genus JAABUE01. Next base: position 13,668 of record DAOUCM010000133.1, read on the forward strand.
GAGTCGCGGAATTGCTTGGGCGGGGTTTTGAAGAAGTAAGAGGAGGGGGCAATGATGGGGCCGCTCAGTTTGCGGTCGAGCGCCAGTTTTGCGCAGCGCACAGCGTCAATCATCACGCCGGCCGAGTTGGGGCTATCCCACACTTCGAGTTTGGCTTCCAGGTTGAGCGGCACGTCGCCAAAGGTGGTGCCTTCCATGCGGATGTAACACCACTTGCGGTCGGTCAGCCAGGGGACGTGGTCGCTGGGGCCGACATGGACGTTATCGGCTTCCATCGGGTAGGGAATCATGCTGGTCACGGCGCCGGTCTTGGAGATTTTTTTGCTTTCCAGGCGCTCGCGTTCGAGCATGTTGAGGAAGTCGGTGTTGCCGCCAAAGTTGAGTTGGTAGGTGCGGTCTAGGCGCACGCCGCGATCCACGAACAGGGTGGTGAGGACGCGATGCAAGATGGTGGCGCCCACCTGACTCTTGATGTCGTCGCCCAGGATAGGCAGGCCGGCGTCTTTGAAGCGCTTGCCCCAATATTCCGAGGAGGCAATGAAGACCGGAATGCCGTTGACAAAGGCGCAGCCGGCCTCGATAGCCTGTTCCACATACCACTTGGTTGCCATCTCCGAACCGACCGGCAAGAAGTTGACCACTACGTCGGTGCGGGTCTCTTTCAGCAGGCGAACGATGTCGGCGGTGGGGCCGGGCGCTTTGACGATGACTTGTGACAGGTATTTGCCCAGGCCGTCATGGGTCATCCCGCGCACCACCGGCACATTCAAATTTGGCACGCTGCAAAATTTGTAGGTGTTGTTTGGCTCGGCATAGATGGCCTCAGACAGGTCTTTGCCAACTTTGGTGACATTGATGTCAATGCCGAGGGTAAATTCGATGTCGCGAATGCGGTAACCGCCCAGGTTGACGTGCATGATGCCCGGCACGGTCGCGTCGTCAGCGGCATCTTTATAGTAGTGGACGCCCTGCACCAATGAGGAGGCGCAGTTGCCAACGCCGATGATTGCGACGCGCACTTTTTTATTGGTCATGAGGAGACTCCTTAGAATTGGATTACGGTTGTGTTAACAGCGGACACAAGGCCCGGAAACTGTTCAATCTCGAAACGCTGTATTGTATAATTGGACTATAGCAGAGTTCGAAGTCTTTGACTTCGCAACTTCTGGCCCAACGACTTCCGGAGAAGAGGCAGAGCATGACTAACCCAAGCCGAAAATTGGATGATCTGCTGGCGGTCATTCGCGGACTTCGGTCTGCTGCCGATACCAGTGAGTTGTTGCAGCGCCTGACCTCTGCCGCCACCGACCTGACGGAAAGCGAAGCCGCTTCTATCTTAGAGTTCGATGCGCGCGCGAACTGTCTGCGCTTCATCGCTGCGCCCTGGTTTCACCAACAGCACCTCAGGGACATGTGCGTACCGCTGGATGGCAGCGTCGCTGGCTGGGTGTACAGCATGGTCGAGCCGTTGATCATCCAGGATGTCGCGGGAGAATCGCGCCATTTCAAGGCGGTAGACCAAGTGACCGGGTTCACCACGACTTCTATGGTAGCCGTGCCGCTGACGTATGGCAAGGAAACCCTGGGCGTGCTGGAGGCGCTCAACAAAACCAACAATGCCCATTATACCGAGGATGATGTCACAATTCTAGAGATACTGGGGTTCTTTGGCTCGCTAGCGTTGTGGAATTTGAATTTGCAAGCCCGCGTAGAGGCCAGCCAGAGTGAAAAGGTAGAATTGGACCGTTTGAAGAGCAATTTCATTGCCATCACTTCACATGAACTGCGCACGCCGTTGGGCCTGATTCTCGGTCATGCTACTTTCTTGCGTGAGACGATTGGCGAGGAGTATCGCGAGGCGCTGGAAACGATCATCCGTAACGCCACCCGTCTCAAGGAAATCGTCGAAAGCCTGACCAGCGTGGAGAATGTAGAAAGCGGCATGGCGCGTCTGCGCCAACACGCAGTTTCGATGCCGGGCATCGTCAAGGATGTGGTTTCGACATTTTCAGATATGGCGGCGAGCAAGAATATTACCTTGCGCGCTGAGACCGGTCCCACCGATTTGCGGGTGGAAGCAGACGCTAAGAAAATCAGCGTGGCGCTCAGCAACCTGGTACGCAATGCCATCATGTTTACCGACCCCGGCGGGCAAGTGCTGGTAAAAGTCACTTCTGTCCCTGGTTATGTGCAAGTGTCGGTGATTGACAATGGGATCGGCATCCCGGCCAAAGATTTGGGACGGGTATTCGAGCGTTTTTTCCAGGTCGAATCGCATCTCACGCGCCGGCATGGCGGCATGGGGTTGGGGCTATCGGTGGCCAAAGCCATGATCGAAATGCACAACGGCCGCATCTGGGCCGAGAGCGTGGAAGGCAAGGGCAGCAACTTCTCTTTCCTCTTGCCCCTTTCTCCAACGCAATCGAGCGTCACAAGCATATCCACATCCTGACCCTATGCAGCCGCGTTTCGTGTTGGCCGGCGTCTTGCAGCGCGAATACCTGCTGCCGCCCCAGGGCCGCCCGCTGTTGGATGCACCGGGCGGCAACCTGTTGTATGCGGCTGGCGGTTTGCGCGTATGGGAAGCCGATGCGCCGCTAGGGATGGACATCGGCTTGCTTGGACGGGTGGGGGAGGATTACCCGCGAGCCTGGTTGCATGACTTCAAGACGCGCGGCTTCGACATACGCGGGGTGCGCATCTTGCCCACTCCTCTCGACCTGCGCTCGTTCCGTGTGTATTCTGATGCGCTGGAAGCAGGCTTCGACAATCCGGTGGCGCATTTTGCGCGCCGCGGATTGCCCTTTCCCAAGACTCTCCTGGGCTATCAGCCGCCGCTCCCCTTCCAAGAGGATAACCAGAAACCGCTTCCCTACGCGCCAACGGTGGGCGACGTCCCTGCAGATTATCTGGAGACGACGGCGGTTCATTTTTGCCCGCTCGACTTGACCAGCCATGCGCAGTTGCTGGCGTTTTTCCAGGCTGGGACGGCAGTCACGTTCACCCTCGACCCGGCGGCTGGTTACATGCTTCCCAAGTTTCTCAAGCATTTGCGCTCCTTGCTCAAGGGACTGACGGTTTTCTTGCCTTCCGAGGAGGAGTTGCGTGCCTTGTTTTGGGGACAGACCAACGACTTGTGGGCCATGGCCGAAGAGTTAGGGACGTATGGCTGTGAATTGATTGTGATCAAGTGTGGGGCGCGCGGGCAATTGCTCTATGACGCGGCCGGGAAACATCGGTGGCAGATTCCGGCTTACCCAGCGCGCGTGGCAGACCCTACCGGCGCCGGCGACGCCTTTTGTGGCGGTTTCCTGGTCGGTTATCGGCAGGGCTACAATCCGCTGGAAGGGGTCTTGTATGGCAACATCTCGGCTTCGCTTGCCGTAGAGGGCAGCGGCGCATTCTACCCTTTGGAAACATTGCCGGGCCTGGCGCGCGTCAGGCTGGAGGCGCTACGGGAGATGGTGAGGAAAGTATGAAGAATGAAATGGGTAAGGCTGAAACGGCAAGCCGAGTGATCGAACTGGCGGTGAAGATACAGCAGATTCCTGCGCCCACCTTCGAGGAAGGGCAAAGGGCAGAATTCGTTCGGACCATGTTCCAACAAGAGGCTTTGCAGGAGGTATCACAAGATGCCGTCGGCAACGTCTATGCGCGTCTGGCAGGGCAGGGAACGGCGCCGCCGCTGGTGGTCAGCGCGCATCTGGATACGGTTTTTCCACGCGAAACCAAACTGGAGATCAAGCGCCAAGGCAGGCGCATCTACGCGCCGGGGCTGGGAGACAATGCGCTCGGGGTGGCAGCCTTGTTTGGCCTGGTTTGGCAATTACGCGCGCGCGGAACGCCTCTGCCGGGCGACGTGTGGCTGGTTGCCAATGTGTGTGAGGAGGGTTTGGGCGACTTGCGCGGGATGCGCGCGGTGGTAGAACGTTTCGGCGCAGGCGTGCAGGCTTATGTGGTCATCGAGGGGTTGTCGCTAGGCTTCATCCAGCATCGCGGGCTGGGCGTGCAACGCTACCGTATCGAGGCGCATACGCGCGGCGGTCATTCATGGTCCGATTACGGGCAGCCCTCGGCAATACACGAGTTGGCCGGCCTGGCGGCACGATTGATTGCCATTCCCTTGCCCGAACAGCCGCGCACGACCTTGAACGTGGGACGTATCGGCGGAGGCGCCTCGGTGAACGTCATTGCAGCCGACGCCTGGCTGGAATTGGACCTGCGCTCAGAAAACCGACAGGCGCTGGCCGATCTCATTCGGCAGGTGGAAAATCTGGTAGGAACAGCAAGCAGGCCGGGGGTGCGATTCGAGGCGCAGGTCATCGGGCAACGTCCGTCAGGGGAACTGTCCCCCACGCATCCGCTCATCCGGCTGGCCCAAGCGTGCTTGCAAGAACAGGGCTTCGAGGCCAAGTTAACCATCGGCTCGACCGACGCCAATATCCCCCTCAGTCGCGGCCTGCCGGCCATCGTGTTGGGTGTGACTCGTGGAGGAGGAGCGCACACGCTCGAAGAATTCATCGAGACCGAGAGCATCGGCAAGGGTCTGGAACAGTTGGCAGAATTCGCCACCCGCGCATGGTCGCCGGGTCTCGATGAACTCGACCGACCGGCTCTTGATTCGCGCCGCAGTTTGGACTCCGAAGTCTGATGAAGTTCAACGAATTATGGCTGTAATTTTGCAAGATGGGAGCGGCTAACCGCTGTACCGCCGACCTGCATGTGCCACCTGTGCCATGAAATGGTACGAAATGCTGCGGTCGGCCTTGCTAGACCCGGCAGAGCCTGGTGATACCCTGTTTGCGCCTGCCCTGCTGGCGCCTGGAGGCGGCTTCCAGCCGACTTGTATGTGCTGAGGCGGGGGATTGCCGGAGCCGTCAGGAAGGTTACCGAATTATTTTTGTTTACGCTTTGAGGCAAGGCTTCCAGCCCGCCGAATCAGGTAATGCAAAGAGGTGGGCAATTGCCAATCCCAATCACTTTCAACCGCCGTAACAAGAGTGAGGCTGGTACAATAGAAAATTGTGCGCATGTGATGGACTGTTTTGCTCCTTGTTGATGAAACAAATGTGCTATAATTGCAAATTGCTTTCGAGGTAGAGAAATTCCATGTCATCCAATGTCATTCGCGTGGTCGGCGCGCGCGTCCACAACCTGAAGAACATCACCGTTGAAATTCCGCGCGACAAACTGGTAGTCATCACCGGCTTGTCGGGTTCGGGCAAGTCATCGCTGGCCTTCGATACCATCTTTGCCGAGGGTCAGCGTCGTTACGTTGAATCGCTCTCTGCCTACGCGCGCCAGTTCATCGGTCAAATGGACAAACCCGATGTGGATTACATCGAGGGCCTGTCGCCGGCCGTCTCGATTGACCAGAAATCTACCAGCCACAACCCGCGCTCCACAGTTGGCACGGTGACCGAAATCTATGATTACTTGCGTCTGCTGTTTGCGCGCGTGGGCGTGCCACACTGCCCGATTTGCGGGCGCGAGGTCACAAAACAGTCTGCGCAGGAGATCGTGGACGCCATCGAGAAACTGCCCGAAGGCAGCCGCATCCTCATCCTGGCGCCGCTGGTGCGCGGACGCAAAGGCACCTACCAGGCCGTTTTCGAGGAAATTCGCAAAGCCGGCTTTGTCCGCGCCCGCGTAGACGGTCAGGTCTACAGCCTGGACGACGAAATCAACCTCGACCGTTACAAGCAGCACACCATCGAAGCAGTGGTAGATCGTTTGGTGATCAAGCGCGAGGAGACCCAAGAAGAACAGCAAGCCGCCCGCACCCGCCTGACGGATTCGGTGGAAACGGCGCTCAAATTTGGAGAGGGTTACGTCTCCATCAACAATGTTGATAGCGGCGAAGACACCCATTACTCCGAACACCTGGCCTGTCCCGAACACGGCAGCACCGTGCCAGAGATCGAGCCGCGCACCTTCTCGTTCAACACGCCGCATGGCGCCTGCCCAGACTGTCAGGGGCTGGGCAGCAAACTGGAAATCGATCCCGACCGCATCATCCCGGACCCGGAGCGGTCTCTGAACGAGGGAGCGATCGCCAGTTTGGAGTGGAGCGGCCCAAAAGAGGAAGGCGGCTACTATTGGCAATCGCTCGAAGCAGCAGCGCGCCATTACAAAATAGACTTGAACAAGCCGGTGCGCGAGTTGAGCCGTGAACAACTGGACATCATCCTGTATGGCACGCGCGGGCAGGAAGTTGAGATGCGTTACACCAATCCCAACGGCAACGAGTTCAAGTTCAAGCGCGCCTTCGAGGGGGTCATCGGCAATCTGGAACGCCGCTACCGCGAGACCAACTCGGAATACATTCGCAGCAAGATTAGCGAGTTCATGTCTGACCGCCCCTGCCCCACTTGCAACGGCGCCAGGTTGAATCCCGGCGCCCTGGCTGTGACGGTGGCCGACGCCAACATCGTCCAGGTCACCTCCTGGCCGGTCAATCGCACCCTGGTTTGGATCGAGCATCTCGCCTCAGACAAATCGCCGCTCACCGCGCGCCAGCGGGCCATTGCGGAACGCATCCTCAAGGAAATCCACGAGCGACTGAACTTCCTGGTCAATGTGGGGCTAGACTACCTGACGCTCGACCGCTCGGCATCCACACTTTCGGGCGGCGAGGCGCAGCGCATCCGCCTGGCCACTCAAGTTGGCTCGCGGCTGATGGGGGTCTTGTATGTATTGGACGAGCCGTCCATTGGCCTGCATCCGCGCGACAACCACCGCCTGCTGAACACGCTCAAGGGCCTGCGCGATTTGGGCAACACCGTTTTGGTGGTGGAACACGACGAAGAAACCATCCGCACCGCCGATTGGATCATTGACCTGGGGCCAGCAGCCGGCGAACACGGCGGACGGCTGATTGCCGAAGGCACGCCCGAACAGATCCTGGCGCATCCAAAATCCTTGACAGGCGCCTACCTTTCGGGGCGCAAGCAGGTTCCCGTCCCTAAGAAGAGGCGCACAGGAAACGGCAAGGCGCTCACCATCGTGGGGGCAGCGGCGCATAACTTGAAGGGCATCAACGTCCGCATCCCCTTGGGAAAACTGGTTTGCATTACGGGCGTCAGCGGCTCGGGCAAGTCTACGCTGATGAGCGAGGTACTATACAACGCGCTGGCGGCGCGCCTGATGGGCGCCCGCACCCAGCCTGGCGCCCATGAGCGCATCGAGGGCGTCGAACACCTGGACAAGATCATCAACATTGACCAATCTCCCATTGGGCGCACGCCGCGTTCAAACCCCGGCACCTACACCGGCCTGTGGGACGAGATTCGCAAACTCTTTGCCGAACTGCCCGAGAGCAAAGTGCGCGGGTACAAAGCGGGGCGTTTCTCATTCAACGTACATGGCGGGCGCTGCGAGGCCTGTCAGGGGCAAGGCGAACTGCGCATCGAGATGCAATTTCTCCCCGATGTCTACGTGCCGTGCGACGTATGTCATGGCAAGCGCTTCAACCGAGAAACGCTGCAAGTGACCTTCAAGGGGCATAACATCGCCGATGTGCTGGATATGACCGTTGACCACGCTTTGACGGAATTCTCCGCCTTCCCGGCCATGGTGAACAAATTGAAACTCTTGCAAGAGGTGGGATTGGGCTACATTCGCATCGGTCAGCCGGCGCCCACTTTGAGCGGCGGCGAGGCCCAGCGCGTCAAACTGGCCAAAGAGTTGTCGCGCCGCGCCACCGGCCGCACCCTGTACGTGCTCGACGAACCCTCGGTGGGATTGCACGCCGCCGACGTTCACAAACTCATCGAGGTGTTGCAGCGCCTGGTCGAGGCCGGCAACTCGGTCCTGATCATCGAACACAACCTGGACATTATCAAGGTAGCCGACTGGATCATAGATTTGGGTCCCGAGGGCGGCGAGGGCGGCGGCAAAGTGGTGGCCGAAGGCACACCCGAAGACTTATGCCTGGCAAAAGACTCGTATACCGGCCAGTTCCTGTGCGCGCATTTGAAACGTTGACTTCGCAGGACTGCTCAACCACCGCCTATGTGACGAACGACGATGAGACTATTCGACTAACGCCTATCCGACGGCTAAAGCGTTACATGTGAGGAAGCCTCGCCAAACAAACCCTGCAACGTCTCTAGCGCCGCCCGCGCCTGCTCCCGCTCCTGGGCGCCCAGCGGCAAAGCGGCAAACTCGTCCTCGTCCAGCACGGTCTGTTGCCCATCCGCGGCTACCCACAAGTCGAGCGCCAGGTCCACATACGAGACGGTCTCTTCCTCCAACACAGCCGGATAGCCGATATTGCAATACCAGCCCTTGCGCTGCCCGCTATCGCGGTCGAAAATCTCGAAGATGTTGTACCAGCGGTCGTTGTAGAACGTCTCCACGAAGCGATCGCCGCGCTTCAAGACCACGCCCATGAACGGCAGGTCATCGCGGTTGAAAAAGGCCTCCAACACCACACAGTTGGCCGCGCGTTTCAGGATGCGACCTTCGTACTGCCAGGCTGTCGCCCCATCCAATCCGCGCTTCAAGACGGTGACGTAGTTCGCTTCAGGCATTCGGCCTCCACTGAAAACGAGATTTCCTCCCCCACCTGCGGCGGGACGCGCGTAAAGAAGTACAAGCCGCTCTCCAGCCTGACGCGATAACCGTCTTTTTGGAACAGGACATCGCTCACGCGGCCCTTCAAGTGGACTGCGCCTGCGCCAATTTTTACCCGCTGCGGGCGAATCAACACCGCAACCGACTCCCCCGGGCTGGCCTCCGTTTCACAGGCCGCTTTCATCACCCCCAGCGCTGTCTCCACTTGCCCCCCGCCCAACCATTTCCCTTCCAGGATATTCCCCAATCCCAGAAACTCCGCCACCCACGCCGAGGCGGGATGCGCGCACACCTGCGCAGGCGCCCCCTGCTGAACAATGACGCCCTCGTGCAGCAAGGCCAGTTTATCCGCAATGACAAAAGCCTCGTCCTGGTCATGGGTGACGTAAACGGCAGGGATGCCGCTGGCGTGCAGGATGCCGCGCAACTCCTCCAGCAGATGGTCGCGCAGGGCGCGGTCCAAGGCGCCGAGCGGCTCATCGAACATCAGCAAGCGCGGACGGGTCGCCAAAGCCCGCGCCAGCGCCACCCGCTGCTGCTCGCCGCCCGAAAGGTCGTTCACCCGCCTCGATGCCAACGCGCCCATCTTGACCTGCTCCAGCGCTGCCGCCACGCGCGACCGAATCTCATGACGCGGCAGGTTGCGCATCCGTAAACCAAAAGCCACGTTCCCGGCTACCGTCAGATGCGGGAACAGCGCGTAATCCTGGAACACCAGCCCGAAGTTGCGCCGGTGCGCCGGGATGGACGCCAGGTCTTCCCCATCCCACAAAACCTGACCGGCTTCGGCGCGCTCCAGCCCGGCGATGATGCGCAGCAACGTAGACTTGCCGCTGCCCGAAGCGCCCAGCAGGCAGACCGTCTCGCCGGCTGCGACCGTAAAAGAAACCCCCGCCAGCAGCGGCTGACCCTCGTAGGTTTTGTGTATATCACGTAGTTCCAGCATCATTCTCCTCATAACTAACTGCCTCGACAAGGTTACATTCGGTTTTATTCTGCAAGAAACCTTGTTGGCTCATGTGCAAAAGGTGCGCCGTTTCTCGGTAAGGCAAGGTCGAGCAGGGTCTTGCAGCGCATCATGCCTGGCTTTCCACTTGCAGCGACATTTGCAAGGGGTATAATTTGAGCAAGAACAAGGAGACCTGTCCCATGAGTCGAGTATTTACCGCGTTGATTCATAAAGAAGATGACTGGTACGTGGCGGAGTGTCCTGAAATCGGGACGGTCAGCCAGGGAAAAACCATCGAAGAAGCAGTTGCCAATCTCAAAGAAGCAACCGAACTTTATCTGGAAGAATTTCCCCTGCCAAAGACCAGCCATCCATGGTTGACCACCTTTGAAGTGGCGACGTATGCCTGAACTTCCGCACTTATCTGGGTGGAAAATCATCCAAGCCTTAGAACGGCTTGGCTTCGTTCAAGCGCGTCAGCGTGGGAGTCATGTCGTGATGAAGAAATCCACGCCAGAGGGAAAAGTGGGTTGCGTTGTCCCGTTGCACGGTGAAGTTGCAATTGGAACTTTGCATAGTATTCTCAAGCAGGCAAAAGTTTCAACAGAGGAGTTTCTCGAAGTTGTGAAATAGAGCGGAACGCAGGAGCACCCAAGTCTGTGCAGAAGAAGTGGCGGATTCATGCCTCCATGCGGCCTTGCCTTGAATCGTCGAAGGGGATGCTTGAGTTGTAGGGCTTTTCAAAGATTTAATGTTAAAGCCAGTTCGGGATAACCGTCCCGAAGGCTTTTTAGAGCAATTGTATGGGCAAAATCGAGCCTTCGGGACGGTTCGAAGGCTTATCCCGAATTCAGGTTAATGTTAGGTTACTTTTCGTACCGCCGGGCTTTGCCCGACAAGGCCGACTATACCACTTTGTGCCATTTCATGGCACAGGCAGGTCGGCGTTACACCTTCTGCATTGAAAAGGGCCGCAAACCGCCTCAGAACTCCCCAGCCTGGGGTATCCGCAGCCGCTCGATCAGCAGGATGCCCAGCGTTGCCAGCGCCATCAACAGCGTCGCCATGGCCATGGCCTGCCCGTAGTTCAAGCCCCCAGGCTGGGACAGGAAACGGTAGATGGCAACCGGAATGGTCGGATACTCCGGGCGGGCCAGCAGGGCGGTGGCGCCAAACTCGCCCAGCGACACCGTAAAGGCAAACGTCCCTGCTGAAAGCGAGGCGCGCCAGACAATCGGCCCATCCACTGCCAGCCAGACGCGGACAGGCGAAGCGCCCAGCGAGGCGGCGGCATCCCGCAAGCGGTCGGGGATGGAGGCCAGCGCCGGTTGCAGAGTGCGGATGACGAACGGCAGCGCCACGATGGTATGCGCCAGCGGCACCAGCCAGGGAGAGGCCAGCAGGTTCCAGTGATCCGTGTTCAGTGATCCGTTTTGAGGAAAAAGGGGGCGGTTGAAGGTGAGGATGAATCCCAGTCCCAGCGTCACCGCCGAAGCGCCCAGCGGCAGCATCAAGAACGGGTCGAGCCAGCGTTCCAATCGGCCGGGCCGCGCCAGCGCCGAGGCGGCCGGGAAGCCCAACAGCAGCGAAAGCGCCACCGTCAGCCCGGCATAGCCCAGCGAGTTGACCGCCGCGCGGATGGGCGGCACGTAGAACAGCGAACCGCGCCGGTTGACGAACAACTCCCGGTAGTAATCTCCGGTCAAGGCGTATTGCACGCGGCTGCGCTCGCCGCGCGCCGCCTCCAGGCGGGAGATGGAACGCAGCGGCAGCGCCAGCATAGGCAACACCAGGAACAGCGCCAGCAAAGCCACCAGCCCGGCTACGAAGAGTTTTTCGCTCCTCCTGCGGGGCAGGCGGGCGGACTCGAACACCGCGCGTGGGTTGGCCTGTACCCGCGTCCGCGCCGCCGCCCGCGTGTACAGCGCCGAGAGGGCCAGCGTGCAGGCTAATTGCACCGCCGAGAGCAGGCCGGCCAGCGGCAGGTTCAACATGTGCAGCGCCTGGATGTAGGTCTCCACTTCCAGGGTGGCGAAGGCCGCTCCGCCCAGCAGCAGGATGACGCCGAAACTGGTGAAGTCGAACAGGAACACCAGCGTCCCGGCCGCCAGCAAGGACGGGCGCAGGCCAGGCAGGATGACGTGTAGCCATACACGCGCCCCGTCTGCACCGAGCGAACGAGCGGCTTGCTCCAACCGCAAGTCGCGCTGCGCCAGCGCATTCCCTACAATGCGAATGACGATGGTGGTGTTGTAGAACACGTGGGCGGTGAGAATAGCAGTGAGGCTGTTGGAAAACTGGAAAGACGAAAGAGGGAAAAGGAAGGAAATCAGCCCGCGTGGGCCGAGCAGGGCGTTGAAGCCGGCCGCCACCACCACCGTCGGCAGCATGAAGGGGACAGCCGTCAGGGCGCGCAGCAGGGACTTGCCGGGGAAATCGAAGCGGGCGAACAGCCAGGCTGCCGGCAGCCCCAACAGCAGGGTAAGCAGCGTCGAAAGCGCGGCCTGGTAGAACGTAAAACGTAAAGCGGAAAGTGTGATATGAAAATTGTCGGGCGTGAGGACGGCCGGGTCGAGGGTCGTGACCAGGATACGCGCCAGCGGGTAAAAGAAGAAGAACCCGAGGAACGCCAGCGGCGGCAGCCAGGACAACAGGCGCGAGGATTGTAACCAATGGCGGACTCCGAAGTCTCCAGACTTCGGAGTCCCGATGACTGGAGCCTTCGGCGCCCCGACGACTGGAATCGTCGGACTCCGCTCATTCACCGCTTTACCTCACCACCGTCTCCGTCCAGGCGGCGATCCAGGCCTCGCGGTTGGCGGCAATGACGGCCGGGTCGAGGCGCGCCGGCTGGCTGGGAATCTGGGCAAACTTGACGAAGGCCTCCGGCAACTGCGCTTGCGGGTTCACCGGGAAGACGAACATCTGCAAGGGCATATCTTCCTGGAACTGCTGGCCGAGCATGAAATCCACGAACTTTTCGGCCAGGGCGCGGTTGCGGGCGCCCTTCAAGACGCCGACGAACTCGATTTGACGGAAGCAGGTATCGGGTCCGATGACCGAAGCGGTGGGCGCATCCTCCAACTCGGTCTCGGCAAAGATGACTTCCGCCGGCGGGCTAGAGCCATACGAAACGACCATGGGCTGTGCGCCGTGTCCCGACGAGGCGCTGAAGTTGGTGTAGTAAGCCGTCTCCCAGTCGCCGACCACCACCAGACCGTTGTCGCGCAGGTCGGCCCAAAAGTCGAGGTAGCCGGGGTCGCCGAAATGCGCCACCGTTGCCAGCAGGAAGGCCAGGCCCGGCGAAGACGTAGCCGGGTTTTCGACCACCAGCAAGCCGTTCAATTCCGGGTTGAGCAGGTCTTCGAGCGAGTGCGGCACGGGCAAGCCGCGCTCGGCGAAGTAAGCCTTGTCGTAATTGATGCACACATCGCCGTAGTCCACCGGCAGCAGGCTGTTCGACGGGTCGAGTTGGAACTCGGCCGGGATGCTTGCCAGCGCCGGCGAGGGGTACGGCTCGAAGATGCCCGCCTCCAGCGCGCGCGAAAGGAAAGTGTTGTCCACACCGTAGAACACGTCTGCCAGCGGCGCTTCTTTGCTCAAGATGGCCTTGTTGAGGGCCGCGCCCGTGTCGCCGCTGGCCAGAAACGTGACCTTGACGTTTTGCGCCTGCTCGAAAGCCGCGATCACCTCTTCGCTGGCCGCAAACGAATCGTGCGTCATCACGGTCAGCGTAGCAGGGGCCTTCATGGCCTGTTCAGCCGGCCCCTGCGGCGCGCAAGCGGCAAGAAGGAAGAAGAAAACGAAAAGAAGGATGGAAAGTTTTTTCATGGCAACTCCTTACACTACACATCACGCCTGCGAACGATCAACAACAACCCGCTGCGGATTTCGACAGAAGCCGTCTCTCCCGTCATCACGTTGCTGACGCCGCGCGATTGGTGCGGGTACAATGTTTCACCGGACAACTTCCAGCGCAGCCCCTGGGTGACGACGCCCTGGGCCGGCCCGCCCCACGGAATGAGCGAGACGACCTGCCCGCTTCTTCCCTGGATTTCGGCCTGCTTCCGGCAAAAGAAGGCTTCCTCGGCCCCATCGTCCAGGCGCAGGTCGAGGCCCTCGAAGGCCGGGTCGGTCAACAGCGAGAGGTTCGCCAGCGTCTGGTCGAGCCGACCGCCCAGCGCGCCCACGACGAGAATGGAGTCGGGCTGTCCTTCCAGCGCACAACGCAGCGCCAATTCCAGGTCGGTCTCGTCCTTGTCGGTTGGGTAGCGGCGGATTTCCACGCCGGCCGCTTCCAGGCGCGCGAGCGAGGCGGCATCCAGCGAGTCCAGGTCGCCGACCAGCAAATGGGGCAGCAATCCCATCCCCAGCAGATGAAGCGCGCCGCCGTCGGCTGCGATGAGCGTATCCTCCGGGCGCAGCAGGGCGCGGGCAGACTCCAGGCTCGGCAGGTTGCCGTTGGCAAAGATGACGATGCGAGACAAAAAAACATCCTCCGCCGGGGAGGATGTAAGGATAACGCTATGTTGCCTCCGCCGGCATGATCCGGATCAGGTCTTGCGGGTCGAGCGTCACACGCTCCTCTCAGCCCGTTACACGGACTCCCCGTTCGATTGTCGAGAACGAGTATAAAACGAGGGCGGGGCGCTGTCAAGGCTTCATCAGCAAAACGCGGATGGAGCCCTCGCGCCCGGAGTACACGCTCTCGTACCACGTCCCAATGCCCGGCTCGACCAGGTTCCAGACGTGTTCGTTGGCGTTGGACAGGTAGGGGTCCACGAAGATAGCCGTTACACCCGCTTCCTTGAGGGCTTCATACAGTTCCTCGCTGGAGGTCAACGAAGAATAGGCGTTGGCATCGTGGAATTCCATACGCCCGGCCCACACGCCGCCCGGCGCGCCCGCCATCACCAGCGAGCCGCGCGGCAGCGCCTCCTGCATCACCACCGCCGCTTGCTCCTCTGCGCCGTTCACCAGGTCATGCGGCGCCGGCGGGTCGAAGACCGGGCGCAGGATGAGCCCAATCGCCAGAATCACCAGCAAACTGGCGGCGTTCCAATTTACCTCCCCCGTTTCACGTTCAGGCAGAAGGCGGATGAACCACAAGCCGGCCAATAACAAGACCGTTGTGAAATAGACCGCGCGCACGTCCAACAGCATGGCCGGGAGGGTCGCCGCGGCCAGCAGCGCCGACCAGACATACAGACTGCGGCGATTTTGCGTATCTGCCGCGAAGGCCGCCGCGCCGATAGCGCCCAGGATATAGAGGACGAAATACGGCAGGCGGAAATAGCCCACGCGGAAGAACGTCAGGAAGTAGACCAACAAGGTGAGCGGCCATAGCAGGAAGGACGCCGCCAACAGTCCCTGCCGCTTGCGCAGCAATTCGAGCAGGCCGCGCAACGCCAGGATGAAGAGCAGCAGCGCCGTCCGCTCGCCGTAGATGGAGTAGATATGCCCCGGCAACAGAGAAACCTGCTTCAAGACGCGGTGCCCAAACGCTTGCGGGTTGCGGCGGATGGCGCGCAGGATGGAATAGTTGTTCTCTTCCCCGCTGCCGTACAACTGCTCGGCCTGTAACACCGTGCAGCGCAGCCACTTCTCTGTGCAGGACGGGTCCTTCTGGTAATCAATGGCCTGTCCCTGCTGGAAGGCCACGTAGGAACGCTCGCGCGTGCCAAGACTGAAATCCCCGGTCACGGCGCCGTACAACAGGAAGTAACCGCCCACCAGCAGCGCAAAGGGCAGCGCCGCCGGCATCACCCAGGAAAACTTCAACCCGCCCAGGCCGTAACGCCGGGCTTCGCCCGGCAGGGCCTGTCTCTGCAGGGGGCGGCGGGAAATGCCAAAAGCCAAGAGAATGAAAATTGGAAACAGGAGCAGCCCATCGTTGCGGGAAAGAGCCGCCAGTCCGACGAAAAAAGAAGCGCCCCACAAATTGCGCGTATCCTGCGTGTGATAGAAACGAGCCGTCTGCCAAAAGGCAAGGCCCGACATGGCCGCGAACAGCGCGTCGCTTGGGTTGACCAGCGCCTCCGGCAAAACAGGGAATACCAGCAAGCAGCCAGCCGTTGCCAGCGCCGGCGCAAAACGGCTGAACTCGCGCGCCGCCAGGTAACAGCCCCACCACATCAACGCAAACAGGACAACGCGCCCGATGGCAGCCGCCTGCCCCATCCACAACGGCGCCGACCGAAACGGCAGGTAGGCCAGGCCATACAGCACGCCAATCAACGGGTTGCGCGCAAAAGACGGCAACTGACCCTCGGCCAACAGCCGCCCGGTGTTGATGTAGACTGCCTCGTCCCAAAAATTCAGGTCGCGCAGGCTGGGCAGGAAGACATTGAAGACCAGGAAGGCGTTCACGCCAAAAGCCAGCAGCGCCAGCCAGGTCTCGCGCTCCAAACGCAATCGTGAGGGCCAAAATTTCTTCATACCGTCCACCGCCTTCGACGCAAGTTCAAGAGGGCAGCACGCAGCCGCCGCAAGCCAGTTATATCAAGCAACGCCGAAAAGAGCAAATTCCAACGCGCCAGCGCCGTGGGCGGATGAATGGAGAACGCGCGCCACCAGGACGCGAGCGACTCGGCCGCCTGACCGCCATCCAGACGATAACGCGCGTCCACCCGCCAGGCGGAGGCGCGCGCGCGTCTTTCCTGACCGCGAACTGCTTCCGCCAAACCGGGCTGTTCCTCCGCCCAGGCCAGGATGCGGAAGGCCTCGCGCCCAAACTCGCCCGCCCGCGCACGGTTCTTGGCGGCGGGATGGTAGCGCGCCGCCGCCCAGGTCTGCGCCACGTGGACGATTGGTCCCTGCGCAGCCATACGGATCCAGAGGTGATGGTCGAGCAGGCAATGATACGATGGGTCGAGAGGCCCGGCCTTTTCGAGCGCCTCGCGCCGCATGAAGACTGCCGGCTGGCCGATAATTTGGAAGCACAGCAGGTCTATCAAGTCCAACTGCCGGTAGCGCAGGCGGTTGATGACCTGTCCGTTTTCATCCACCGCCAGCATATCGCCGTAGACCAGCGCCGCTTCGGGGTGTTCCTGCAAGGCCCTGACCGCCGCCGAGACCGTTCCCGGCAGGTAGGTATCGTCTGAGTTGAGCCAGGCCACGATCTCGCCCCTGGCGCGCGCCAGTCCCTTGTTGATGGCTTCCGCCTGACCGCTGTCCTTTTCACTGACCCACCAGGCCAATCGGTGGGCATATTTTTGGATGAGGTCTACACTGCCATCGCTGGAGTTGCCGTCCACCACCAGGTATTCCAGATGCGGGTAATCCTGCTCGAGCACCGAGAGCAGCGTCTGTTCGAGGAAAGCCGCCTGGTTATAGGAGGGAGTGACAATCGAGACCAGGGGTTGCGTCATGGCGTTGAGGTAAAGAGAACAGCAGAATACATCCCGTGACGGGAGTTACGCAGCGGTAAAATTACTCTTGAGACCCTCATAATCGTGAACATTTGTGGCGTGGCGTTCATGCTGCCTCGGGTTGCGGTCGCGCTACGCGGTCTCGAGAGATTCTCAAGAGAACAATTGATTGTAATCCACCTTGGGGAACACGGTCAGTTTGCCGTCCACGGTCGCGTCCAGCACCTGCCGGCCGGCTTTTTCGTAGGCCTGGCGCGCCAGCCGGTAGCCGATTTCGGAGGTCTCCAGGTCGGGCAGTTGCCAGCGAAAGCCCTTGCCGAAGTAGCGCGGGTCGAAGTGGTTGGGGTCGGCGCCGTCGGACACGACCGTCTTATTCGCCTCACCTTGGCTAACGAAGTTATGGTCCACGCCAATCAAGATGACCTGCTCGAAGCCCATATAAAATGCCAGTTGCAGGGCCACATTGGTCACGGTAGCGCCTTCCCAAACACGGCGGGTCATATCGTAGGCAAATTTGGGGCCGGTATAGGTGGTGTAAAGGAAGATCATGTCCTCGGGAAAACGTTGGAAATGGCGATTGGAATGCCAGGCGATGAACTTGGGCATGGGCAAGGCGACGATTTCGTCCGCGCATTGCTCGATGACCAGGTCATTGATGGAGACGAAGTAAGTCGTGGTAAAGCCCAATTCGGGGAACAGCAGGTAGATGCGGTTCATACCAAAGGTGTATTCGCCTGCGAGTTTGGTCAGGTCGGTGCGCTTCAGGCTGGGGCCATTGCCAATGATGAAACAACGCTCGCCGCGGTGGAGGTTGTACATCTCGTACATACGCTCACGGCTTTTCCTGCGCCAGGGATGCAGGTAGGCGTCAGGAACTTGCGGCAGTCGGCGCAGGGCATCGTAGGCGTTCTTGGCTGCATGGAGAAGGGGAGAGGGGGTGATTTTTTCGATGGTTTCAAGCATGGGAGTGGACTTGTGATGCGGAGGTGGTCATTATTTCGTTGCTTCCTTCGAAGGCCATTGCGAACTCCTGCCGTACCAGAACAACGCCACAGGATTATGTTCCACGAAGACCTTATAGAAGCCGAGGGAAATGAGAACACTGATGACAAAGGCGGAAAAAAGGGAAAGCGCTTGCCTGTTCGTCACGAAGTAGATCTTGGCGCCCCAATATTCCTGGATCGGCACATGCAAAATCAGGATGAACAAAGAGGCCAGGCCGATATACTTGAGCGCCGCCGCCAGGCGCTTGGTGCGCAACTCGATCTGTTTGGAAAGCGCCAGCACGAACAGGATTCCCAGCACGGCTTCGAGGGTATTCAGGGGAAAAGACTCGAAGATTCGGGCGTTGAAATCCACACGCGGCGGGAAAAACCAGGTCAGCGCCACCAGCGCCGCCCCCGTCCCTCCCAGGAACCAACCCTTGTCAAACCATTTCTCCAAAGACGCCTGCCTCACTTCATTCCCCAGCATGTAAAAGAACCCGCTCAAGAGCGCCAGGTCCAGGCTGTAGGGCAGGCCAAACAATTCATATTCCTTTCCCTGTACGGTCAAGGTGAACGGATAAAAGGCTTTCAGGGTGTAGACTGCCAGAGCCTGCAAGCCCAGCAAGGCCAGCCAGCGCCAGGCTCGTGGTGCGAGGCGCGCCAAGACCAGGCGGTAGAACCCAAACGCAAACAAACTGGTGACGAAGAGACTGGGCAGGAACCACAACTGCACCCAGTCAATGTAGCGTCCGGTGCCATACATCGCCTTGGCGATTCTCCCCAACGCGGTGACGAATCCCATATTGGTAAACGAGACCGAGGTCAGGTAAATCAAGAAAATCGTGAAAAGGTAAGGCTTCAAGACGGCATGGAAGCGTTTCTTCAAGAACGCCAGGAACGGAGTTGCCGCATCGAAGAAATAGCCCGACAAGAAGAAAAACAACGGCATGTGAAAGGAATAGATGAGTTTGTGCAGATAAGGCGCCACCAGCGACAGCCCCGTATGCGCCATGGCCACCAGTAAAATACCCATCCCTCTGGCAACATCAATATACCCGATACGTTCTTTCATCGAATGTAAACTCCAACTCTATCTACATGTCCACGTGTCTACTTCATACCTATCCCGACCGCACCCCAAACCAGGCCGCCAGGCGCGGATTGTCCTTCAAGACCCATTGGTGAACCAGCACCGGCACACCCACCGAGGCCAGGAAAGCGGCTGTCCCTGCCAGGAACGGGTTGGCCAACAGGTGCAGCGCTTTGTCGAAAATCAACCGTTGAGCCGGCTGGTGGAAGATGAGCAGCACAATCGTAATTTGCCCGAAGTACGTCAGCAAAGCCAGCAAGCGGCTCGGCTGCCTGGCAATCCAATACGAAAGGCATAGCAAGAAGGCGCTGCCTGCCAACGCTTGCAGGGTGTTGACCAGGAAGGAATCATACGTGCGGAAGAAAAAATCCAGCCGATAAGGGAACGAAAGATGGAGCGCAACCAGCGCCGCCCCCGAAAGCAGCAGCGTCCATCCAGAAGCGAAAAATCGCTCAGGCAACCTGCGCCTGACCTCGTAGCCAAGCAGGAAGTACGCCGCCGTGATGGGCAGCAGGTCGAGACTGGCGGGCAGGCCGTCTAGCGTCAGGGTGGCTCCCCACAGAGAGACCTCTTTCATGTACAAAACCGGCAGAACCGCAATTCCCGCCGCCAGCATCCCGGCCAGAAAAACCAGCCGCAGCCACAGCCATTTGATCCGCCCGTAAAAGGCCCGGAAGAGTACGGCCGCAAACAAGTTCAACAGGAACAAATGCGGCAAAAACCACAACTGCGCCCATTCCAGGTAGTTTCCCGAAGCGTACAGCGAGCGCAGCGCCCGCCGCAAGAGGGTCATCGGCGTCATCTCGGTATAGAATAGATAGACCGAATACAACAGGAAAATGGACACCAGGAACGGTCGGATGAGGGTCGCAAAGCGGCGCTCGAACAACACCGGCAGGGGATAGTCTGGCTTGAACAACATGCCCGATAAAAGGAAGAAAAACGGCATGTGAAAGGAGAAAATGAACTTCTCCATGCCCGGCACGAAGGCCTTGACCGAATTATGCCCCAGGATGACCAGCAGGATGCCCATTCCTTTGGCAACATCCAGAAATGCAATGCGGGGAGATGGGGGACTTGTTTCCACGCCCTTGATTTTACCCGAACTCGAAGGTAGGCATACCCCCGAAGCGGGTTTTCACGCGCATCAGGCTACCCGACAGGCTGTATTCCGTTAAATCGGCCTCTCCCAACCCCACGCGCGCCGAGGTGATGTACAGTTCGTCCAGGTTGCTCCCGCCGAAGACGCAGGAGGTGACGTTCTTGGCCGGCAAGGGAATCTGGGTCAGCAGGGCGCCTGTTCGGGGGTCCCAGCGTGTGACCTGCGCGCCGCCCCACATGGCAATCCACAGGCAGCCGTCGGCGTCGGAGGTCATGCCATCTGGCCAGCCCAGCGCTTCAGGGACTTGGATGACGACGCGCGGGTTGGCGATTTGCCCGCTTTCCAGGTCGTAGTCGAAGGCTGTCACTTTGCGCGTGGGGGTGTCAATGTAATAGAAAGTTTTGTAATCAGGACTCCAGGCCAGACCGTTGGAAATGCGAATGCCCGACAGCAGGCGCGTCACTGCTTTGCCGTCGAAGGAATACAGCGCGCCGCTGGCGGCTTTTTCGTCCATGTCCATTGTGCCGGCCAGAAAGCGCCCATCGGGGCCGCATTTGCCGTCGTTGAAGCGGTTGTTGGCGGGTTCGCTCAAAGACGCGAGAAAGGTCGTTTTGACGGTAGCAGGCCCGCCCTGAGTTCGACCGAAGGGCTCGAGCGTCAGGAGCGAGGCGCGGGCGGCCACGAGCAGCGTCCCATCTTTGCAGGGCGCCAGGCAGCCGGGCATGTCGTCCAGTTGGATGAATCCATTTTCGCCGCTGCGATGGTAATGGATGCGCTTGCCGAGGATGTCCACCCAGTACAGGGTTTGGGTTTTGGCGTCCCAGGCCGGGCCTTCGCCGAGCGCCGCTTGCGCTGGGTGGAGGAGTTCGATTGGCATTAGAACCAGTCGCGTTTGTAGAAGATGAAGGTCGCGATGGCGGTCATGCCGATGGCGATGCCAAAGACAGTCAGGAAAGCCAGGGGGTGATCTTCGCCGGGCAGGGCAACGTTCATGCCGTAGAAAGAGGCCACGATGGTCGGCAGGTTGATGATAATGGTGAGGGCGGCCAGGGCCTTCATGACCACGTTGAGGTTGTTGGAAATGATGGAGGCAAAGGCGTCCATCATCGAACTCAAAATCTCGGTCTGGATGTTGGTGGTTTGGATGGCTTGCTGGTTTTCGGTCAATACGTCTTCGAGCAGTTCTTCGTCTTCTTCATACTGGTTGAACATTTTCATGCGCTGGAGGCGCTCCATCATCACCTCATTGGAGCGCAGGGCGGTGGTGAAATAGACCAGGCATTTCTGGTATTTCAGCAGTTCGAGCAGTTCGCGGTTGCGGGTAGATTTCTGAAGTTGGTCTTCCACATAGTCTACGGCGCGGTTGATGTCGCGCAGATGGGCGAGATAACGGGTGGCGGTTTCGAGCAAGACGTATAGCACGAAGCGGTATCGTTTGGCGGTCTTGAAGCCGCGATATTTGCCGTTGGTCAGGATGCGGCTGATGTCGTTGGGATGACGACAGATGGTAGCGATGAAATTTTCCTTGATGATGATGCCCATGGGGATGGTGGTGTAAGGGAGGTCCTGGCTTTCTTCTTGTAAGAAGGGGATACGCAGCAAGATGAGGGTATAGCCCTCGTCTCGCTCCACGCGCGCCATTTCGTCCAGGTCGAGGGAGTAGGTGATGAGTTCGGGTTCGATGCCCCACTCTTCCAATCGTTCGATTTCTTCTGGCAGGGGGTCAATGACGTTGATCCAGCATCCGTTGGTGATGCTTTCGACGATTTCCAGCCCTTCGGGGGTGGTCTTATAGATGGTCAGCATGGCAGCCTCCAATGCGTGACGTGACATCACGCAGGAGGAAAGGCGCCTACGTGATGCGGTCCGAATAGTGATTTACAGATGTGTGATCGCTGTAACTGGGCGGCTGATCGTCCTCAGAGGAACGGTCGCTCTCTTCTTGGGGTAACATGACAACGTATCCTTGCTCAATTCCAGTGTCTTCTGGTACTTCTAATTTTACGCCTTTTGGTCGAATCGCACAATTGATGTGCAACAACTAAAAACTTGACACGCCCCTGCTTTGCCAGTATAAGCAGCCCCATGACGAAACTTCGTAATTCAGCCGGGCTGTTGCTGGCCCTGCTCTTGGCGGCTTGCCAGGTGCTGCCCAGCGGCGCAACGCCCTCGCCGACCGTCAACCCGGCGCCGCAGATTTTCCCCTCTCCCACCGCCTCGCCGACCCTGCCGCCTACCCCCACTCCCAACCCCATCAAGAGCATCGAAGGGGGAGAGCAGGCCCTCTTTTATGGCGATTACGATCGGGCGCGCGCAGAATTCGAGGCCGCCTTTCGCAGCAGCGCAGAGCCGCAAGTGCAGGCGGCCGCGCTGTGGGGCTTGGGCCGCGCCGCCTATGCAGACGGGCGTTACAGCGCCGCGCTGGCTTCTTTGCAGCAACTGATCGAGACCTTTCCCGATTCGCCGCTGGTCGCCTATGCACAATTCATGCTGGGGCAAACCTATTATGCCATGAAACGCTACCCCGAAAGCGCAGACGCATATCAGGCTTACCTGCAACTGCGGCCGGGCGTGCTGGATGCCTATGTCCAGGAGGCGCGCGGCGATGCCTTTGTAGAAGACGCCGCCTATGCCGAAGCCCTATCGGCTTATAGCGCCGCCCTGGCAGCCACGCCCAACGGCGCTACGTTGTCTTTGGAAATCAAACTGGCGCAAACCCGCGCCAGCATCGGCGATTACGCCTCGGCCCTGACGGCCTACGAGTCCATTTTCGAGCGCGCCGACAACGATTACACCAAAGCCCAGATGGATTACCTGAGCGGCCAGGCGTATCTGAAAATCGGGCAGAGCGAGCAGGCATATCAAAAGTTCCGCCATGCAGTCGAAAACTACCCGCTCTCGTATGACGCTTACCTGTCGCTGGTGGAATTGGTGAACGCCGGCATCCCCGTCAGCGACCTGGATCGCGGCCTGGTGGATTACTTTGCCGGGCAATACGATGTGGCGCTGGCCGCCTTCGACCGTTACCTGAACGCCGGCTTGGATAGCGACAGCACCGCCCGTTACTATCGTGCCTTGACCCTGCGCGCGCTGCAAAACTATGAAGCCGCTATTCGAGATTTCACCACCTTCATTTCCAATGCGCCCATGCACCCCAAGTGGGGAGAGGCTTGGATGCAAAAGGCTTCTACGCAGTGGCTGAATATTGGTGACTACAAGAGCGGTGCGCAAACCTACCTGGACTTCGTGGCCGCGGCTCCGACTCACCCCCAGGCTGTGGAGGCGCTCATGAGCGCTGCCCGCCTCCTGGAGCGAGATGACCGCCTCGAGGAGGCCGCTCAAACTTGGCAGCGTGTGGCCGACGAGTATCCCGATAGCGAAGCGACCTCCCAGGCCTTGTTCCTGGCGGGCATTGCCTATTACCGCCTGGGCGCCTATGACCTGGCTCTGCCGGTCTTTCAGCGCGATTTACTGCTCTCCACGCAAAAAGCGGACCAGGCGCGCGCTTATGTGTGGATTGGAAAGACTCAGGAGCAACTTGGCGACCTGGCCGCCCGCAATGCTGCCTGGCAGCGCGCGCAGGCGCTCGACCCAAGC
Organism: Anaerolineales bacterium; assembly: GCA_034431895.1. GTDB lineage: Bacteria > Chloroflexota > Anaerolineae > Anaerolineales > Villigracilaceae > JAABUE01. The sequence goes on from DAOUCM010000133.1 coordinate 37,339, forward strand.
GGTTACTACAGCGAGCGCGCCCGCGAACTCTTGCTTGGCCGCTCTCCCTTCGAGCCGCCTGCGAAGTACCACCTCCACATCAACCTGGAGGCCGAACGCAAAGACGCTGCTGCCTGGATGCGCATCCAGTTTGGCTTGCCGGCCGACACCGATTTGAATGGCCTGGGGCCTTTAGCCGGCGAGCCTCGCCTGGTGCGCGGGGTCGAGTTTTGGGAATTGGGCCTATACCAGGAGGCAAAAGCGGAGTTCGAAAGCCTGCGCGAGGCGGTCGAGAACGACCCAGAGAAGTCCTTTCGCCTGGCCAACTTTTTGCTCGACTTAGGACTTTATCGTTCGGCGGTTTTTGCCGCGCGGCAAGTGTTGAGTCTGGCCGGGCTGGACGAGCAGGCTGCCACGTTGAGCGCCCCGCCCTACTTCAACCATCTGCGCTATGGAACGTACTATGCCGAGCTGGTGGAAGCCGAAGCGGCCGCTAACGGGCTGCATCCCTTGTTCCTTTTCAGCGTCATCAGGCAAGAAAGTCTGTTCGAGGGCTTCGTGCGTTCGCCGGCTGGCGCGCGCGGCTTGATGCAAATCATCCCCAGCACCGGCGGCAGTATCGCTAACCAGATGGGCTGGCCGCTTGACTACGAGGAGGACGATTTATACCGTCCGCTCGTCAGCGTCCGTATGGGGGCGCATTACCTGGCAGCCAGCCGCGATTTGCTGGAGGGCGACCTGTACGCTGCCCTGGCCGCCTACAATGCCGGGCCAGGCAACGCTGCCGACTGGAAGCAATTAGGGGGCGACGACCCTGATTTATTGCTCGAAGTGGTGCGTTTTCAGGAGACGCGCGACTACATCCGTTCCATCTATGAGATATACGCGATTTACAAGGCACTATACAGCCCCCTGCATGAATGAGGCCGTATAGCCTCTACCCCCAACCAGGTTGGCGCTTGCCGAGGCAACCGCAGCCGGAGATGCTTCGCCATAACCGTCCCAAAGGCTT
>DAOUCM010000134.1:0-18194 GCA_034431895.1 Anaerolineales bacterium
TCTTATCTTCCGTATCATTTCGGCGGTCGTTATTGCAGGCTGGATGGGAGGATGGGCTGGAGCAAAGTTGGCAGATAATATTGCCCATACAACGAAATGAAGTGTGTCTGCAAGAGTACTACAACCGCCCGCAAGTCGAACCCGAAGGCAAGAACAATCGCCTGACCGGCAAACAAATTGCCCGCGCCTGCCAGAGAGCGATGAACCAATTCAAGGCCAAGTTACAGCAAGCGCAAACGCTGGGCATGTCTGCGGAACAGGCGAAGCAGTTGGAAGCAGACGTGGCGACCAGCGGCAAGATTGGCGCGTCGCTGAGTGCGGCGGTATTGGTCATGAGCATTGGAATGACCGCATTATTCACCATCCAAAACCACTGGCAGCATCGCCATTCAGGAGGCGGCAGGCAATTTGTTCGCAGCCTGGCGCTCGACCTGCTCGGCCGGGGGCTGGCGCTGGGGGCGGCCATGTACGCGGGCAGGCTGGGGGGAGCGTATGTTGGCCTGCGCGCGGGACTGTGGGCGGGGCTGGCGGCTGGGTTCGCGTGCGGTTTCCTGGCAGCCTGGGGAGCGCAGGCTGTGTGGGAAAGGCTTGTTGCGACCGTTGTAATGTAAAACATGATGCCAGTTGTCCGCGATTGGCGCGCCAACAATAAAATTGTCCTTACCCTCCCTGGACGACCTTACGCACCGGCCTTCCAACCAGCCCAGCCACCGGCCCGACCAACAACGCGCCGGTCAGGACGACCAGGAAGGGGATGACCGGCAAGGGACGGTCGGGGGGCAGGTTCCAGGCGTCGGCAATGACCAGGAACACGGCAGCGTTCAGGATGCCAAACCCCAAGATGGCGGCGACCCGGCCTGCATCCCCCTTGCGGACGTACAGCCAGGTCAGCCAGGCCATCAGCACGCCGACCGGCATGGCCAGCAGCGCCAGGTCGTAGCGGTTGAACGGCGCAGCGGTCGCCATCGAGAAGGACGACATCCCGGCAATGGTTGCAAATCCCAGGCTGGTGAGTCCTGCCTGCCGCCAGCCCCGCCAAGCCGTCACGATGACCAGCGCGAGAATGCCGACCAGGAGCAAGATGGCCAGGCTTATATCCAGAACAGGGGAGAGCAGCGGCAGGCCGAAATCTGCGCGCTCCTCGGCCAGCACCTTGACGAATAACACCACTCCCATCCCTGCGCCGCCGGCCCAGGTGTAGCCCCAGGGAGGCAGGCGTTTGAACATGGCGATCAGTCCGCCCAGGGCAATGACCGGGCTGGGCAGCATCATAATCGCAAACCCCGTCATCAGCCGCCAGCGCGGGATCGTGTACCAGGGTTCCCAGATCACCAAGGCGCCCAGGGCGATGCAAACGCCGAACAACACCGGCGGCAGGGACGCGAGCAGGGCCTCCCGCCGCCCCTCGATCTTCCAGGATTTATCTTCTGTGAACAAGGACATGAAGCCTCTTCCGTAAATCTCTTGCAAGGCAAACCAATATTCGGCCAGCACAGCGCCGGGCCAGTCGCGCAGTTCCTCCCACGCGGCGCGCCACAAACCCCCTCTCCCGGCGTCCATTTCCGAGGCCAGTCTCTCCCGCAAGACGGCCTGCATTTCATCCGCAAATTCCCGGCGGAAGGCGTGCGGGTACAGGCCTGTCAGGAAAGCGTAGAAGCGCAAGAGCCGCTCGACCATCCGGTTCATATCGCATTCCCTTCTGGCGCGCGTTGCTGCATCAGCGTCACCAGGTTTTTCATCCGCGCCGCCTCGGCCTCCAATACGCTCCTGCCCAACCGGGTCAGGGCATACGCCTTGCGCTGACGGGCGCTTTGCTCGCCTTCGATGTCCATGCGCTCGATCCAGCCGTCTTCCAGCAAGCGTTTGAGCGCGCCATACAGCGTGCCGGTGCTCAGGCAGACGCGCCCATCGCTCGACGTTTCCACATCTTTCATGATGGCGTATCCGTGCTTCGGCCCCGGCAGCAGGCTGAACAGGATAAAAAAGACGGCTTCGGATAGCGGCAGGTTCTCATTCATAATATGACGCCATACAACATGTCGTTATGCGACATATTATATAAGCAATGGCTTCTCTTGTCAAGCCATTGACGGAATACCAGTCTGTGGTAAAACAGGCACATGCGTGAACTGGTGCTGCTCAAACTTGGCGGGTCATTGATTACGGACAAAACTCGCCCCTACACCCCGCGATTGGATAAACTGGCAGACCTGGCGACCGAGATCGCCCAGGCGCTTCGGACTCACCCCCACCTGCTCCTGATCCTCGGACATGGTTCCGGCTCCTTTGGGCATACGGCGGCAAAGAAATACGGGACGAAGGATGGCCTCCCCGCCCCCCTCGTCCCTGCGGGACACTCCCCCCATTTTCATAGAAAATGGGGGGAGACGGAGGGGGGCGGGTATTGGCAAGGCTTTGCCGAAGTCTGGTACCAGGCTTCGACCCTCAACCGCTACGTCATCCAGGCGCTGCACGACGCCGGGCTGCCGGCCGTCACCTTTTCGCCGCTCGCCAGCGTGTGGTCGGAGAACGACAAGGTAGCCACGTGGGATCTATCCCACATCAGGACTGCGCTCGAAAACGGCCTCCTGCCGGTGGTGCATGGCGACGTCATCTTCGACCGGGCCAAGGGCGGGACGATCCTATCTACGGAGGACTTATTCGCGTACCTGGCGTGCGAATTGCGCGCCCAGCGGGTCTTGCTGGCGGGGCTCGAGGCGGCGGTATGGGCCGATTTCCCGGCACGCAGGCACAGGGTCGAGAGGGTGACGCGCGAGTCGTTCGAGGAGGTCAGCCGGGGCGTAGGGAAGGCCGCCGGAGCCGACGTCACCGGCGGAATGGAAGCCAAAGTCCGCCAAATGCTGGACCTTGTCGAGCAAGTGCCTGGCCTTTCAGCGCAAATTTTTTCGGGCGAGCCTCACAAAAACGTGCAGCGCGCCCTGGAGGGAGAGATTTTAGGCACGCTCATCGAGGCAGACAAATCGTGACACAATGCACAATAAACGGGGACAGATGTCTCTTGCAATATTTTGCAAAATCGTGAAAAATAATAAAGTCGAAATCCCTCTGGTCAACGTTCATTGCGCCAGTTAGGTATCCTTACACCAACCTTCGATGGAGAGACAGATGACAAGACAATTCACCCCCATTCCGCTCAAGTTGCGCACTCCAGTGCCTTCGGACATCGAGATTGCTCAAGAGCAGATGGAACACGCCAAGCCCATTACGCAAATTGCCGAAGAACTAGGCATCTTGCCAGAAGAACTAGAACTATACGGCAATTACAAAGCCAAAGTGAAATTGGAAATTCTGGAGCGCCTGAAAGACCGCCCAGACGGCAAGTACATTGACGTAACCGCCATTACGCCTACCCCGCTTGGAGAGGGCAAGACCACCACAACCGTAGGCTTGTGTCAGGCATTAGGCGCACATTTGGGCAAAAACGTGATGACCGTCATCCGCCAGCCCAGTCAGGGCCCGACCTTTGGAATCAAGGGTGGAGCGGCCGGCGGTGGATACAGCCAAATCATCCCCATGGAAGATTTCAACCTGCACTTGACGGGCGACATTCACGCCATCACAGCCGCCAACAACCTGCTGGCAGCGGCCATAGATGCGCGCATGTTCCACGAATCCCAACAGGATGACGAAAAATTGTTCAACGCCCTTTGTCCGCCCGCTAAAGACGGCAGCCGCCGCTTCTCCCCCTCCATGCTGCGTCGCCTGAAGCGGCTGGGCATTGACAAGACCGATCCCAATGCGCTAACGCCCGAAGAGCGCAGCCGCTTTGCGCGCCTGGACATTGACCCCGCTTCGATTACCTGGCGCCGGGTTGTGGATACCAACGACCGCTTCTTGCGCGAAATCGAAATCGGTCGCGGCAAAGAGGAAAAGGGCCACGAGCGCACCACCGGCTTCGACATCACCGTTGCCAGCGAAATCATGGCTATCTTGGCATTGACCACCAGCCTGGAAGATATGCGTGAGCGGTTTGGCCGAGTGGTCATCGGCACCAACAAAAAGGGCGAGGCCATCACAGCCGAGGACCTGGGCTGCGCAGGCGCAATGACCGTGCTGATGAAAGACGCCATCAAACCCAACCTCATGCAAACGCTGGAAGGCACGCCTGCTTTCGTCCATGCCGGCCCATTTGCCAACATTGCGCACGGCAACAGTTCCATCATTGCAGACAAGATTGCGCTCAAACTGGCCGACTACGTCGTCACCGAGTCTGGCTTTGGCGCCGACTGCGGCATGGAAAAATTCATGAACATCAAATGCCGCTATTCTGGCCTGACGCCTCATGTGGTGGTCATTGTGGCTACCGTGCGGGCGCTCAAGATGCACGGCGGCGGCCCGAAGGTTGTGGCCGGCAAGCCCCTTGCCCCTGAATACACCGACGAGAACCTCGACCTGCTTCGCAAGGGTCTGCCCAATCTGGAACGCCATATCCAGAACGCCTTGAAGTTTGGCGTGAATGTCGTTGTGGCGGTCAATTCCTTTGCCACCGACACACCCGCCGAAGTAGAAATGGTGCGCAAATCTGCTATCGAAGCGGGCGCCATGGACGCTGTGGTTTCGCGGCACTGGATGGAAGGCGGCAAGGGCGCCATCGCCTTGGCTGAGGCCGTCATCAAAGCCTGCGAAAAGCCCTCTCAGTTCAAGTTCCTCTATCCGCTCGAACTGTCCATCAAGGAAAAAATCGAGATTATCTGCAAGGAAATCTATGGCGCGGCCGGCGTCGAATACCTGCCCGAAGCCGAAAAGAAAATCGAACTCTATACCAAATTGGGCTTCGACAAGTTGCCGATGAATATGGCAAAGACGCACCTTTCCTTCACCCACGACCCGGCCCTCAAAGGCGCGCCGACCGGCTTCATCGTGCCGATCCGCGACATCCGCGCCAGCGTGGGCGCCGGCTTCCTCTACCCCCTCTTGGGCGAGATGCGCACCATGCCCGGCCTGCCTACCCGCCCGGTGTTCTACGATGTAGACCTAGACCTGAAGACCGGCAAGGTGGTTGGCCTGTTCTAACCCCCCTTCCTCCGAAACAGACAGCCCGAAGGTTTTTCCGCCTTCGGGCTGTTCATACATCTCTCCTGAGCAAGTCTTCCACCGTTTCGCGCCGTTGGACGAGACGCGCCCGTCCCTCTTCCAGCCACAGCACCGCCGGCCGCCGCGCCCCGTTGTAATTGCTGGACATGCTCAACTGATAGGCCCCGCTGACCGGCACAGCCAGCAACTCCCCTTCCTGGACTTCCGGCATGGGCAAGTCCTCGATGAGGACATCGCCCGACTCGCAGTAAGGGCCCGCAATGTGGACGCGCTCGCTTCTTTCCCGACCCAGACCTGCCACCGTCAAACAAGAATACCGCGCCCCGTAGAGGGCATGGCGTGGATTGTCGGCTAGACCGCCGTCCACCAGCAGCCAGGTGCGCCCGCCCTGCCGTTTGACCGTCTCGACACGGTAAAGCGCCACCCCCGCGCGCGCTACCAAACTGCGGCCCGGCTCCAGGTGCAGGTGCGGCAAGGGCAAGTTGTTCTTCTGACAATTCCTCTTCACACTTTCAGCAATCAAATGGATATACGCATCGCGGTCTGGCTGCGGCAAGTCATCCTCATGATAAGCCACGCCCCATCCGCCGCCTGGCGAGAAATGCCACACCTCCGCAAAGCCGATGCGACGGGCCAGTTCCAGCGCCAGTTCGATGGCCGGTTGCAGCGGAGCCGGGTCGCGGAATTGAGAGCCGAGGTGGAAATGCAAGCCTGTCAGCGGCAGTCCACGCTCGCGGCACAAAAGCGCCGCTTGCAGCAGGTCTTCGGCCTCCATGCCAAATTTACTGCTGCGTTGGCCGGTCTGGATATAGGCATGGGTAGGCACCGCCAGGCCAGGCTGCAAGCGCAGCCACACCTCGGGAAATCGAGCCTGAGGGTCGAAGCGGGCAAGCCGCAAGAGCTCGGACAAGTTGTCTACCACAATGGTACCCGCGTGTTCGAGAGCCGCCCGAATATCCGCCTGCGACTTGTTGACTCCATGCACAAGGATATGTTCGCGCGGCGCGCCGCCGGCTAAGGCAATGGCAATTTCCCCCTCGCCCGTGCAATCGAGCCACAGGCCATATCGCTGGCTCCAACGGACGAGGGCCAAATTGAGGGCGGCTTTCCCCGCATAGGTAACGGAAGCAGGCCCCGGGTAGCACGAAGCGAGCGCGTCCTGATAGCCGGCGACGGCGTTGTCCAGAGTCCTTTGGTCGTACAAGTACAACGGCGTACCGTAAGCGTCGGCCAACGCCTGCAAATCCTGCCCTGCCAGGGTCAGAACATCCCCTTCGATTTTAGCCGTATCAGGAAAGAGAGCCAGACGACTCATGATTTTGTTGACGAACTCATGCAGATAAGGTGGTTTTCATGCTCATTTCAGGTTTTCGACGCAAGTACCCATGCGGGTACGATGAGTCACGAAACGAGCGAAATACACGAACTTCTTTTTGTTTCGCCAGGCCGCGCACGCTACCACTTCTTGTTGAGGCTTTCGCACTTTTCGCCTTTTTTGCGTCATTCGCGTTGAGGCAACGCCCGTTGGCTTGCCCGGAAGTGCCAGGCTTCAGGAGGCGTATGTCCACGCACTTCGCCGACAGACTCGCCTCATGGAAGCAAATCAATTCCACGGCTGCGCCCACTGCGCGAGGACGACCGGGTCCGAGACGCGAATGCGGCGCTTGTCCAGGCGGATGGCGCCGCTGCGCTCCAATTCCTTGAGCGAGCGCGCTACCACCTCGCGCACCGTGCCTAACCGCGCCGCCATTTGCTCCTGCGTCCAATGCGCAGACTCGCCGCTCAATTCCTCGGGCGGCAGTTCGCTGATCAGGCGCGCCAGGCGGTGCGTGACCTGGAAGAAGGCCATTTCGCTGACGCGCTCGACCAGTCTGCGCAGGATTTGGGCAAAATTGTACAATACCTTTTTGGAAAATGCCGGGTGGGTTTCGAGCAGTTCGCGCAAGACGCCCACTTCGATGACCCAAACACGGGTGGTCTCCAACGCCTCCACGTTTACAGGATTGACGCCGCCGTCGAAAGTCGGTACTTCGTTGCAGGTCTCGCCTTCCTGCAAAATGCGTACGATATACTGCCTTCCTTGCGGCGACAGGCGGTAGAGTTTGACACAGCCCTGTTGGATGACATGCAAGCCGGCGCATTCGTCCCCCTCCCAAAACAGCGCCTCGCCGCGCTCGAACTCGCGCAACTGCATATGCTCGGCCACCTTCTTGAGCAAAGCATCATCCAAATCATTGAAGTATTCATTGCTACTCAGCAGGGCCAAACGAGAGGCCTCATCAGAAGGAAGGATACGCATGGTCTATGAACCCAAAAGCATTTTGTCTGCACCGCGAGCAATTTCCCAAGGATACACGATGAAAGCATCCGTGACAGCCGCATAATAATCCGGCCGGACGCTACCAAACAAACTGCGGTAGGGATTGAAATGCAGCACGCAGGTCTCCGGGAAACCGCCCGCCGCCGAGACGCGGTTCTTCACAGCCGTAATGGTGCGCCCAGAGCCCCACACATCGTCCACGATCAGGGTCGGGCGTCCGCGCAACTTGTCTTCGGCGGGGAATTGAATGAACTCCGGCCAGGCCATCAACTTGCCCTGCTCGGTAGCCACCTGAGCCGGGAAATCCACCGCTGCCGTCAGAACATGGGTGATGTCCATCGCTTCGGCCAGCATGCCGCCGGGGATGATGCCGCCCCGCGTAATCATCACCATCGCGGTAAACTCGCGGCGGAACTGGGGCAGCAACTGGTCAATGAGACGATCGATCTCGTCCCAAGAAAGCACTTCACGGCGCGGCTGAGGTTGCATCGGCGTTCATCCCAACACGGCAGCCAGGGGGGCGGGAGCCGCTATTTGGACAGGTTGACCAACGGCTTGCGCTTTCTCCACCTCGCGCGCCCAGATATACAAGCAAGTGTGATAAGCAATGCCTGTGTACGTGTTCACCCAACTGGCCATCAGCGCAAACACAAAGAAAATCAAAAGGCCGCTGGCAAGGCCCAGCCCCAATCCCAGCCACTCTGTCCCCAAGACAGCCACCAACCCATATCCAACCGCCAGGCCAATCAACGCGCCGCCAACGCCCAACCCAAAGCCAATCAAGCCCGTCACAGAGCGCACTCCCACCACGCTGATACCGATCAACAGCAGATTCCCTTGGGCAATCTTCCAAACGCGCTCCAAACTCTGCTTGAGATTGAGGTCGTCAATCACCATAGCCGGCAAGATGAGATAAGCCGCCTCCGTCCACAAAGTTTCAAGCAGCCCGGCTGCGGCGCCGCTCATTTGGATTGTGACCGTGCTGCGCCTGCGCCGATTGCTATCGAGCAAACTTTTGATCATGTTGACGGCCGTAGAAGCCGCCGCCAGGGTGAGCAAATCGAAGAAATCGCGTTTCACAATATCCCAGGCCTTGTCCATGCGACCATCGCCCTCGGAGAGGTAGCCATAGATGAGGTAGGCGGTCATGCCGGAAAAGATATAAGTCACTAAAAAATTGAGGAACACCATCAACGCGCCCAGCAGGAAAGCGAAGGTCCGCCCCATGCCCGTATCGCCGAACAGCAAATACGCCCCCACCACAGGAATAACCCCAACCGCAGAAAGCGCAAACCCTACCAGCAAGGCATAAATAGACGGCTTGAGCAAGTCCCTGTCTTTCAACGCCATCTGCCAGGCCTGCACCAGAAATGACCAACCACGGCTAAAACTTTGCACGGCTACCTCCAGTCGAAAAGGGCTGAGGCCTTGATTATAGCAAACTTATGGGCTGTGTTTCAACCCGGCAATTCTCTAGATTCTGTCCACGCAGCAAACTGAGCGGGTCCGGCCCGCGCAAGAGAATCTGCCAACGATACACTCCGCCCCATTGGGCAAAGAAACAAGGGAGGGGGCCAATCAACTCCGTTCGACGGCGTCCCTGCGCCTCGATCTGCGACTTGAGCCTGCTGGCCGTTTTTTGGGCCTCGGCCTCGGCCTGGGCGTTCTCGCGGTTACGGAACTCCAGCCTGACCAACCGCGAAAAAGGCGGATACCCCAACCTGCGGCGCTGGGCCAGTTCATCGGCATAGAAACGGGCATAATCGTGTCTGGCGGCGGCCTGCAAGACGCGGTTTTCTGGCGCAAAAGTCTGCAAGATGACCCGTCCACCGCGCGCGCCTCGCCCGGCCCGCCCGGCCACCTGCGTCAACGTCTGAAAGACGCGCTCCTCGGCAAACGGATCGGGCAAGTACAGGCCCACATCTGCCAGCACTGCGCCCACCAGAGTCACCAGCGGCAGGTCCAGCCCCTTGGCTAACATTTGCGTGCCGACCAACACATCGGCGCGATGGGCGGCAAAATGCGCCAGGATGATCTCGTGCGCATCCTTGCTGCGCGTGGTCTCCCAGTCCCAGCGCAGTACGCGCGCCTGTGGGAAGAGCGCCTTCACCTCCGCCTCGACCTTCTCGCTGCCCAAACCATATTCGCGCACCTGGTCGCTGCCGCACTGCGGGCATTTACGCGGCTTCTGGCGCGTATAACCGCAATGATGACACAACAACCGTTCGCCTTCTTCGAGGTGCAGCGTCAAAGGCGTATCACATTGCGGACATTTCAGCACAAAACCGCAAGCGCGGCAAAAGACGTAGGTCGCCGTGCCGCGCCGGTTGAGGAACAAAATCGCCTGCTCGCCGCGCAAGAGCGTTTCTGCCAGGGCTTCGGTCAGGGCGCGACTGAAGATGGCGCGATTGCCCGATTGGAGTTCCTGGCGCATGTCCACGATGGCAACCGGCGGCAAGCCAGCCTCTCTTGCATGACGAGATTGCCCGCCAGAATCGATTTCGACCGCTGTGTGCTTTCCGCCAGGCTGCGGAACAAGTTCCATGCTGCCGAGGGGGTGTTCGACGCGCTGTGGCAGTTCCAGCAAACGCAGGCTGCCAATTTCTGCCTGGTATCTCTGCGTCACCGCCGGCGTAGCCGAACCCAAAATGCACACCGCCCCCGTCAGCCGGGCATAGATTTGCGCCGCCGTCACTGCATGGTAGAAAGGCGGCTCGGACTGGTAGTACGAAGCGTCGTGACACTCATCCAACACAATCAGACCAGGACGAGGCAGCGGAGCAAACAAGGCGCTGCGCGGTCCAATGACGACCTTGAGCAGCCCGGCGCGCGCCCTCCGCCAGGTATCGTAGCGTTCCCCTTCCGACAGTTTGGAATGAATCAATCCCACCTGCCCAGGGAAGCGCGCCAGGAAGCGCCGCACCGTCTGCGGAGTGAGCGCAATCTCCGGCACCAGGATGATGGCCTGCTGACCGCGCTGCACGGCTTCCTCGGCTGCACGCAGGTACAACTCGGTCTTGCCCGAACCGGTCACGCCATGCAAGAGGAAGGGAAAACGACCAGGCGGAGAATCGAAAGCCGCTCGAATTTGCTCCCAGGCCTCTTGCTGATACCTGGTCAACTGCGGAGGAGGACTATTCTCTACGCCTCTATTCTCCACTCTCTCCAACGGATCCCGCCAGACCTCGTTTTCGCGCAACACAACCAAACCGCGCTCGGCCAGTTCTTGCAAATCGGACAGGTTACAGCCGCTCTCGGCGTAAACCCATGAGACGTTCACTTCGTCCAGTTCGCGCATCAGGCAAGACAGAGCGGCAGCGCGGCGTCTTCGGACGGCCTCGGTCTTTCCCAATGCTGGCAAGGCAGCTTGCGCAACATCCAGCGGCGCAGCCAATTGCGCCACGCGGACGAATTTGGGGCGTATGGTCACCGGCGGCAGGACGGGGCGCTTCTCCAACAGTCCGCGCTTCACCAGCCAGTCGGCAGCCTTGCGCCAGTCCTGCGGCCCGAAATGACGGTCAATCTGCCGTCCGCGCAGGGGGCCGCGTTCGCCCAGCAGGGCCAGCAGCCGCTTTCGAACCGCTCCCAACTCGCCGTCTGAGGGAAGAGCGGCGCGGCGGGGCGAGTACAAAACGTCGGCCTGCTGACTCAGTCCGGGCGGCAGGAACAGGCCAATCGTCGCAGAAAGAGGCGAGAGCGTCTCCTCGGCCAGGGATTCGGCCAGCGCAATTTGGGCCGGCGTCAGCACGGGGTCGGCGTCCACCAAATCCAGAACCGCTTTGGGCTCGGTCACCGCGGCCCGCTCCACGAAGCGCAGCGCCACGCCCTGCGCCACCTGCGCGCCGAACGGCACCGTCAGCAAAGAGCCTGCGCCCACCCTGCCGGATAAGTCAGGCGGGAGGCGATAATCGAAGACCCCCGAAACGGAAGGCACGTTGACGGCGACTTGTACGAACATCACTTTCTGGTTAGTTCAATTACGAGCGTATCCAACGCCAGTTCGAGCGGTATCTGACTAGTTTTGGCCGCCTCGTCAATTTCCAGCAGTTTGTGATAGATGGCTTCCAGCGTGGGCAGGGTAAAAGCGCGCGCCTGAGCAGCCATTTTCTCAGCAACGAAAGGAAGCACGCCCAGCGCCGCCGTCACCTGCTCCTTGCCGCCGCCCGCATCCAAAATTTCCCGCGCTTGCAGCAGCAGGCGAAACTGGCGTATCACCATTCCCCAGAACGCGAATGCGTCTTCATTCTCCAGCAAGCGATGTAACAAACGCTGCGCAAACCGACTGTCCCCAGCAGCCAGCGCATCCACGAAATCGAAGACGCTTTCTTGGGCAGTGACGACGCTGACCGCTTCCACATCCTGGACTTCGATCTGCCGCTCCCAATTGACGTAGGCCAACAATTTGGCGATTTCCTGCGCTGCCTGGCGCGTGTCCACGCCCACCATCTCGGCCAATTTAGCAGCGGCAAGAGGGGCAATGCTTCCGCCCTGAGATTTTGTCTCGTGGATGATCCAGCCAGTCATCTCTTTGGGACGCGGCAGCATGAAAGCGTGCATCTCGACCCGCGCACGGTTTTTCTCTGCCCATCTCACCAGCCAGTGTCGTTCCACCTCTTTTGGCTCGACGAGTTCATAAACGACCAACCGTACTGTTTCAGGCGTATTTTCGAGGAATTGCTCGAATCGCTTGCGCTCGGCCGGCTGGACGTATTTAGCGGAGGGGTTCGACAAGAGCGCCAGGCGGCGGGGCGCCAGAAACGGCATGGCGTTGACGGCTGTGTTCAGGTCGTTTTCCGTCATCGTGCGCGCGTCCAAGCGCGAGGTATTCATGTCCGCGCTGGTAGGATCGGGGAAATCAGCCTCGAATTCCTTCAAGCGGCGTGAGATGGCAAATTCGTCATTGCCAAAAAAGAAGTAAACATTGGGCATAGATAAGTAACCTGAATTCGGGATCAGCCTTCGAACCGTCCCAAAGGCTCGATTTTGCCCATACGATTGCTCTAAAAAAGCCTTCGGGACGGTTATCCCGAACTGGCTTTAAGTATACTCCAAGATATTAGGCTATAATCAGGGCAACTCTATGTCTGCCGGCTCTGCCCCTCTTCCCCCATCTATACCGTACATCAATCGGGAATTGAGTTTGCTCGAATTCCAGCGCCGCGTGCTGGCCGAAGCGCAGGATGAAAGCAATCCTTTATTGGAGCGCGTCAAATTCCTGGCTATTTTTGGCTCCAACATGGACGAGTTCTTCATGGTGCGCGTCTCCGGCATCCGCAAGCAAGTGGACGCCAAAATGGGAGAGATCTCCCCTGACGGGCTGACGCCGCGCGAGCAACTGGCCGCCATCCGCAAACGCGCTCTGGAACTGTATACCGAAGCCCAGCAAATCTACCAACGCAAGTTATTGCCTGCGCTAGACAAAGCCGGCATCCATATCCTGCCATACCGCAAACTCAACGCCGCCCAAAAAGAGCGAGCCGATCAGTATTTTCGGGAGGTGGTCTTCCCCATCCTGACGCCGCTAGCACTCGACCCAGGGCATCCCTTTCCGCACATCTCCAACCTGAGTCTCAATTTAGCCATCGTCATCCGCGACAAAAAAGGGCGGGAGAAATTTGCGCGCCTGAAAGTGCCAGATACCCTACCGCGCCTGGTGCCGGTCAAACGCTCCTCAGGAGCGGCGCGCAAAGATGGCACCGTTCCCTGGCATCACTATTTCGTCTGGCTTGAGCAAGTCATCTCTGCCAATCTGGACATGTTGTTCCCAGGCATGGAAGTAAAGGAAGCGCATCCCTTTCGCATCATTCGCGACGCAGACATCGAAATCCAGGAACTGGAAGCCGAAGACCTGCTCGAAAACATGCAGCAAAGCATTCGGCGGCGCAAATTTGGCTCGGTCGTCAAAGTTGCCATCTACGAAAGCATGCCCCGCAACATCCGCAACCTGCTGGTTGAAAACCTGGAGGTCAATCCCACCGACGTATACGTCCTCAGCAGCCACCTGGGGCTGGCCAGTCTGTGGCAGGTCTATAACAACGTAGAACGACATGACTTGAAATTTCCGCCCTACCATCCGGCCCTTTCCAAGAAATTCAAAAATCTTGCCTCCGCTAGTGAAATCTTCGACCTCATCCGCGCTGAGAACGTGCTGTTACACCACCCTTACGACTCGTTCAACCCGGTGATAGATTTTCTCGTCACGGCAGCCCGCGATCCGCATGTGCTGGCCATCAAACAGACCTTGTACCGCGTTGGACAGGACTCGCCGGTCGTCGAAGCCCTGCTGGAGGCGGCTGAACGCGGAAAGCAAGTAGCGGTGCTGGTCGAACTCAAAGCCCGCTTCGACGAAGAAAGCAATATCGGCTGGGCGCGTCGCCTGGAGCAAGCGGGCGTCCACGTCGTTTACGGACTGGTGGGCTTGAAGACTCACAGCAAGATTGCCATGGTGGTACGGCAAGAAGAAGAAGGCATCCGCCGCTACCTGCACCTGGCTAGCGGTAACTATAACGCCGTAACAGCGCATGTCTACGAAGATATCGGCATGTTCACCTGCGACGAGGCGATGGGCGCAGACGCTACCGACCTGTTCAACTACCTGACCGGCTATTCCACCAAGCAAGATTACAAAAAACTGCTGGTGGCACCGGTCAACTTGCGGCAGCGCCTGGAAGAAATGATCGGCTACGAAATCGAACAGGCCCAAAAAGGCCATCCGGCCCGCCTGGTTTTCAAAGTCAACGCTGTGGTAGACCCCCCAATGATTCAACTTCTCTACCGCGCTTCTCAGGCTGGAGTCCAAGTAGACTTGCTGGTACGCGGAATATGCTCCCTGGTGCCAGGCGTGGAAGGAGTCAGTGAAAACATTCGCGTCATCAGCATCATCGGTCGCTACCTCGAACATAGCCGCATTTTCTACTTTTACAATGGCGGCAAAGAAAAACTCTACTTGGGCAGCGCCGACCTGATGACTCGCAACCTGTCTCACCGGGTCGAGGTCGTCTTCCCGGTCGAGCGCGCGGAACACATCCAATACCTGCGCAACATCCTGCTGGATGTTTACCTTAAAGACAACCTGCGCGCCCGCCTCATGCAACCCGATGGCACCTACAAACGCTTGCAACCGCAGCGCTCTGCCCCCGCCATAGACGTACAAGAATGGCTGATGCAAAACCCGCCTGGAAAGACCATCTAAGGCGCGCACAATGCCCTGACACCGTTCACGGTTTTTGCCTGTCCACACCCGCAATGCGGGTAAATCCAAATTTTGCGCGCTCCAACCTTGACACATCCACCGCCCCTGTGGTATAAACCGCGAAATTCATTGCCCAGGCAATGAACGCGAAAACCTAGCCAGCACATGCTCTTATCCAGAGAGGCGGAGGGACCGGCCCTGTGAAGCCTCGGCAACCAGACTCAAGTCACGGTGCCAATTCCGGCAGTAGGGGTAATCCTTGTGATTACCCGAATTCTGGAAGATGAGAGGCGAAATGTATCCACATTGACCTCTTCTTTCAGAAGAGGTTTTTTGTTCAAGAACCTCCTCTGGGTAACGCGCATGTACCCACGAGAGGTTCTTTTTGCATCTTCTCGAAAGCAAAGGAGCGATGGGAAGCGCGCTGCGCACGTCCCCCGCCCCTTTCATCAAAATTCTTTATCAGGAGATCAACATGTCTGACCGCAAATTCGGCTTTACCACCCGTCAACTGCACGCCGGCTACACCCCCGAACCGACCACCGGTTCCCGTGCCGTGCCAATCTACCAAACCACAGCGTATAAGTTTCGAAGCACGGCGCACGCCGCCCGCCTGTTTGCGCTGGAAGAAAAGGGCAATATTTACACGCGCATCAGCAACCCCACCAGCAACGTCTTCGAAGCCCGCATGGCTGACTTGGAAGGCGGTGTAGCCGCTCTCGAAGTCAGTTCAGGTCATGCCGCGCAAGCCATTGCTATCCTTGCCATTTGCCAGGCTGGCGACCATATCGTTTCCTCCTCCACGTTGTACGGCGGCACTGTCAGCCAATTCCGCTTTACGTTCCCGCGTCTGGGCATCGAAGTCAGCCTGGTTGATCCCACCGACCCCGAGAACTTCCGCCGCGCCATCCGCCCCAACACCAAACTCCTCTACGGCGAGACCATCGGCAACCCTAACGTCAACATCTTCCCTTTCGAGGAAGTTGCCCAAATCGCACAAGAATTCCACCTGCCGCTCATGATAGACAACACACTGGCCAGCCCCTACTTGTTCCGTCCGCTCGAATGGGGCGCCAATATCGTCGTCCACTCCACCACCAAATACATCGGCGGGCATGGCACCTCCATCGGCGGCGTCATCGTAGACGGCGGCAACTTCGACTGGCATCATGAACGCTTCCCCAACTACACCACACCCGACCCCAGTTATCACGGCGTCGTCTTTGCCGACCTGGGCGAACTGGCCTTCATCAGCAAAGCCCGCGCCGGCATCTTGCGCGACATCGGCGCCTGCCAATCTCCGTTCAATTCCTGGCTCTTTTTACAGGGACTGGAAACCCTCAGTCTGCGGATGGACCGCCACGTAGCCAACGCCCAGGCCGTAGCCGAATTCCTCGCTTCTCACCCCGCCGTGGCCTGGGTGCGTTACCCCGGCCTTCCCCATCACCCCGATTTCGAACGCGCCAATCGCTACCTCCCCAAAGGCAAAGGCGCCATGCTTGGATTTGGCGTCAAAGGCGGACGCGAAGCCGGCGCCAAATTCATAGACCATCTCAAACTGTTCAGCCATGTTGCCAACCTGGGCGACGCCAAATCCCTCGCCATCCATCCGGCCAGCACCACCCACAGTCAACTGTCGGAAGAAGAACAACGCGCCGCCGGCGTCAGCCCCGACTTCATCCGCCTGAGCATCGGTATCGAAGACATCGAAGACTTGCTCTGGGATCTCGACCAGGCTCTGAGGCAACAGTGATGTAACCCTCTTAACTGTATTTGGAGGTCGTATGCCCGTCAAAATCCCTTCGACTTTACCCGCCCGTTCTATCCTTCAGCGCGAAAACATCTTCGTCATGGGCGAGGAACGCGCCGAACATCAAGACATCCGTCCCTTGCGGGTGGCCATTCTGAACCTGATGCCCACCAAAGTCGAGACCGAGACGCAAATCCTGCGCTTACTCGGCAACTCACCCTTGCAAGTCGAAGTGACTTTGCTGCATACCGCCACTTACCAATCCAAAAACGTGGATGCCGACCATTTACTTGCTCATTACCTCACCCTGGAGGATGTCGAAGACCAGAAATTCGACGGCCTGATTGTCACCGGCGCGCCGGTAGAACATCTGGACTTCGAAGAAGTGGACTATTGGGAAGAATTGACGCGCGTCTTTGATTGGTCCACATCGAACGTATTGTCCACTTTCTATATCTGCTGGGGCGCACAAGCCGGCCTGTATCATCACTTTGGCATCCCCAAATACAGCCTGCCGGCCAAAGTATTCGGCGTATTCGAACACCGCAAACTGGCCTCTTCTGAACGCCTGCTGTTCGGCTTCGATGACGTGTTCCTGGCGCCGCACTCCCGTTACACCGAAGTCCGCCGCGCAGACCTGGAGCGCGTGCCAGACTTGCAGATTTTGAGCGAGTCGGAGGAAGCGGGCATCCACATCGTGGCATCCAAAGACGGCCGTCACATCTTCGTCACCGGCCATTCGGAGTACGATCCGCACACCCTCAAAGCCGAGTACGAGCGCGACATAAAAAAGGGCATCCCGATTGCCCTGCCGCGCAATTACTTCCCCGAAGATGACCCATCCAAGCCGCCGCTGGTACGCTGGCGCGGCCATGCCAGTTTGCTATTTGCCAATTGGCTAAACTACTACGTCTACCAGGTGACGCCCTTCGATTGGCATCTTATTCCCAGAGGCACCACTCCATCCGACTTTTAACGTCAGCCATATTCCCTTTCAAGTTTTTGCCTCGCACGCCTATCTTGTCAACTGCTCCACGCGGCTTTCGCCCACCGAATAGTATTTAGCCTGCGGGTGGTGGACGATGATGGCAGCCGTGGATTGTTCGGGAATCAACTGGTAAGCCGGGCTGAGTTGCATTCCAAGTTCGCGCTCTGCCGGAAGCAGGTCGAAGACTTTGCGATGGTCTTCCAACTCAGGAATGGCCGGGTAGCCCCACGAGTAGCGTTTGCCCTGGCCTTCGGGCAGCCCCAACTCACGGCGGATGTGGCGGTGCAGGTATTCGGCAGTCGCTTCGGCGGTTTGGACAGCCAGGCCATGCACGAAGTAGGCTTCGGTGTAGTCGTGGGCGGCTTGCAGGGCGTCGAATTTTTCGGTGGCAGCCTGCCCAACGGTGACAACCTGGAAGGCGACCACATCCATTTGGCCGGAGTCGACCGGGGCGAAGTAATCCGCGAGGCACAGGTGTTCGTCGTGGGGCTGGCGGGGGAAGTGGAAGCGGGTCAACTCTCTCATCCCTGCCCCATCTCCCGATGGGAGCGGGGAGTAAATGATGAGGTCATCGCCATCCGCCTGACAGGGGAAGTAGCCATAGACACCCTGTGGACGTAGCCATTTTTCGCGCAGGGCTTCTTTTTTCATTTTCTCCAGGCGGGCATCGAAGTCGGCTTTGAGTTTTTCCCATTCCGCGCCGTGGGCGTTTTTGGCGCCCCACGAGAGCCGGTAGAGTTCGTTGAGGTTGAGGTACTGGAAGACGATTTCGAGCGGCATGGAGCGGACGACTTTCCAGCCAAATTCCACACCGGGAGGCAAGGAGATGGGCTGAGGGGTGATATTGCTCCGTTTTCCTGTTCCCTGGTTTTCCTCCTTCGCGGTTTCA
>DAOUCM010000135.1:0-4691 GCA_034431895.1 Anaerolineales bacterium
TTCTGCCCAGATTCTGGAGAAATTTACTGATACCGAAATCATGACCCAGCAGGTCAATGGGGTGGAAATGAGCGTGGCAAATTTCCGTTCAGTAAAAAATGATTTTTATGTGGATGTTTGCTTTCAAATGCCAGATGATAACGATTGGATTTACCAGGAGGTAAAAATTCAATTTGGGAATGTCGAAATTCCGCCGTATGAATCTACCAGGTTTGAAAGTATAAGCACTCTTCCAAACGGACAGAGGATCCTTACCACATTTCTGGGTGATCCTCCTCAACTTGTTTCAGAAAATATTGAGGCCAAAGATTTACCCGATTATCGTTGTGATACGCTTGGTTTCCATATAGGCGCCGAAATGATCGAAGCAGATGTTACCCTGTACATCGGTTCCATAGGGTCAACCCCCCGAGAAGGAGAAGGATGTGCAGCAACTCGCGACAAAGTGCAAAGTATTCTTGATGCAAATGATACTGAGATACAAATTGACTGTGTCCAACAAGAATCTGGTTCTACTACTTTCATCACCAGTAAGCCCGGCGCAATAAGTCAAGAAGATGCTGAGGCGCTGGTGTCTAAGGCTTTTCGCGAGGTTTTCACTATCAAAGGCCCGTGGATCTTTACAGGCAGCATCAAGTAAACAGACCTGATGGGGATACCAGCAACCGGTTGATTCCCCACCTCCTTACAACACAAAGCAAAAGCCCTCCTCAATTGGGAGGGCTTTCCGTTTATAATGCCGAAGGAGGGAATCGAACCCTCACTCCCGAAGGAACACGATTTTGAGTCGTGCGCGTCTGCCTGTTCCGCCACTTCGGCTTGTTGAACAAATTTCCAATTTGCTCTATCTCGCGTAAGTATACTCACTCTCAGGACGAAGGTCAAGATGAAATTAGGAATTATCGGCTTACCACAATCAGGAAAGACCACCATTTTCAATGCCCTGACGCGCGGCAACGCGCCTACCACTGCCAGCGCCGGGCGCATTGAAGTCCACACGGCTGTGGTGGACGTGCCGGATGCGCGTGTGGATGTCCTCTCTGCTATGTTCAAACCGCGCAAGACCATCTACGCCAAGGTGACCTACGCCGACATTGCCGGGCTGGAGGGCGGGGCGGCCAAGAGCGGCATCTCTGGCCAGTTGCTCAACCAATTGGCGCAGATGGACGCCTTTTTGCACGTCGTCCGCTGTTTCGAAAGCGACCTGGTGCCGCACCCGGCCGGTTCGGTGGACCCCGCGCGCGACGCGGCTGCCATGCTGGACGAATTGCTGCTCAATGACCTGGTAGCCGTAGAGCGCAAACTGGAGCGCCTGGCCGAGGATCGCCGCAAGGGCGGCTCGGACAAGACGGTCGTCGAACGGCAGATGGCGCTTTTCGAACGGTTGCAGGCCGCCTTGTCCAGGAATGAACCGCTGCGCCGCCTGGACTTCAGCGCCGAGGAAGTCAGGGAATTGTCCAGTTACGGGCTGCTGACGCGCAAACCCATCCTGACCGTCTTCAACCTGGGCGAGGGGCAGGCCGCTCCTTCGATCGAACTCGATCACGCCTCCGTAGCCCTGCAGGGCAAACTGGAGATGGAACTGGCGCAACTGCCCGCCGAGGACGCCGCTCTTTTCATGAAAGAATATGGCATCGAGGAACTCGGTTTGAACAAGATGATTCGTCTGTCCTTCGATTTGTTGCAGCAACAATGCTTCTTCACCGTTGGCGAAGACGAAGTGCGCGCCTGGACCACGCGGCGCGGCGCCAGCGCCCAGGAAGCGGCCGGCGAAATCCACACCGACCTGCAAAAGGGCTTCATCCGTGCCGAGGTGGTTTCGTACACTGACCTGGTGGAACTGGGCGGCATGAACGAGGCCAAAGCCAAAGGCAAACTGCGGCTGGAGGGCAAGGAGTACCTGGTCAAGGATGGCGATATCGTGCATATTCGTTTCAATTTGTAAAGGAGAAAACTATGTCCCGCCTGTCCAAACCCTGGGGAGCGCTTATCTTGTTTCTCGTTGTGTTCCTTTTGATCCTGGCCTGTTCCTTGCCAATCACCATGAACGCGCCGGCCACCACACAACCCGTCTACGATCCTACCAAGGTGGCTTTGGAGTATCAAGCAACTGCCATGTCGTTGCAATTGACGCAAGCCGCTTTGAATGCGCAGCCGTCGCCGGCCGCAGCGCAGCCGACCGCTCCACCGCCCGCCGCGACTCAACCGTCTCTGCCCCAGCCGACCGCCACCCCAGATTTCCAGGCCCTGCTGAAATCGGCCAAAGTGTTGGTCTACGAGAACACCGACGAGCGCAACATCGGCTTGTGGATTCGCGATGCGCTCGACAACCTGGGCATGACCTATACCCATACCGGCTCTTACAGTGGGCATTTCATGGAGTACCTGAACTCAGGCACGAAATACGACCTCATCATCGTCGGCGCCGAAGACAAGGATAAGATTTCTGGCGAGTTTTGGGATGTCATCCATACCCGCCTGGTGCGCGACAAGGCCGCCCTGATTGCCGAAATCTGGTACCTCGATCGCGAAGCCAACGGCCCCATAGATAAAATCCTGAGTAAGTGCGGCGTGCGCTATCAAAAAGACTACCAACTGGCCGATTCCATCTATTGGTGGGTGCCAGATCATCCTGTCTTCAACGAACCCAATACCGTGCTGCCTTTGCTGCACTACAGCCGCTTTTGGGCGAACCAAACCGGCGACCAGATTCGCTTGAGCGGCAGCGGCGACGCCGTTCTGCTGGCGGGCCTGGCTGCGCGCCCCTCGAACCAGGAGGCTGTGCTGGCTACCTGCTACGAAGGGCGGGTCATCATCCAGACCTTTTCTGACCACGACTACCACGAGGCAGACATCGTCCCGCTGTGGGAAAATTACATCTATAACACCTTGAAGAATCACTTCTTAGCCATTCAACCATAGGAGCGACACATGACATTCGAACAAACCCAATGGAGCCTGACCGATCTCTACCCTGGCTTTGCCTCTCCCGAACTGGAAGCCGATTACGACAGGCTCGAAGAGCAAGTGACCTCTTTCGAGGGACTGCGCCCGCATCTGACTCCCGACCTGCCTGCTGACCGTTTCTTGGAGATTCTCCACGCTTTGGAGGGGATGACACGCACTGCCTACCGCCTGTATGCCTTTGCCGGGCTGTCTTTTGCCGCCAACACCCAAGACCAGGTCGCCCAGACCGCACAGGCGCGCGTCCAGCAGTTCCTGGCGGAAATGGAGAACCGCACTCTGTTCTTCAGCCTGTGGTGGAAGGACCTGGACGACGAGAACGCCCGCCGCTTGATGGAGGCCTCGGGCGATTATCGCTACTACCTCGAAGAGATGCGCCACTTCAAACCGCATACCCTCAGCGAGCCAGAAGAAAAGGTCATCAACCTGAAGAACGTCACCGGCGCCAGCGCGTTGACCACGTTGTACGACTCGATGACGAATCGTTACACCTTCAAACTGCAAGTGAATGGGGAAGCCAAGGAACTGACGCGCGGTCAGTTGATGCCGTATATCCAAGGCTCCGACCCGGCCCTGCGCGCAGCCGCTTATCAGGAACTGTATCGTGTCTATGGCGAGCAGGCGCCTATCCTGGGTCAAATTTATCAGACGCTGGTGCGCGACTGGCGCAACGAGAACCTGTCGCTGCGCAAGTTTAGTAGTCCGATTGCGGTGCGTAATCTATCGAACGACATTCCCGACCAGGCTGTAGAGACCCTGTTAGAGGTGACCAGGCGCAATGCCGCTCTCTTCCAGCGTTATTTCAGATTGAAAGCCAAAGCCCTGGGCATGGAAAAACTGCGCCGCTACGACGTGTACGCGCCGGTGGCCGGGGCCGAGAAAACTTTCGAGTTCGCCTCAGCAGCCCAAATGGTGCTGGAGGCGTTCGAGGAGTTCGACCCCCGCGTGGGGGCGCTGGCGCGGCGCGTCTTCGAGCAATCCCATTTGGATAGCGAAGTCCGCAAAGGGAAACGAGACGGGGCCTTCTGCTGGTCGGTGACGCCCGATTTGACGCCCTGGGTGCTGCTCAACTACCAGGCGCGCGCCCGCGACGTAGCGACCATGGCGCACGAACTCGGTCACGCCATTCATTCCATGCTGGCGGCGCACCACAGCGCGTTCACTTTTCACTCCTCCTTGCCGCTGGCCGAGACGGCCTCCACCTTTGGCGAGATGATGCTCACCGAGCGGCTGTTGGCCGGCGAGACCGACCCGGCCGTGCGGCGCGACATCCTGTTCAAGCAGGTGGACGACGCCTATGCCACCATCCTGCGCCAGGTGTATTTTGCGTTGTTCGAGAAACAGGCGCACGAGATGGTCATCCAGAACGCTTCGGTAGACGACCTGGCGGCGGCTTACTTCGATACCTTGAAAGAGCAGTTCAGCGATTCGCTCGACCTGAGTGAGGAGTTCAAGTGGGAATGGGTCTCCATCCCACACATCTACCACACGCCGTTCTATGTGTACGCCTATGCTTTCGGGCAATTGCTGGTCTTCTCGCTCTACCGGCAATTCAAACAAGAGGGCGAGGCCTTCAAGCCCAGATATTTGGATATCCTGGCGGCCGGCGGCTCCGAGTCTCCGGCGCGCATCCTGGCTGCCGCTGGGATAGACATCCAGTCGCCGGCTTTCTGGCAGGGCGGCTTCGATGTGGTGGATGGGCTGGTGAGGCAATTGGAAGAGATGGG
>DAOUCM010000136.1:0-21147 GCA_034431895.1 Anaerolineales bacterium
CGTAATGCCTCAAAATGAAAAGTTACTTTGGTGGTAACGTTGCCTCAAAAAGAAATGTTACCCAAAAGGATGGGATATTTCAAAGGTGATAGAATACACCTGCTCACTCGGAGGATAGGGCAACGCTGGAGAGCGACCTGAGCGCCGCAGTGAGTGGCTATACAACTGGGCAGGGAGAAAGTATCTCTGCCCTTTCTTCTTGCCCAGTTGGCAGCCCGAAAAGCGATAAACTCACTCATTGGGATATAGTACTCCAAAGTTGGAGGACCTTCTCATCAATGCGGCGACGAAGTTCGGCTGGATTGAGGCGGAGATATAGATTGAGCAAATGCGCTTTTCTCGCCATAGAAACCTCTTTTCGCTCCATGACCCGTTGGTAGGGTGTTCTGGCAGTATCATACTTGCAAATGACTTTATTGCCAATGCGTTCTTTGCCGCTGAGCTTGAGGACGGGTTGGAAGAAGTTGACATACAGGCGCAAGTCGGTGTAAATGCTTTCCAGCAGGGCGCGTTGCTCATTGCTTTCCAGCCGATCATAGCCAACGACATGACGTACAACCGACCAGTTCTTTTGCTCGACATGGGCTTGATCGTTTTTCTTATAGGGACGGGAACGTGTGAAAGTGATCTTCTCGTCCAGGCAATAATGATAGAGCAGATCGTTGATGAATTCGCTGCCATTATCCGAGTCAATGCCGAGCAAATCAAAGGGCAACTCTCGTTGCATGGCTTGAATGGCAGCGCAAACTGCTTCCTGGCTGCGTCTGGGCAGGACAATTGGCTCGGTCCAGCCAGTGCATATGTCGGTACAGGTCAAGGTATTCAAGAATTGCCCAGCCGCGCTCTCGCCGCAGTGCGCAACCAAATCTATTTCCAGGAAGCCAGGTTTATCTTCGTTCCAGTCCGCAAACGTGCGAACCGGGATGTTCTTCTTGAGTAAGGTGCCTGGCTTGGTGGTGCTCAGACCACGTGGTTTTTTGTAACGTGCAGCCGCAAGACAACGGTCTATGCTGGAACGGCTGATACGCAAGAGCAGTTCTTTGGTCTCTGGCGAAAGCTCAAGCTCGCCACACCGTTCCAACACCTTGATTCCTTCGGGTAGGTAGGGGTGCAGTCGCTTCGAGCAGATTCGTCCATAGATTTCCCAAATCTGCTCCAGCACTTCCACAACTTCTCCACGATAAATCGCCGCCTGTCCCTTGGGTTTGCTCAGAGGGTGCTTGTAGCCATGCTTGAGAATACGTATGGCGTATTTTCGGTGATACCCTGTGTTGGCCGTGAATTCGTCCAATATCTTTTGCTTTTCTGCTTTTTTGGCTTTCAGGTACCTCGCCTGGATGGCTGCATGTAACTCGCGTTTGCTTTGTCGACTCATCATATGCTCCTCCGACAGTCCTGGTATACTGTCGGAAAGTAACATCTTTTTTGAGGCAACGATACTTCACAAAGTTACCTTTTTTATGAGGCAATGCGTGCGTCACATCTGCGTCTTTTTTCTGGTATAATCCAGGCTCGTGACTGGTCCTGTTCTGTGGTCAACTCGCAAGAAGTGGGCTGCGAACATGGAGACCTGCTTATACAATAACGAAAGGAATTGCATACGTCATGCCGCTCGCAAAAGAAATAAAAACTCAGGTCATTCAGGATTACCACCGCCACGAAAGTGACACCGGTTCACCTGAAGTGCAAATCGCCATCCTCACCAAACGCATCCTCCAGTTGACCGAGCACCTGCGCGCCAACAAACACGATGAATCCTGCCGGCGCGGGTTGCTCAAACTGGTGGGACAGCGCCGCCGCCTGCTGGCGTACCTGCGCAAAAAAGACTATGCGCGCTACCTGAGTCTCACCGAGCAGTTGAACCTGCGCAGAAAGTAAGTAAGGAAAGTAGACCCTAAAGGTCTCCGAAACCTTTAGGGTCTTATCATTGACCGCCCGTCAGGAATTGAATAGCGTTGGCAAGTCTCTTGTCGCCGCTCTTCAGTCCCTGACCAGGCGGAAACATTCACAGGGGTTTGCGCAAATTGCTTCGAACGAATAGTCAAACAGATTCCTCACGGAAACGAGGCAGGGAATTCGGTTTCCACCTCTTTGCATTCCTGTTTCCCTATAAGCCTGGCTGTTCGTTCCCCGCAAGCCCTCATAACAGGAGACCTCATGAAACCAGAAGCAAAAACCTACACCGCCAACGTCGGTCATAACGTCATCACCTTCGAGAGCGGCAAACTAGCCGCACAAGCCGGCGGCGCCGTCACAGTCCGCCTGGGCGACAGCATCGTCTTTGCCTCGGCCACCATGGGCGAGGTACGCGAGGGCATTGATTTCTTCCCCCTCAGCGTGGAATACGAGGAACGTCTGTACGCCACCGGTAAAATCCCCGGATCGTTCTTCCGGCGCGAAGGCCGCCCCGGCACCGAAGCCATCCTCACTGCCCGTCTCACCGACCGTCCCCTGCGCCCGCTCTTCCCCAAAGGAATGCGCAACGAAGTACAAATCATCATGTTCTCGCTTTCTTCCGACGGCAAGAACCCGCTCGACATCCTCTCCATCAACGCCGCCTCGGCTGCCGTCATGATTTCCGACATCCCATGGAATGGGCCGGTCGGCGCGGTGCGCGTGGGCCGCATCAATGGCGAATTCATCATCAACCCCACCTTCGAGGAAATGGAGGCTTCGGACCTCGACCTGCGCCTGGCCGGCACACGCGACGCCATTCTCATGGTAGAATGCGGCGCCAACGAAGTGCCAGAAGAGGTGATGGTAGCGGCGTTAGAATACGGACATCAGGCCATCCAACCGCTCATCGAAGCGCAACTCAAAATGCAAGCCGAAATTGGCAAACCCAAACGCGAGGCCGTCTTCAACCTGCCCGACGAAGAACTGGCGAAAAAAGTGTTGGAACGAGTCAGCGGCCCAATGAACGCCCTGCTCGACAAACCCCTGACCAAGAATGAATTCTACGAAGGCATGACGACCCTCAAAGAAACAGTGGTAGCCGAATTTTGCCCGGGGGCCGAAAACACCCCCGCATCGGACTCCCCCTCGCCTGCTTCCGTTAGAGAGGCCTTCGACCAGGCCGAAGCCGCCATCGTGCGCGAACGCATCCTGGCGCGCGGCCAACGACCCGACGGCCGCGGCCCCAAAGACATCCGCCCCATCTGGTGCGAAGTAGACCTCAGCCCGCGCGCGCACGGCTCCGGCTTGTTCACGCGCGGCGAGACGCAGGTCCTCACCCTGGCTACGCTCGGCACACTGGGCGAGGCGCAGGAAATCGATTCGCTCAGCCCCATAGATACCAAACGCTATTTGCATCACTACAACTTCCCGCCCTACTCCACAGGCGAGGTCAAACCCCTGCGAGGCCAGAGCAGGCGCGAGGTGGGGCATGGCGCACTGGCCGAACGCGCCCTCGAACCGGTCATCCCGGCCGAGGAATCTTTCCCTTATACACTGCGGCTGGTCTCCGAGGTCATGTCGTCCAACGGCTCCACTTCCATGGCCTCCGTTTGCGGCTCGACCCTGGCGCTCATGGACGCCGGCGTGCCAATCAAAGCGCCGGTCGCAGGGGTAGCCATGGGCTTGATTACCGATCAAAATGGCCGCTACCAGATTCTGACCGACATCCAAGGCGCAGAAGACCACCTGGGCGACATGGACTTCAAAGTGGCCGGCACCGAACAAGGCATCACTGCGCTGCAAATGGACATCAAGATCAGCGGCCTAAGCACAGTTGTAATGAAAGAAGCCCTCGAGCAAGCGCGTGAGGCGCGCCTGTTCATCTTGAACAAAATGCTGGAAGTCATCCCGCAACCGCGCGCCGCATTGAAAGACCACGCTCCGCGCATCATCACCGTCAAAATCCCGGTGGATAAGATCGGAGCGCTCATTGGGCCTGGCGGCAAGAACATCCGCGCCCTGCAAGAAGAAACCGGCACCCGCATTGACATCGAAGAGGACGGCACAGTCTACATCGCCGCTGTAGAAGGCGAGGGCGCCAGAATTGCGCAGGAACGTGTCGAATCGCTGGGCGAATCGGCTGAAATCGGCCGCATCTACACCGGCAAAGTCGTGCGCATCGAACCGTTTGGCGCCTTCGTGGAAATCTTGCCCGGCACCGATGGCCTGGTTCACATCTCTCAATTGGATACCGAGCGCGTCAATGCCGTAGAAGATGTGGTCTCGCTAGGCGACGAAATTACCGTCATGATTACCGACATTGACCCGACGGGGAAAATCCGCCTCTCGCGCACGGCAGTGCTGGAAGGCTGGAGCGCCGAAGAAGCCCGCGAGCGCGACCAGCGACGACCCAACAGCGGAGGCGGACGTCCCAATAGCGGAGGCAGGTCCGGCGGCGGACGAGGCGGCGACCCGCGCGGTCGAGGCGATCGAGGTCGCGGCGGACGAGATAGAAGATAAACTAAACTTAGGAAGCAGGCAAGGACAAAAGCAGAGACGTTTGTCTTTTGCCTGAACTACAAATAAGCAAGAGCAAAAAAACGGACGGAAAAAGTTTCGTCCGTTTTTACTCCCTCATTTTTCATGATTCGAAAACTCCACTCTCTCTATAACGCATATCCCCGCCAGTTTTGGCTGATGGTTACCGGCATCTTCATCAGCACGGCTG
Source organism: Anaerolineales bacterium (assembly GCA_034431895.1). Lineage (GTDB taxonomy): Bacteria > Chloroflexota > Anaerolineae > Anaerolineales > Villigracilaceae > JAABUE01. The sequence continues at coordinate 4,625 of DAOUCM010000136.1, forward strand.
GCGGGAGCATGATCTGGCCCTTCATCCTGATTTTTGTGAGCAGCAAACTGAACCTGCCGCTCAGCACAACCGCCACCCTGGTGACCATCAACGCCGGGACAGGTCTATTTTCATCTCTGCTGGCCGGCTCCCTGGCCGACAAGACCGGGCGCAAGAACATCATGGTCAGCAGCATGGTGCTGACCGGCCTGGCCTATATTTTCATGCTGCGGGCAACTTCCTACCCGGCCTTTGCTGCGCTGATGTTCCTGATCGGGCTGTCCAATCCGCTTTACCAGGTCGGCGCCGACGCCATGCTGGCAGACCTGATTCCAGAAAAACAGCGGGTAGATGCTTACGCCATCAACCGTATAGCCGTGAACGCCGGCTTTGCTTTTGGGCCGGCAGTGGGCGGCTTCGTCGCCGGGCAATCCTACGACCTGGCTTTCTACGGTGCGGCAACGGGGATGTTACTGCATGGTTTGTTGCTATTCTTGCTGGCGCGAGAGACCCTGGATAAATCCCAGTCGAAAACACAGCCTCAAGACGCGCCGGAAGGCTATGCGCGTGTGCTGAAAGATCGCAATTACCTGGCTTTCGTACTGGCCTCGGCCCTGGGATTGACCGCCCCCACCATGCTGTGGATCTTGCTGCCCATCTACGTCAAAAGCAATTTTGGCATCCCAGAAAGCCAATACGGTTGGATTCCCACCACCAACGCGCTGATGTGCGTCTTTGTGCAATATTTCGTCACCCTTCTCACGCGCCGCGGACGTGCGCTTTCAGTCGTAGCAGCAGGAATGTTCATTTATGCGTTGGGAACCGGCTCGGTAGCGCTAATGACAGGCTTTTGGGGCTTTTGGTCGAGCATGGTCATCTTGACACTCGGAGAACTGACGCTCGTACCCACCTCCAGCAAATATGTGGCCGACCGCGCCCCAGCCGACCTGCGCGGACGCTACATGAGCATCTACTGGCTGGCATGGGGGCTGGCGCGCGCCGTTGCGCCGATCATCGGCGGCTTCTTGAACGATGCTATTTCTCCCACCGCCATCTGGTATGGCGGGATGGCAATCGGCCTGGTCAGCGCATTTGGGCTGTTTGTTCTGGCGAGGCGCGAATCGCCAAAATCTCTTCCAGCCTCCTCTTGACCCCTTCCCATTCCGTATCGAGGATGCTATAAAACACCGAATGGCGTATGGTGCCGTCTGGCAAAATCATGTGATTGCGGAACACACCCTCTTTTACGGCGCCCAGGCGCTCGATTGCCTTTTGCGAGCGGACATTGCGCAAATCGGTCTTGATTTGCACGCGGATGGCGCCAAGCGTCTCGAAAGCGTGTTTCAATAAAAGATACTTGCATTCGGTATTGACTGCGGTGCGTTGGAATTCGGTCCCGTACCACGTGCCGCCAATTTCCAGACCGCGGTCTTTGGGCATGATGTTCAGGTAGCGTGTCGCCCCAGCCACGCGGCCCGACGCCAGGTGAATCACAGCAAAAGGCAAGTCGGTTCCTTTTTGGGCGCGGGCAAGCATATCCAACACCCATCTCCGCATGTCTTCTTCCGTTTCGATGTCACCGTATAACATGAATTGCCAAAAATCCTGCCCCGCGCCAACGGCGGCCAAGCCGGGAATGTGTTCCTCGCTCAGCGGCTCCAAGCGGACATATTTGCCAGTCAAAGTTACAGGAATGATGTTCAAACGCAACTCCTCATGACGTGTCTACGTGTGTACTTGCGTACCTCTACTCTACTCCCCCCAACCAATCGGCTTCAGTTTTGTCCTGCGAGGGGAGGTAAGGCATGTTCGGGCCAGAAACACCCAACAACTCTGCCAGCGCCGACCGCATGGCCGTGCGGTCATCCCACAGATATTCGGTCTTACCGAAGCACATAGATTGCTCATGCCCCTTTCCACAAGCAAGGACGATATCGCCAGGACGCGCCAACCGCACTGCAAAGCGGATGGCTTCGCCCCGGTCCGGTACCCGCCAGAAGGTCTCCCCTTCGCGTCCTCCTCTGGACTTTGTACCTGCCGCCATTTCCTCGAGGATTCCCGCCAGCGATTCGGTACGGGGGTCTTCAGCAGTCAGCACCGTCAAATCGGCCAGTTCCGCCGCAATCTGAGCCATCATACGGCGTTTCTCCTTGTCGCGCAATCCCGCCGACCCAAACACGACAATGACACGGCCTTTCTTTCCCCTTTCTTCCTCCATGCCATCCAGCATTTCACGCGCAGTCTCCAGCGTCACCTTCAACGCATTGGGTGTGTGGGCAAAGTCCACGATGGCCGTAAACGGCTGACCCAAGTCAATGCGCTCCATGCGACCAGGGATACCTTCCAACGAAGCAATACCCTGCGCAGCAATTTCGGGCGAGATGCCCAGACCGTAAACGGTAGTCGTGAGCGCCGCCAGGCAATTCGAGACGTTATAAGCGCCCACCAATCTGCTCGTCACAGCCGTCTGAAAATCCGCACTTTGGGCAATGAAATGTACTCCATATTGGCTATACGAAATTCGAGACGCGCACACATTGGCGCCATCGCCCAGCCCATAACTCAATTTATGGACCTTGATGAAGTCATCAAGGAAGGCAAATGATTTTGGGTCGTCGCGGTTGATCACTGCCAGACGCGGGTTACCTTGCGGCTTGGGGCGCGTCCATTGCAGGCTTTCGAACAAGCGTGCCTTGGCGGCACGGTAACGTTCATAAGAACCATGTTCGTCCAAATGCTCATGAGTAATGTTCGTCACCACTCCGACATCGAATTCACAGGCATCTACACGATGCTGTGACCAGCCATGCGAGGTAGTTTCGAGGACGACATGCGTCAGTCCTGCCTGCACCATGCGGGCAAGGTACGCCTGCACATCATGGGCATCGGGGGTGGTAACATGAAAACCAGTGTCGAGAATCTCATCTCCGATGACCGCATTGACCGTGGAAACCATACCGGCCTGGCGGCCCGCCGCCAGCAAAATTTTGTAGATGAGATTGGTGGTGGTGGTCTTGCCGTCGGTGCCGGTCACGCCAATGACCGTCAGATGACGCGCCGGCCAATCGTGGAACGCAGCCGCCAGCCAGGTCAGAGCCCGGCGCGGGTTATCGAGGCGGATGTAACGCACGTCTGAGACTTGTGTTATCTCTCGCTCCCCCACCACCGCCGCTGCGCCGTTCGCGATAGCATGAGGAATGTAATCGTGACCGTCGGCATTGCCGCCCTTCATAGCCACAAAAAGATAGCCAGGCTTTACCGCGCGGCTGTCTATGGCAATGCCTGTGATGGGAATATCAGGAACATCTGCGGGGCGCAGAAAAGGAAAATCCACAAAAAGTTGCGGAAGCGTTTTTGTCATTCGACCTGCACTATACCTGTGTACTTGTGTACCTATATACCTGCCTACCTTGACAATGTCACATTAAACATTTGTTCTAAAAACGCTAGTTTTTTGTCACTGCGAGCGATAGCGAAGCAGTCTCCCGGTCTGCCAGGAGATTGCTTCGTCGCAAAGAACGCTCCTCGCAATGACAACTATGCGAAAATGTGACATTGTCAAACTACTTAACGCCCGTTCGGGATAACCGTCCCGAAGGCTTTTTAGAGCAATTGTATGGGCAAAACCGAGCCTTCGGGACGGTTCGAAGGCTTATCCCGAATTCAGGTTACTTAAACAAAAAGAGGGCCTCGGCCATTTTACCAAAACCCTCTTTACAGGACGAAAACCACTACTTCAAATTCGCGCGCAAACCTTCCAATTTGCCGGCCACAGAACCATCCAGCACCTTGTCGCCGACTTTGATGACCAACCCGCCCAGAATGGACGGATCCACTCGGAAGGCCACGGCTTGCGCGCCAACCTTTGCAAGGACTTCCTTTTTGACCGTCTCTTGCTCCTTGTCGGAAAGTGGCAGCGCACTGGTTACTTCAGCCGACTCGCCTTTGAAGGTAACATCTTCCAACACCACCACTTTGCCAGATTTGACGCCGGAGAAGAATTCCTCCAACAATGCGTGCTGGCGCTTCTCATCCAGGGCGTCACCAACCAATTTTTGGGCCGCAGCAATCGCCAGGGCAGCCACCTGACCGCGCAAGTCTGCCAACAAGCGATTGCGCTCCAACTCGGCTTCAGTCAGCGCTGATTGGCGCGCTTTAGCGGCTTCAGCCTCGGCTTCGGCTTTGACGGCCTTGGCAACCTCTTGGGCGCGCTCATTGGCTTCACGCACCACTTTGCTGGCCTCTGCCTGCGCATCCGCAATAATCTTGGCGGCCTCTTTCTCGGCATTGGCGCGCGCATCGGCAGCCACACGCGCATCCTCCAAGCCCTGCGCAATGGCCTGGCGGCGTTTTTCCAGCATATTGCCAATCGGTCCAACCACCCACTTGGCAATGACCGTATAGACAATGAGCAGGTTGACGATTTGTACCAGTAAGAAGGGTAAATTGATACCTAAGGCTTCCAAAGCGCCCTCCTTTTTAGAAGACGAACAGGATGAGGAGCGCCACAACCAGGCAGTAGATCGCTACGGCTTCGGCAAAAGCGATGCCAAGGATCATGTTGGTCTGGATGGTGCCGGTGGCGTCGGGATTGCGTCCCATCGCCTGCACCGCGCCGCTGGTGACGATGCCAATACCCGCGCCAGCGCCAATAGCCCCAATCATGGCCAGGCCAGCGCCAATCAACTTACCGAGAATTTGAGCCGATTCGAATTCCATAAAAAAACCTCCAGAATGTTTCGGGCGGGGGAACCGCCACTTGATATGGTGTGTTTCCTGGGCGTTTGGAATTCCGCCCGAAAATTTATGCGTGTGCTTCCTCGTGCTCGCCATGACCCTGCGTAGCCTGAGCCATGAAGGTCATGGTCAACATGCCGAACACAATGGCCTGAATGAGGCCAACAAAGAACTCGAGCAAATAGAACATGGCCGGCGCAAAGATAGGCACCAGAGAGCCCATCACGAAGATCAAGACCGCGCCTGCAAACAAGTTACCAAAGAGACGGAAGGCAAACGAAAGGATCTTCGAAAACTCCGAGACCAATTCGAGCAGGCCCACGCCCCAATCTATGAAGCCAAAGATCGGTTTACTGAAAAAGTGCTTGACATTCCAGAACTTGGTCAGGTAGCCCCAGCCCTGCGCCCTGAACCCCATCACCTGCACCATGAAGACCGCCACCAATGCCAGGGCAAAGGTAAAGTTCAGGTCGGTAGAAACAGGCCGATGGAAGGGAATGATCACGTACTGTGCGCCGTGTTCACCTTCGGCCGCGGCCGGTTCGCCTTCATCCCAGATCGTCTGGATTTTAAGTCCGCCAATTGCACCCAAGTCTTTCAGGGCATAACCTTCATGCTCCGAATGATGGACAATGCCAATTGTCTCCGCGCCGGGGATGAGGCCCAGCCAGTTCGAGGCCAGCACCAACAGAGTGATCGCTGCAAACCAGGGAAAGATCTGCTTCGTCCATTTGCCGGCTGTGCCTTCCGTGATGCCATGCAGGGCTTCTACCAGCGCTTCTACCGCGCCAGAGATGCCGGTCAGCGCCATCTTGCCGCTCTTGACGCCGCGTGAAACGCCAATGGCTATCAAGATAACCACGATGTCAGCCAAAATGATACCGGTCGTGGTGTTGGTGTAATAGAACGGACCCACAAAGGGAATGGTGAACAGCGGCTGTTCGCTCAATTTTTCGCCAGGCAAGAATACTTCTGGCATGATGGGCTTGATTCCCAGGCCAATCCCAAAGAAGGGGGTAAACAGGAACAACCCCAGGATGATGGCAGCCAACACAACCCAACGGGCCCACACTCGCTGTTTTGGTTTTTCACTCACGATCAGAATCCTCCTCGATAACAGGTGGTATGGATTTCTTTTGTATCGGCTTGATACGGTCAGTAGCCGCCTTCACCACACGAAACATCAGGTAGAGGGTTACCGGCACACTGCCTATCAAGAACACGATCGTAAAAAGTGGCCGTGATTGCAAATACCGATCGAGCCACAAACCCGCAAAAAGAGCCAGGAAGATAACCACCAGGGTAAGGCAGCCAACCTGCCCGGCCACCGAGGCCAGGGTCAGGTTCATGGCATATTGAAAGCGCTCTTTTCCCTGGTGATCTGGCTGGCTCATCGGTTGCGGATTATATCACAAAAGGTGCAAGGAGCGTCAATTTTGCAGGCTGCGTTAGAACAAGTTCAAGGCCGCCGCGCCAGACAGCCCAAACCAGGGAGCAAACAACGTTCCGACCAATAAGATGCCCAGCGTCAACAACACCAATGCAATCGTGTACGAGCGCGTCAAGGGGATGGGGTGCGCTGCCTCATTCTCCCCTTCCATGCGGTACAGATAGACCACCTTCAAAACGCTCAGGTAGTAATATACGCCCACAATGGAATTGAGGATGCCCACAATCGCCAACCACACCATATTCACCTGCACCGCCGCCGCAAACACGAACACCTTGGCCACGAAACCGCCGAAAGGCGGCATCCCAGCCAGTGACAGGAAGGCCACCAGCATGGCAATCGCCAGGCCAGGCGCGCGGCGACTCAGGCCGGCATACGCCTTGATCTCGTCCGAACCGGTCACTCGACCGAACGCCATGACGATACCGAAGGCGGCCAGGTTGGTCAGGATATAGGCCAACAGGTAGAATATCACGCTGGTCACGCCCAATTCAGATACCGCCGCCACGCCAATCATAGCATAGCCAGCATGGGCAATCGAAGAATAGGCCAGCAGACGCTTGATATGCGTCTGCTTGAGCGCCACCAGGTTACCGAGCGTCATCGTCACCGCCGCCAGCACGGCCAGAATGGAAGCCCAGTCATACGAAATGGACGGGAAAGCCACTACAAACAAGCGCATCAACACAGCAAAGCCAGCCGCTTTCGAAGCCGTAGATAGAAAGCCCGCCACTGGCGTAGGAGCGCCCATGTAGACATCTGGCGCCCAAAAATGGAACGGAACGATGGAGACTTTGAAACCGAGTCCCACCACGATCAGGACAACCAGCCCCAGCGCAACGCCCAAGGACAATTGGCCTGCTTCCGTCATAGCAGCCAGTTCGTACAGGTTGGTGGTTCCACTAAAGCCAAACAACAGGCTGAAACCATACAACATGATGGCCGAGGTCATTGCGCCAAACAGCAGATACTTGAAGCCCGCTTCAGTGGATTGTTTATCTGTGAGCAAAAACCCGGCCAGCACATACAACGGGATAGAGGTCGTTTCGATGGCCAAGTAGAGCATCACCAGGTCAGCCGAAGCAGCCATCAGGTTCATACCCAGCGTGGCTGCAACCAACAAGAGATAGGCTTCGCCGCGCCTGCCAAGCGCCTCATGATCTAGCATGAACAACGCCGTAATGGCCGCACCCAAGATGAACAGCATCTTGAAGAAAAAGCCCAGCCAGTCGTAGCGCAACATCCCGCCAAAGACGGTGGTTGGCTCGCCAGGGCGGCCCACGAACAAACTCATCGCCAAAACAGCCAACAAACCGCCAGCCGTCAGCCAGCCAGCATTGCGGCGTTTTTCATCCTTCCAAAACGGTTCGACAATCAACAGCAGGATGCCCAAGGCAAGCAACAATAGTTCAGGGAGGATAGACAAGAACATGGTTGGAGTGTAAGACATTTATGCACCTCCCAACAAACGCAGGATATTGTCCACGCCAGTTTGCACCATCGGCACCATCAAAGACGGGAACAAACCAATTCCAATCATGAACAAGCAAACCGTGAGGATGGCAATTTTATCCAACACATTCACATCGGTAATATGCCCCTCCAGATTTTCAGGCATGGGGCGGAAAAACACGTCGCGGATGTTGCGCATGATGTAGGCCGCGGTGATGATAATCGAAATGCTGGCTACAATCGCCACCCAGGGCTGGACATACCAGACACCCATGAAGATGGGAAATTCGGCGATGAAACCAGAAAAGCCCGGCATACCCATCGAAACCAGGCCGCCAATAATGAAGCCGATGCCTGCAAACGGCATGACCTTGTTCATGCCACCCAATTCGGGGATTTGGCGGGTATGCGCGCGGTCGTAAATCATGCCGGTCACAGCAAAGAAGAGCGCCGTCATCACACCATGTGAAAACATCTGCACGCCTGCGCCGGTCAGGCCAGTCTTATTCAGCGTGGACAGGCCAAGCATGACCAACCCCATGTGCGACACAGACGAGAAACCGATCATATACTTCATGTCTTCTTGCATGAAAGCAATGAACGCGCCATACACCACCGCAATGGCCGCGCAGGTCATAATCAACCAAGACCAGTGCTGTGCGCCCTGCGGCAACAACATAATGCCTACACGCAAAGCAGCAAAGGCGCCCAATTTCATCAGCACGCCTGCATGAAACATCGAGACAGCCGTCGGCGCCGCCACGTGACCGTCTGGCGACCAGTTGTGGAACGGCCAGATGCCGCCCAACACAGCAAAACCGAAGAAAACCGGCAAAAACCAGGCCACCTGGAACTGTTCAGAGAAGTTGGCCTGCTCCAATTGCAGCATGTCGAAAGACAGCACGCCGGTATTTTGGTAAGCCGTCCAATACATAGCCAGCGCGCCGACCAGAGCAATGACAGAACCCACAAACAAGTAAAGGGTCAATTTCATGGCCGCATACTCGCGCGTCCTGATCCAGCCCCAGATAGCAATCAACAGGTACATGGGGAAGACGGCAATTTCGTAGAAGAAGAACAACTGGAACAGGTCGAGAGAGGCAAACACGCCAAACACGCCGCTCGCCAGGATGAACAAGAAGGCAAAGAATTCGCGCGGACGGTCCTCGATGCCCCAGGAAATCAAGACGCCCGTGAACATGACTACGCCGGTCAGCAGGATAAGCGGCGCGCTCATGCCATCCACACCGACATGGTAGCCAATGCCCAGCGCAGGCAGCCAGTTGTACGCTTCTTGGAACTGGTAACCGGCTGCGTCCAAATCGTAGGTGAAGTACACCCACACCGACAACAACAAGGCAAAGGTCGCCGCCGCCAACGCTGTGACGCGCACTTCGTCCTTGCGCTCCTCAGGAAAGAGCAAGATCAGCATCCCAGCCACGATAGGAGTAAAAACGATAACGCTCAGGATCGGAAATGTCATCATCCACCTCTTAGAAAGACGCAAGAACGGCGCGGTTGATTACGTCCAGAATCCAGACCGGCCAAACGCCAATCCACAAAATCAAGGCCATGAGCGGGGCCATCACCAAAATTTCGCGCGCGTTGATTTCGGTCAGTTTATGCTCGCCGTGCGCCCAGTGTTCGTTCATCGGGCCATGTAGCACCTGCTTGATGCCTTTGAGAATGTAAGCGCCGGTAAAGAGCAGACCTATCATGCTGATTGCTGTGTAGAGCGTCAAGATAGGCCAGGAACCTCGCACCACCAGGAATTCAGACACGAAGCCGTTCAAGCCTGGCAAGCCAAGCGAAGCCATGCTCGTAAAAATCAGAATGCCGCCGTACACCGGCACCAAGGGGAACAGCCCGCCAAAGTCGTTCAAGTTGCGGGTATGCGTGCGCTCATAGATGACACCCACCAGGAAAAACATGCCAGCCGCCGAAAGGCCGTGATTGAACATTTGCAAAATGGCGCCGTTCAGCGCAATGGGGTAACTGGCCTTCCACACTTCGTTAGACGAGCCATAGGCTGCCGCAGCCGCCGCAATGCCCAACACCACAAAGCCCATGTGATTGACAGATGAATACGCCACCAAACGCTTGAAATCGGTCTGGCCATAAGAGCCAAAAGCGCCAAAGATAATGGCGGCTGTAGCCAGGAAAGCCAGCGCGCCCGCAAAAGTCTGCGCCTGCTCAGGATAGAGCGGCAGCACCAGCCGCAAAAAGCCATAGGCGCCCAATTTCAGCAGAACGCCCGCCAAAATCATCGAACCAGCCGTAGGGGCCTCGGTATGCGCATCGGGCAGCCAGGTATGGAACGGCCACACGGGCACTTTGACCGCAAAAGCGACCACAAAAGCCCAGAAGGCAATGGTCTTGACCTTTTCGATGGGCAACCAGGCAGGGATGTTGTTCAAAGCCGAGGCGGTGGGCCAAAGTTCATAGAGGCGCGGCAGGTCATAGGTCCCGAAAGCGACGCCCAGCATCTGAATCGCCAGCAGAAGGCCCAGCGAGCCGCCCATCGTATAAATCATGAACTTGAGCGAGGCGTAATTGCGATTGGCGCTGCCCCACTGGTTGATGAGGAAGTACATCGGTACCAGGCCCAGTTCCCAAAAGACAAAGAAGATAAGCAAATCGAGCGCCAGGAAAACGCCCAACATGCCCATCTCCAGGAACAAAAACAGCATCATGTAGGCCTTGACGCGGTCGGTAATACCAAAAGAGGCCAAAATAGCCAACGGCGTCAGCAAGGTGGTAAGCAGCACCATCGTCAGGGACAGGCCATCCACGCCCAGGTGCAGGGTGGAATGAAGCGCCTCATACCACTTGTATTGTTCCTGGAACTGGAAGCCAAAGCCGTTCAAATTGAAGCGCGTCCACAACAAAAGCGAGAGCGCCAAAGGAAACAAACTGCCAATCAGCGCTGTCCAGCGGATGAGTTTTACTTCATCCTGGGGCAGGAAGAAGATGACCAGCGCCGTCAGCGCAGGCAAAAACAGTATCAGGCTCAAAAGATGATCATTGATGAAATCCATCATGTCTCCTTCACAAGGACCCGAAGGTAGTTCCTACTTCACCAGCAGGGAGAACATCAGGCCGCCTACAACAATCAACACCCCCAACGAGGCCAGCATGTATTGTTGGATGCGGCCGGTCTGAATGGGTTGCAAACGTCCACCAAACCATTGCGTCAGCCGCGCCGAACCATCACCCATCAATTCGTTGATGATGGCCTTGTCTATATAGGCGCGGATCCAGGTTCCCAGGAAAGCGGTGGCATGACCGAAGGCGTGCAAGATGCCGTCAATCACACCCTTATCCATCCATTTGTACACGAAAGTTTCTGCAAACCAATAAGCGGGTTTGATGAAGAGGAAATCGTAAGCCTCGTCGAAGTACCACTTGTTCTTGAGAAGCGGGATTTGCAGTTTGTCTTCAGCGGGCGTCTTGACATTGCGATACGCCAGCCAGCCCAAGAGAAGCCCGCCCAGGGCAACGACAAGCGAGGTCATCAGCGGAATGAAATTGAACGGCAGCGCCTCGGGTTCTTCGGTCAGCGTAGAACCGACAAAGCCATGGAACCAGTTGGGCAGAATTCCGCCGAGGAGCGGAAAATGCTCGGGTATGCCGACCCAGCCATAGGTCACGGCAAAGAACGCCAGCACCACCAGCGGAGCAGTCATCGTCCAGGGCGTCTCCTGGGCGTGTTCGGCTTCTTTCGTGCGCGGTTCACCGAGGAAGGTCAACGTAATTTGGCGCATGGTATAGAAGGCCGTCAAAAAGGCCGCCACAGCCAACGTCACGAAGACCGCCCAATGGCCATGCCCAAAAGCATCGGCCAGAATTTCATCTTTCGACCAGAAACCGGCCGTGATGAGCGGAAAGCCCGAAAGCGCAAAACCGCCAATCAAGAAAGTCCAAAACGTGATGGGCATCTTCTTGCGCAAGCCGCCCATGTTGAACATGTCCTGCGGGTCCACATGATGGTTGCCGGTGTGCAAGACGCCATGCTCCATGCCATGAATGACCGAGCCAGAACCCAAGAACAACAGCGCCTTGAAGAAAGCATGTGTAATAAGATGAAATGCCGCCGCCACATACGCGCCGATGCCCAGGGCAGCGATCATATAGCCCAATTGCGAGATGGTCGAATAAGCCAGTACGCGCTTGATGTCGTTCTGGGCTACGGCGATGGTGGCCGCAAACAGGGCCGTGAACGCGCCGATAAAGGCCACCACGCTCATCGTAGTAGTCAAGGTGTGGCCGTCGAAGTCAGCCGTCAGCAGGGGGAACATGCGAATGACTGCATACACGCCAGCCGAGACCATCGTGGCGGCATGAATCATAGCGCTGACGGGGGTCGGGCCTTCCATCGCATCCGGCAGCCAGACGTGCAGCGGCCACTGCGCCGATTTACCCACCGTACCGATAAAGAGCAGCAAAGCGATCAGGCCAGCCGCCGAAAGCCCCAGGATGGGTGTAGCGGTGGTCGCCAGCGCATGTAACACTTCCTCGGTGAAAATCTCACGGAAGGTCAGTGTACCGGTGGCGCTGTACAGGAAAGCAATACCCAACAGCATGAACACGTCGCCGACACGAGTGGTCATGAAAGCCTTGACCGCTGCGTTGCGCGCCGATTCCTTACCATACCAGAAACCAATCAGCAGATAGGAGCACAGACCCATGATTTCCCAACCGACAAACAGGGTCAGCAAGTTATCCGAGACCACCAGCGTGTACATCCCAAAAGCAAACAAGCCCAGGAAGGCAAAAAAGCGCGAATACATCGGCTCGACAGACGGGACAACGTGCTTGTGGCCGTGCTCATCGGTCACGGTGGCGCCATGCGGTTGCAAGCCGGGGCGATCGTGGTCCCCTTCAGGTTGGCCGAAGTTGTGATAGCCCACGCTGTAGAGGAAAATCATGAAGATTGTCCAAGCCACAAAGAACAACACTGCCGCGCCGAGCGGGTCTATCAACACGCCAATCCGCAGCCAGGTCTCGCCGGTCGGCAGCCAGGGAATCGAAGAGGCAAACGGGTGTTCGCCCAAATGCTCCACACCCAGCGCGCGAAAGAAGACCACCATACTGCCCAACCACGAAAGCGCCGCCGCGCCCACACCAATGGTGTGGCTGAAAGCCTTGTTCTTGTTCGTGAACAACACGATGAGGAAAAAGGCCAGCACGGGCGGGAGTGGAAGTAACCAAATCAAAGTCTCAGTTGCCATGAAACCTCCAGGAGAGAGAGTAGAGATTAGAGAGGAGAGAGTAGTCTGTTCCCTGTTCTCTACGTCTACATCACCATTTCATCAAATCGAGTTCGTCGGCCACCACCGTCTTGCGCGTGCGATAGACCGAAATAATCAGCGCCAAGCCAACCGCCACTTCTGCAGCCGCTACCGCAAAGACAATGATGGCAAACACCTGCCCGGCCATCTGCGTCACATCGCCATAACGCCAAAAAGAGACCAGATTGATATTCACCGCGTTCAACATCAACTCAACGCCCAGCAAGATAGCAATTGCATTGCGGCGCGCCAGCACACCAAACAAGCCAATACTGAACAAGGCTGCTGAGAGAATAAGATACCAGGAAAGTGGAATCATCGTCTGCTCCTATTTTTGCTTCAAAGCGACATAGACGGCGCCAATCATGGCCGCAACCAACAAGACAGAGGCCACTTCGAAAGGCAGGACAAAAGCCTGCGGCGAGACCAACGCTTCGCCCAACGCCCCCACCGTGTCGAATCCGGACGGGAGGCCTGCTGAGGCTTTCGAGAAGCCGCTCCACCCCGAAAGGAGGAACAGCAGCCCGCCAAAAACCAGCACACTGATCAACGCAGAGAGCCACCAGTTAGCGTTCAAAGCGGGGCCTTTGTCACGCAGTTCACGGCGCGTGAGCATAACGGCAAAGATGAACAAAATGGCTATTGCGCCAATGTAGATGACCACCTGCACAACCGCCATGAAGCCGGCATCGAGCAAGGCGTACAACGCCGCCACGCCAAAAAGCGTCGAAACTAGCCACAACGCCGCATGAATCAGGTTGCGCGCCGAAACAACCATCACGGCCGAAGCCAGGATGATCGCCGCAAAAAGAAAAAACAAAATTGTCATGTGATTGCTCCTGCCTGCTAATGATGCGCCACTTCCACCGCAGTTGGAGCGGCAGCCTGGCTTTGGGCTCGTTCAGCCCGACCGCGCGCGCGCAGAATCTCGACCACCGCCCAAGCAATTAAAACATTCGCAAGGAACATGCTCAAGGCGTAAAACCCAGCCGAGGCATCGCGCAGAAGCGTGTTCAACAAGGCTGTCACCATCAACACCACTAACGAAAGCGGCACCAGGAATTTCCAGTTGAAAGACAGCATGTGATCTATGCGGACGCGCAAGAGCGTATACTTGATCCACATGATGACCCAATAACCCAGCAGGGCCTTGAACAGGATGATAGCCGCTGCCACCAAGGGGCCAAGATTCTCCAGCCCAAAGAAGTGATAGCCGCCAAAGAACAAAATACCCCAAAAACCGCCAAACGTGAAAGCGTGCAGCAGTTCGCCTGCGTAGAACCACCCAAATTTCATGCCTGAGTATTCAATATGGAAACCAGCCACAATCTCCGATTCGCCTTCGCTCAGGTCGAAAGGCGTACGTCCTAGTTCGGCTACAGCGCTGATAAGGAAGAGGAGAGCGCCCAATGGCGAAAGGATCACGTACCACAAACCCTGCTGCGCACGAATAATGCCCATCATGCCCATCGTGCCGGCCAAGATGGCAGGGATAAGTAAGGTCACTACCATTGGGATTTCATAAGAGATCATCGCCGCCACTTGGCGCAGGGCGCCCACCAGGGCAAATTTGTTGTTCGATGACCAACCGGCCATGATAATGGAAAGGGTGCCAATAGCGCCCGCCGCTACCAAATATAACAAGCCAACGTTCAAATCCACCCCATAAATGACCGGCGCCAGCGGGATGATAGCCCACAAAATCAGCACGGAAAACACCGACAGAACCGGCGCCAGATTATAGACTACTTTGTCTACGCCGGTCGGGGTGATATTTTCCTTGATGAACAGTTTGATGATGTCTGCAAAGGGTTGAACCAAGCCAAAGGGCCCCAGGCGGTTCGGCCCCAGGCGATCTTGGAAACGCGCCACCACTTTGCGTTCGATCCACACCAGCAAAATATCAATGACCAGCATGATGGTGACCAGGATGACGATACCGAGCAGTTGAATGAGAATGCCCGCCAGACCTTCATTCATTCCCCAGCCAGTGAACAGACCCATCAACCAATCAGACGCCGTGCGAATTGGATCGGTCCAAAAATTCATGCAATACTCCTCCAAGTGGTTAGTAATCGGCGTGCAACCTCTCTCGACGTTGACACCCCAGTTTGGACTCTTTTTCCAAGCAATTTGCCTCTAAAAGACACAAAGAAAAGGCTGATAGGATTAAGTGTTTCCTGTCAGCCTTATTGGTTCGCAAGTAAAAACTACACCCACTCCAAAGCATTCTTTCGCCAAAGAAAGACCAGACCAGCGAAGAGAATGAGGATGAAGAGGATGCCCTCCAACACCGCAAAAAGCGGCAACTTACCTAAAGAGACCGCCCAGGGGAAGAGGAAAACCGTTTCGACATCGAAGACTAAAAATACCAGCGCAAAGATGTAATACTGCGCCTTGAATTGCACTAGCGACTCGCCCACCGTTTCCATGCCGCATTCATAGGTGCTGTCTTTGATAGGATTGGACTTCTTGGGGGAAAGCAGCCATGCCAGGATGAGCGCAGCCGCCGGCAGAGCAACTCCTACAATTAAGAACAAGCCAATGTAAAGCCATTCATTCTGCATAAGCACTCCTAAAAACGCTGGGTTTAGATCGTTCCTGTCGGGATCGCTTCAACCTCTCCCGAAGTTACCGAATCCGCCAAAAACGATAAGCAGATAAATCAAAACCAGGAGATTTTTGCACTCCGAAGTTGATAAAACGGTTTTGAAGAATTACAAAATCTCCAGTCTTCTTTTGGCAGAAAGCGGTGTTGATTTTACCATATAGGATAAATGGAGGATTGGATAGCATGTCCATATTTCTGGTGATTTTTGTCACGTATTTTCGCCGGCAAACAGGCAGGGCGGGCAATCCACTCACCGTATTAGCACATCATCGCGCTCGCCGCACACACTTCCGATGACATCTTATGGGAAAAGTGGCAAGCAGTAATCATGATTGCAACTGCTCGATCGTGCTTGCAGAAAGGGTGAAGCACATCAGCATCCAGACGAGTAAAAAGCATACAAACTTGACCAACCTGAATTTGTTCACGAAGATCTGCTGAAGCATTTCTGTGTAGTTCAACCCATAACTTACAACTCCATACGCCAAGATATGAAGCGGCAAGAAAAATCTCACTTCGACAACAAGAGGCACTGACAAGAGGACCGGCGCCAACATAGATAAAACGACGCCCAAGGACGTATACTTTTCTATCGTGTGAGTAAGAGAAAAATACACTACAAGAAACCACACTAGATAATTTATAGAACTGAATGTGAAATGGTTTGCATGTATTTTTTTAACATATGGCGTTGAAAAGAATATATCCAAGCCATTGAAAAAATGCCGAAAATAACTGACCGCCACCTCCATCGGGTAAGAGCGGATAATGTTCAAATATCCTCCTATCGTTTTATCTTTGAGAAGCCTTTGGGGAATTTTATCTGCTAGAGGATCATGATAGATGACCGAAGCAAAAGGATAATCACTGCCTATATTTGTCTCATACTTTTGTGTTTTCAACCCCCAAAATAATTGAATTTCATATATGTTTTCCTGCTCGATATATGTGCTGAGTACAAGAGGAGAACTTTTTTGAAAGTGGGTTCGATTGACAAGAAGTT
>DAOUCM010000137.1:0-22985 GCA_034431895.1 Anaerolineales bacterium
TAGGTGCCGATTCTCTTATCGGGGTAGATTTCGCTTCGGTGCAGGAGTCGCTTGACTTCTGGATGACATTCAACGGCTGCAATCCCCAGCCGCAAACCGAGACCTTTGCCGACATCCGGCATCAGGTCTGGGACGAGTGCCGGCAGGAAACGGCGGTGGAACTGTACACCATCATCGGCGGCAAACACGCCTGGCCCGGCAGCGCCGGCCCCGCCTGGGCGGGCGGCGACGAACCGACGCAGACCATCTCCGCTTCGGAGTTGATTTGGGAGTTTTTCGCCGCGCATCCCAAGCCGTAGGGCAAGATTGACTTGCATCCCAACCGATGCCTGTTGATTACAACCTGTCTGCACTCAGCGCGGCGTCGGGATTTGTTTTTGCGTTGAGCATGAACAGGCTGACGAAGATGACCACGTCCTGCACGAAGTGAATCGCCCAGGCCAGGAACAGTCCCTGCGTTTCAAGCAGGGAGAGCGCCAGCAGCCAGCCGAGGAAGCCCGCCATCAGCACGCCGACGATTCCGCTGGGTTGTCCGAAGTAATGTGGCAGGCCGAAGAGAATGCCAGAGAGGATGGCAATCATCGGTACAGAGAGTTGCCCATACAGCGGCGAGACAATGCCAACGCGAAAGATGGCTTCTTCGGAAAAGGCGTTCATGGCAGAGAAGACCAGGCTCCAAACCAGAAGCGCAGGAAGTAACGTGAACTGCGCGCCCTTCTTTTTCACCTGGAGGAACATGAAGACGCCCGTGCCGAGGGTGATGAATAGACCGAGCGTGAGCGCAATTTCCAGCCACGTTTCGCTGCTAGTGATGCCCAGCCGCGCACAAAACGGAAAAGTAATTATTCAACTTACCACAGTTGCGGTCTCAAAGCCATGAGAACGAGCGAAAGGACGGGCAGGATCGTGGCAATGGCACCCCAAAGGTACCACTGCCGCAGGGTATGGTAAAACTGGCTGGGCAGGGTATCGTCACCCGAATTGGCGTAACGAAGCAGCTGGTTTTGGAGCGGTATGAGGCAAACCACCCATAGGATGCCGGACAATATCAACAGAGCGAATGCCGTCACGATCCAACTCACGGTAAGGCCGCCCCAGGCGGCATACGCCATAGTGTAGCCGTTGGTGAGCAGCAGGAAGATACCGGGCGCTGTGAAAGCCACGTCAGCCCAATTCACTACGCCAACCGCATAGCGAAGGGCGGCCTCATTTCGACTTTGCTCTGCCATCATCATCCACATTGCGGTGACGATGATATTCCCCATGAACAGGACCGCTCCAAGGACGTGCAGGAACCGGTGCCATGGGTATGGCAAGAGCAATGGGTAGCCGGCTATGCCCAGGAGTGTTGTTGATATCGCGATGGCGGCGATCTCGCCAATCAGCCATTTTGTGCTTGTATGCATTTTACCTCCAAGAAAGTTGAATGAGTTTAGCTTTCATTAAGATGCTGGAAACGGTCTATTCGTTCATTGAAGATTGAGGTTCTTGCGCATTCCATCTTCAAACCACTTCTCGGGCAGCAGGGCTTTAAGCTTGGGCAGTATGACCGCATCCCTGCCGACGCGGTAATGCAGTTTTGGCCGTTTGCTCCTTGCCACCTGGACAACCAGCCTCGCAACCTTGTCTGGATCGCCGCCCCGTGCGATGGCGCGTGCGATGAACCTCTCAATCGCTTCTCGCATATGGTCGTAGTCGGGGATCGTTTGGTCATAGTGTGACAGCGCCTGGTGCAAGTTCGTGCGGAAGAAACCCGGCTCAATCAAGGAAACTCTGATATTGAACGGGGCAACTTCGAACCTGAGCGCTTCACTATACCCTTTCAGAGCGAATTTACTGGCTGAGTAGAAGCCTTGTCCAGGCACACCAATCAGACCTGCCAGTGAGCCGATGGTAATGATCTGTCCGCCCCCCTGTTTTCGCATAATGGGCAATACGGCATTGGTGACCCGGACAACTCCCCAGAAATTGGTTTCCAGAATATTCTTAGCGTGCTGGAGCGACGTTTCTTCAACAAGACTGGCATGTGCCTGCCCGGCATTGTTTACCAGCAAGTCTATGTGATTTACGCGGGTCAGGATTTCTTGAATACACATCTGAACCGACTGATTTGCCTGGACATCCAACATCAGCATTTCAACGCCTGCCGGCGCATCCACATCTTTTTTGCGGCTGGTACCGAAGACGCGATAGCCTTCCTGCGCGAGAAGAGCCGCGATCGATTTGCCGAAGCCCGATGATGCGCCTGTAACGAGCACAACTTTTGTGTTGGTCATTTTGAGCCTTTCATCATTTCATTTGCGGCGTGAATACCCGCGATAGCCGCGGCTTCGACTCCGCCGCCCATCACGCCGGAGCCAGCCACATACAGGTTGGGGACGGGGGTTTTGACGGTCAGGCGCTTTTGCCCGGCGGCGGGCCCGTAGATGCAGCCGTCCGTCGTCCAGGCGTAGCGGGCGAAGGTGGCGGGCGTGCCTTCCTGCCGGTAGGTGATGTGCTGCTGCAAGCCGGGGATGACTTCGGCGGCGGAGGCGATCATCTCATCGGCGAATTTCCGCTTGCGCTCCCGATATTCCGGCGACTTGCGGTCCCATTTGGCGAAGTCGCTTTGGGGGAGGAGTTTCAACAGGGTCACGGAGGCATGTCCGGGCGGGGCGAGAGTCGGGTCTATGTTCGAGGGAATCATGATTCCCAGGTCGTCCAGCATGGTGATGGGAGCCAGGTTCGGGACGATGTCCAATCCCAAAAAGACAATGAAGGCGGAGGTGGAAGGCTTGAGCGATTCGATGTAGGCGGCAAAACCGGCGGGGAGATGTTCACGCCCGACCAACTCCAGGAAGGTTTTGTGCGTGTCGGCGTTGGAAAGCACGGCTTTGGCGCGGTGAGTCGTGCCGTCTTTGAGTTCTACGCCCGCCGCGCGACCGTTTTCGATGAGGATGCGCCCAACGGGCGTGCGGAGAAACACCCTGCCGCCGTGCTTCTCGATGACATCCACCAGGGCGTTGGGCAGCGCCTGCGAACCGCCAACGGGATAAAAGCCGCCGTCGAAGTGGTAACCGAAGATGGGCGCCATGTTGCCCACCGTCAACGAGGCGGGGTCGTCGCTCAGGTAGCCCGTCAGAGCGGCGAGCAAATTTTTGAGTCGCTCGTCCTGGAAAAACTCATCGAGCATGGCAACGAAGGGCTTATCCATCCACTTGTAGGCGTGCGGGTTGCGGCGCGGATAACTGAGCAGGTCTTCCACGTTGTCAGGGGCGCGCGGCGCGCCGCCGGTCTTTTCGATGTCGGCGTACATCTCGCGGTACACCAGCAGCATTTCGTGGAAGAAGTTTCTGAGATTCTCTGCTTCGGAAGGGAAGCGCTCGCCCAGTTGCTTCACGAACTCATCCGCCTCGTGCGGGACTTTGAAATGCATCTCGCCGAGGAAGTATTCCTGCTGATTGCGTTTCCACGCGATGACGTTTTCGATGTCGAGCATGCGCAACAGAGAACGGATTCCGCCGCGCTCGCCCAGTCCGCTCACATCGTGAACGCCTGCGTCGAAGACGTACGTCCAGCGTTCTTTTGTGTCGGCGGGTGCGCCCTTCGGTTTGACGTTGCGTTCCCAAGCGGTGCAATATCCGCCAGGGAGATAATGCTGCTCGAAGACGGCAACTTTCAGCCCGCGTTTGGCGAGCAGGGCGGCGGCGGAGAGTCCGCCGATGCCGGCGCCGACCACGATGACATCGTGTTCGGTTTCGGCGGCGGGACGCGCATCGAATTTTGGCGCGGGCCACCGGTACGGGTCCCAGGCATCGAGCCGCGCCTGAACGCCCTTTCGGGCGGCGTAGCCGGGGAAGACGGACGAGAAGACAATCCCCGCCGCCACGCCGACGTTGGGCAAAATCACCGCAAAGAGCAAGTTCTGCGCGGGGAAGACGAACACCGCCAGCGCGCCCAGCAGGGCGTTGAGGGTGAAAATCGCGCCCCAAACGCCGGTGATGATTTCGTTGATGCGGATGAAAGCCGGGTCAGTCCAGTAGGATTTGTCCCAATCTTCTTTGGCGTATTGATAGGTGAAGGGATTCTTCATTGCCAGCGTGCTGAACGCCATGCCTGCCAAAATCAGGCTGTTGACGACGGGGCTGTAGGTTTTGAGGAAATCGGAGCCGAGAACGAGGGTGACGAGCGCATGGACGGCGAAGTAGCCCAGCGTGACGACTTCCATCGTCTTGACATCGCGCCGTTTGAGCCAGCGCCAGGAGACCAGCCCCGCCGCAGCGAGCATCCCGCCCAGGATGGCGGCGCTCCACAGGTCGGGTCCCGAAAATGACCAGTAGAGAATCCAGGGGATGAAACCAAAAAGCACTTGAAACATACATCGTCCTTTCTGCGCACAGGGCGCATTGAATACACCTGCCTTGATGAAGGCAGTTTTGATTTTTCGTTTTGTTTTCTTGCTGTTTTATGCTTGTGGGTTTGGCGGCGTCAGCGGCGGCAGGTTGTGAATGGTTTTCAACATCTTCTCATGCCATGCCAGTTCGAACTCGTAATAATCCACGCCATAATCGAGGGTGATTTGCCAGAGTTGGCGCAGGCGTTCTATGCCGACTTGTCGGGCGTTCTCGTCAATGGCTGCCTGCGCTGCGGTTTTCAACGTCTCCAGCCGGGCGCGGATTTGCTCCATGCGGGCTTCGAACAGTGCGGCGATTTCTTCATTGCTGCTGAAATGCGAGAAGAAGATTTGAATCAGCCAGTTTTCGCGCACGGGGTCGAGCGGCAACGGCGTGACCAGCCAGCGGCGCAATTCGGCGCGCCCCGCTTCGGTGATGTGGTATTCCTTGCGGTTGGGCTTGCCTTCCTGCGGGATGACTTTTGCCTCGACCAGACCATCTTCTTCGAGAGTTTCCAGCGCCTTGTAGATGTGACTCTGAGTGGCTGACCAAAAGTGCGCAATCGAGACATCGAACAATCTCTTCAAGTCGTAGCCCGACATGGGCTGATAATCGAGAAATCCGAGAATGGCGTGTGCAAGCGGCATAGAGTGTTCCTTTTGTGTAATATATCTACATGTATATATTACACTATAGGAAAATAAATGTCAAGAGGCAGCAGGCAGCCCGGATGGGTTTTACAGCCTTTTTACAGCGAGATAATCGTCTCATAAACAATTTCGAGCAAAATAGAAAAAAACAAAAAGGAGCCAACCCAATGAAAAAAATGTTTTCTACCCTTTCCCTTCTCCTGCTTGCCGCCGTGCTGACAGGCGTTCTTGCGTTCCCCTCCACAGCGCTGGCAATGCCCGCCCCCGACCCGATTGATGACGCGCTGGCAAAATCGTATCAGGCCGAACAGCAATGGCTGGCGCAGCAACAAGTACACCTCCAAAAAATGGATGAGGCTGCGGCAAAAGTACAGGAGGTCATTGACAAGGCTGTTGCCGAAGGATATGATGTCAGCGCGCTTCGAAACGCCCTGGCGGTCTTCGACAGCCAAATGGCAACCGTCGAAGCCGAACACCAAACCGCCGCCAACCTGCTCGCCGCGCATCATGGCTTCGACGAGAACGGCAGCGTCACCGACCGGCAAGCCGCCCGTCAGACCTTGCTGGATGCCAGACAGGCGCTGCGCCAGGCGCATCTCACCATGAGTCAAGCGGCAATGGACCTTCGTCAGGCAGTGAAGGAATGGAAAGAAGCCACCTTCCCAGAGAGAGGGTAATCTATGCGCCGCCGTATTGCTCTCCTGCTCATTGCAATCCTCTTTCTGCTGGGTGTAAGCGCCTGCACGCGCGAACGAATCCGCCGCGAACCTCCGTCACCGACCGCGTCGGCGTCCCTCGCTGCCACCTCCACACAGGCGACGCAAGAAACGGTGAGTACGCAGGCGGCAGAGGTCATGCCTTCCGCTTCCCCTCTGCCTGACCTGATAACTGTCATGCCGACGCTGCCTGCCACCCCAACCATCGAAGCCGCCCAAACGCCCTCCGAGGCCGCAAAATCTGCCGACGAACTGGAAGCCCTCTTGCAGGATTTGGAGCAGTTGCTCAGAAATACGAACCCTGACGTGAATGTGCCTTAAAACGTACAGGGAGACCTGCTGACAAGCGACCCACCGCGCTGATGGCGGCAGGATGTCCGGCTCATGATTGGTTTGGAGAATATCCCATGAAAAAGATGATCCTCGTCTGGATGACCCTCCTCCTCACCAGCCTCGCCTGCCGCTTCAGCGCAACACCGGCGGTCGAGCCGGTCGAGACGGCGGTCGAGCCTGTCGAGACCCCGCCCGCGCCTGCTGCGCCAACCCAAGCCTCTCCCACGCTGATTGTTTCTCCGCTTCCCACCACCGTCGTCTACAAAACCATCGCAGGCGTTGACCCCGACCTGCTCAGCCTGGACATCCACGCGCCTGCCAACGCAGCCAACGCCCTGCTCGAAAGCGGGCAGGTGACGGGCAATGTGGTGCTGGTCGCGCCTGACCTGGATGCCTGATCAGGCTTTTGCTTTTCGAGTATTCCGTAGCGTGGGATTTATCCCGCAACCCAATGCGACATGAATGCCGTGCTACAAAATCCTTACGATTGTGATAGATTCTCAAGAGTAATACTATAGCGCGGCCTCCAGCCGCAACCAAACTCATCTGTCATTGAAAGCGCAGGTCGAGTAAGCGGCGGGTCCCGATACGCTTCGCTACCATACCCTACCCGAGCAGCACCGCCGTATCGAGACCAAGCGAAACAATCCCCTGGTGAATTGACGTTTCCCCAAATCACTGCTAGACTCTCCTTACATATTGAATGCCTCGTTTTTCTCATTTCTACCGTTTGCGCCGTTTCCTGCGTTGGTTTACGCCTGGATTGGGAGTGAAGCGTTGGTTCTTGCTCGCCTTGACCGGCATGACCCTGCTGGGCGTGGGGCTGGCGCTGCTACTGCTCGACCTGTACCGCATGGAAACGACCAATCCAACGCTCCTGACGCTGCTCTCGTATGCCTCGCTGCGCTTTCTGCCGCGTTGGATGCGTGTGATCGTTTTTGGGGGGCTGGGACTGGGGATGTTTGCCTTTGGCATCTGGGAGCTCAATCGCGCCCTGATGCGGCCTTTCATGCGCCCCGGCGCGCACATTGTCGAACAATTGGCAGACTACCGCCGCCGTGGACGCGGACCGCGCGTAACAGCCATTGGCGGCGGGCATGGACTATCCACCTTGCTGCGCGGGCTAAAAGAACATACACACAACCTGACGGCTATCGTGACCGTAGCCGACGACGGCGGCTCCTCTGGGCGCTTGCGTGAGAGTCTGGGCATCCTGCCACCAGGCGACATCCGCAATTGTCTGGCTGCGCTTTCCAACGACGAAGCCCTGCTGACGCAGTTGTTCCAATATCGTTTCAGCGGCGCGCCAGGCCTGGATGGACATTCTTTTGGCAACTTGTTCATCTCGGCCTTGAGCGACCTGACCGGCAGTTTCGAGGAGGCGGTGGCAGAATCGGGGCGCGTCTTGTCGGTGCATGGTCGAGTATTGCCGGCAACGCTGCATGATGTAAAATTGGTGGCAGACGTGCGCTTGCCCCATCTCGTCAATGAGGTGCGCGTTGAAGGAGAAAGCCGCATCCCAAAGGTATCAGGACGGGTGAGGCGAGTTTGGTTGGAGCCGAACGATGCGCCCGCCTTCCCGCCGGTCATCCAGGCGCTGCTCAATGCAGATTTGATTCTGGTCGGGCCGGGCAGTTTGTACACCAGTTTACTGCCCAGCCTGCTCGTCCATGACCTGAGCGCGGCCCTGCGCGCCAGCCAGGCTCTCAAAATCTTCGTTTGTAACCTTACCACGCAGGCCGGAGAGACCGAGTCATATTCTTGTTATGATCACGTCCGCGCACTGGAGGAGCATGTCGGCGAAGACCTGTTCGATATCGTCTTGTGTAACGATAACTATGAGGGTCGCCTGGCAAAATCCGTCCAATGGGTGCAAGCAGACCCCCTGTCGCGGCGAGATGCGCGCCTATATACCGCCGATCTGGTAGACCCAGAGCAGCCGGGCCATCATGACTCGGCCAAATTGGCGCAAGTCATCATGGACCTGTTCTACGAGCGCACTGGTCCATTAGCAAATTAGCAAGCGCTTTTCAGTTCCAGGTACATTAGCAAAACAACTTGATTGTGATAAAATGAACAATCAGGTTTGAAAACACAACAATAACCCTATTTTTCTGGAGGTTTCTCATGACTGTTAAAGTCGGTATCAACGGATTTGGCCGCATTGGCCGCCAGGTGTTGAAAGCCATTCGCGATTATCATGCATCCGAACTGGAAGTAGTTGCATTCAACGATATTGGCGATTTGAAAACCATGGCGCACTTGCTCAAATACGATTCGAATTATGGCCGTTTCGATGGCACCGTGGAAGTGGTAGAAGACGGCATCCTCATTGATGGAAAGAAAGTCAAAGGTTTCAAAGAGACCGATCCGGCGGCGATCCCGTGGGGCGATTTGGGCGTGGAAATTGTCATCGAAGGCACCGGCATCTTCACCATCAAATCAGACGGCGTCAACAAAAAGGGCAAGGCCGTCAAAGGCGCTGAGAATCACATCACCAAAGGCGGGGCCAAGAAAGTCATCATTACCGCGCCCGCCGAAGGTGAAGACCTGACCATCGTATTGGGCGTGAACGAGGACAAGTATGACCCCAAGACGCATCATGTGGTGTCGAACGCCTCCTGCACCACCAACTGCCTGGCACCGGCCGCCAAAGTGGTGCATGACAACTTCGTCATCCGACGTGGTTTCATGACCACCGTCCACGCCTATACGAATGACCAGAAAATCCTCGACCTGCCGCATTCTGATCTGCGCCGGGCGCGCGCGGCGGCAATGAGCATCATCCCCACCACCACTGGCGCCGCCAAAGCCGTGGCGTTGGTCATCCCTGAACTCAAAGGGAAATTCGACGGCTACGCCCTGCGCGTCCCCACTTCGACCGTTTCGATCGTAGATTTCACTGCCGAAATCGAAAAAGAAATCACTACCGAAGAATTGCGACAGGCCTTCCGTGAAGCGGCCAAACTGCCGCGCTTCCAGGGCATCCTGCAAGCCGTGGACGAACCGCTGGTAAGCATTGATTACAAAGGTGACCCGCACTCCTCGTCCGTAGATTTGCAATTTACCACCGTGCTCGGCAAAGAAAAGAACAACTTCATCAAGGTCGTGACCTGGTACGACAACGAATGGGGCTACTCCGTCCGCACCGCTGATCTAGCCGCCTTGATGGCAAAGAGTTTGTAAGCGTAGACAAACAGGTACACAGGTAGGCAACACATACCGGTCTACTTGTGTACCTGTGTACCTGTTTAACTGTGTACCTCCCTTGTGTACCTTCCCGGAGAAACCATGAACAAAAAAACCATCCGCGACATTGACGTAAAAGGCAAGCGCGTCCTGGTGCGCGTAGATTACAACGTGCCGTTGTCTAGCAGTTCGAGCGGCGAATTAACAGTCAGCGACGATACCCGCATCCGCGCAGCCATGCCGACGCTAGATTACCTGCTCGAACAGGGCGCCGCCCTCATCCTCTGCTCGCATCTAGGCCGGCCAAAAGGCGGCCCCGACCCGAAATATTCGCTTCGACCTGTGGCGGCCCACTTGAGCGCCTTGATGAAAAGACCCGTATTGTTTGCCGACGACTGCATAGGGCCGCAAGCCGAATCCGCAGCGCGGGCTTTGCAGCCGGGTGAAGTACTGTTGCTGGAAAACACCCGCTTCCATCCCGAAGAAGAGAAGAATGACCCCAGTATGGCTAAAAAACTGGCTGCGCTGGCAGACGTGTACGTGAACGACGCCTTCGGTTCGGCACACCGCGCCCACGCTTCCACAGAAGGGGTGGCCAAGTTCCTGCCGGCGGTAGCGGGCTTCTTGCTCGAAAAAGAAATCCAATACCTTGGGCAAGCCATAGCCAACCCCGAAAAACCTTTCGTCGCCATTCTGGGCGGAGCCAAGATTAGCGATAAAATCGGCGTCATCAAGAACTTGCTGACCAAGGCCGACAGCATCCTGATTGGCGGCGGCATGGCCAACACCTTCTTCAAGGCGCAGGGCTATCCGGTCGGCGATTCACTGGTGGAGGACGAGGCGCTGGAAACGGCCAGGGAAATCGTGAAGCAAGCCGGGGCCAAATTCCGCCTGCCGATAGATGTGGTCATTGCCGATAAATTCGAGGCGCAGGCCGCGCACAAGACCATGCCGGTCGGCCCAGTGCCAGACGGCTGGCGCATCCTAGACATAGGCCCTGAAACGGCAAAACATTACGCGGCCGTCATCAAGGACGCCAAAACTGTCGTATGGAACGGCCCCATGGGCGTCTTCGAGTTCCCGCCCTTTGCCCAAGGCACCTTTGCCATTGCGCAGGCCGCGGCCGAGTCCAAAGCGGTGACCATCGTCGGCGGCGGCGAGTCGGTAGCGGCCGTCCAGCAATCGGGGCTGGCCGACAAAATCACGCACATCTCCACCGGCGGCGGGGCCTCGCTCGAAATGCTCGAAGGGCTGGTTCTGCCGGGCGTGGCGGCCTTGCAAGATAAATAAAAAAAACGTCCCGAAGGTTTTCTAGCCTTCGGGACGTTTGATTCATCAGGCTTTGCGGCCACCCTTGAGTTCATCTTGCAGTTTTGCCAGGCCTTCCATATCGCCCCGCGCAGCCAGTTTGGCTTGCTCGATCCAGCCTTCGGGATTCATCATCTGCAAACCGGCGCTATCCAGGATTTTTTGGACATCGGCTGCCTGGGCCTGAGCCAGATCTGCAAAGGTATGGATACCGGCTTCGTTCAGGACTTGGGCGACCTTGGGGCCAATCCCTTCCAAGATCTTCAAGTCGTCAGCAGATTGGGCGGCGTGACGATGCGCCTCTGGCCGGACCTCGACTCTGCTACCCTTATTTCGGCTGACCAGCCACCCAACAACGACCATCAAGAAAAAGAAGCCCAGCGCCGTCAACAACAGCCACAGCAAACTGGTATCTGGCCCATGGCCGCCTTCTGAAAGCCACCACAGCGTATGCACGATTCCACCTCCGAGTGTATGAAAATGATTTGCGGCATCCCCTCGAGAAAGCGAGGGCCTGTTTTGGGTGCGCTGTGCAGCCTACCCCTCGCTTCCTTTCGATGAGATACGACTTGCGCCAGTTATACGGTAAAAAGGGCAGGCTGTCAATTCGCGGGTTATCGGCAATCAAAAAACTTGACGCCTCAAGCACACAGTGGTATGCTTGCGCGAATTATGAACCAAATCCTTCTCTGCAACAACGTCAATACCACCCGCAATACTACCCGTATCGCACCGATAACGGGACGTTGGCGCATAGAACAGGTCGAACAAGCACAAAAAAGGTAGCCCGTAGCAACCCAACGCCCCGAAGCCAGCGGGGCGTTTTTCTTAAGGAGAACAACCCATGTCCCTTTCTGACACCACCCCCGTGTACGCCGTCCCAGAAGAGAATCTGGTGCCGGTCAGCGATCATCCCTCCAAGATGATGGACATCCCCCCCTCTCGCATGTTCTTAATCAACAAATCACTGAAGGTCTATCTCGAAAAGAACCCCGGCGGCAAGATTTACGACGCCTCGCAAGGCGACGGCGGCGCTTCGCTGCCGGGCGTGCCGCGCGAAATCCTGGAACGCGCCGCACAGTTACAAATAGAGCATGGCACTTCTTATGACATGCCTTTTGGCACCGAAGCGTATCGCAAATCGGTTGTAGAACAATACTGGCAACTCGACCCCTCCATAGGCTGGGGGCCTGCCAACGTGCTTGGCACTTGCGGCGGCCGGGATGCGTTGGTCAAAGCCTATCAAGCCATGCTGGCGCTTGGTTATGGCCGGCAGGGAGATGTGATTGCAGTTTCGCGCGTGCCGTGGATTTCATACAACTGGGGCCCCTATGGCATCGGCGCTAACGTACTCTGGATGCCGGGCGAAGCCTCGCAGGGCTGGGCCTATTCTGAAGATGGCATCAAGGCCAGCGTTGCGTTTGCTGCGCGCTCAGGACGCAAGATTGCCTGCCTGGTCATCACCAATCCCGATAATCCCACCGGCTTGACCACTTCCACTGAAAGGATGGCCTTGCTCGCCCGCACCGCGCTGGAAGCAGGGGTAGCCTTTGTATTGTTCGACTGGATGTATCACTATGTCACCGACGAGCAGCCCAACGATTTGAACACCTTCCTCAAATTGTTCACCCCCGAAGAGCGCAAACGCCTGTTGTTCCTGGACGGATTGACCAAGTCGCTAGGCGCGTCGAACATCCGCAATTGCCACCTGCTGGCCGATGAGCGGTTCATCAAATTCATAGTAGCGCGCGCCTCACATACTGTCATGCCCACGTATTACTCGCTGGCAGTAGCCATGGCCGCCTACGAGATGGGCTACGCCAAGGCCTGCCAAACCATCACCGAGCCGACCAACGCCAGCCGCATCGTGCTGAACCAGTTGTTGGCCGAAAGCGGGATGCGCTACATCATTGGCAAGGGCTATTACGCCTTCATCGAAGTCGGCGAGTTCCTGCGCGCCAAAGGCTGGGCCGACAGCGAACCGCTTGGACAATACCTGGCCGAAAATTTCGGCGTAGCCATCGTACCGGGCGCGTTCTTCTCACCCTTTGGCGGCGATTGGATACGTTTCTCGTACGCCACGCCGGTCGAGCGCACGCAAGGCGCCTTCGAGCGTCTGGTAGCCGGTTTGAACTCGTTGAAGGGATGAGAGGCGCTCTTTACGAAAGGAGTTTTCCATGGCCTACGACCCTCTCCAATTTGCCGAAAAATACCGCCTTGCCCTCGAGACCGCCCAAAAGGACAAACCCTCAAGCGGCTTAGGCGGATTCGAGTTGGAATGGAACTTGCTCGACGAGCATTTCCGCCCGCTGCGCACGGTGGGCGCCGGCCCGGCCGAGCAATCCTTCGTAGACTACTTGCGCGCTGAAATCATCCCGCCGGGACTGCGCTCCTTCTCCCAATTGGAAGTCTTCCACTGGATGATCGAATGGGCTACCCGACCTTACTATGCCCCTCGCGCGGCTGTCTACGAGGCGCGCCTGATGGAGGCTGCGCTGCTCAACGCCCTGGCGCGCGCCGGCAAACAATTTGGAGAACGCCTGTATCACTGGCACGGCAATCTGCTCTTCCTCACCCCCATTGGCCACGAGAGCATCCCCGGCAAGTGGGGCATCGCCAAACGCCGCTACCTGGAACGCTGCGTGGACATGTACGGCGAGGCGCTTGCCACCGCCGGTATCCACACCAACCTGTCGCTACCCGACCCGCTCTTCACCTGGGACTTCATGTACCTGCCCGCTTCTGCACGCGGCGACCGCCACCTCGACCAGTACAAATCCGAATTCTACATTACCGCCACCCGCTTACTGCGCGCTTTCACCTCACTTTTCATCGCAACCTCGGCCTCCACCCCTTTGCAAGCCCAAAATCGCGGCGGGCGCGCAATCGTTGCGTTGACCGAGAACGACTCGATTCGTAATCTCACCTTCCCCAATCCGCCCGAAATAGACCTGCCCGATCTGTACCGTTCCTACAAGGATTACAAACGCCTCTCCTACGACCTGGTGCGGCGCGGCGTCCGCTTTGGAAACAACAACTGGACCCCCGTCCGCGCCCGTTCGTTTGCCGAACCTGTGGAACGACTCATCTCGACCACCGGCGAACAACTGACGCATCTTTACACCCGCGGCCTGTATTCCGTTGGCGAGGCGCCCCCTGCCGAGGAGATGGCGCGCCAAATCGAGCAGCAAAACCTTCTGGCGCGCATCAACCTGCCGATGGGACGTGTCGAAATCCGCACCGACGACGGCGGCAACCCGCTCGACCTGGACATAGCCAACTTGACCTTCAAGCACCTGCTCTTGTTGCGCATCTATGCCGACCCTGAATTTGCCCGTTCGTTCCGCTACGATAGCGAAGACATCAACCGCGCCCGCCGCAACGAGCAAAAAGCCGCCCAAGATGGGTTGCGCGCCAGCATCGAAAATCCACTGACTGGCAAACCCATCGCCCTGCGTGCCTTCTTGCAATGGACGCTTGGCGAAATCCGCCCTCTGGCTGAAGCGTTGGGGATGTGGGATGACCTGAATCCGTTGGTCGAGATGGCCACCGGCGCCCCAAACACTGCCGAGCGGATGCGCGCCCGCCTGCGCATGGAACTAGGCGCCAACGACGAAGTGCCGCTCTCGCTGCTGCGCGAACTGGCCGAAGAACGCGAGAGCCAGGTCATGGCTGAAGTGGAAACCATTGCCGCCCGTTACACAAACCTGAGAAGCGACGCAGCAAAATTGGGTGAATTCTTGCAGCGCGCCCGCGAAGACGCCCGCCAGCATCCCGAACTGCCCGTGCGGTTCCGCCCCTCCGCCAGCATCCTGCTCGAAAGCCGCTACCCCGACAAAACAGCCGAAATCATAGACCTGGCGCAGCACCTCATCCGCATTCCGTCGGTCACTGCTTGTCCCAACGAGCGCTTGGAAGAAGTGCATCGCGCTGCCACTTTCGTCTACGATTATTTGCGCGATCATGGCTTGTCAGTGCGTTACTTCGACGGTAAATATCCGGCGGTATTTGCAGAGTTTCCGAAACAAAGAAGGCATACCGAAACACGCCCAGCGCCCATACTTCTCAACGGTCACTTCGACGTAGTAGAACCCGAGCCAGACGACTCGCAATTCATCCCGCGCATCGAAGGCAACTACCTGTGGGGGCGCGGCGCAGCGGATATGAAAACAGTGGTTGCCACCTACCTGGTCTGGATGAAGGATGCGTTACAGGCTGGCGCGCCGTACCCCAATCTCTCCCTCCTGCTGGTGGGGAACGAGGAGAACGGTGAAGCCGAGGCCTGGGGTACGCCCTTTGTCTTGAAAGAATTGGGGTTAACGCCCTCCCTCTTCATCGCCGGAGAACGGACAGGCGAAAAAGGGGACGAACTGTTTGGCGAAATCTGTACCGAAAATCGCGGCGTCATGCGTTTTGAGGTGCTTGCCAAAGGCGCAAAGGGACATTCAGGCGTGGCCGGCGCTGGCGACCTGAGCGAACGTCTCATCAGCGCCCGCGCCGCCTTGAGCGAAATCTTTGCCAAGCGGCTCACCCTCGAAGCGGCGGATGGCTGGAAGTCACAGGCTCGTTTCCCGTTCATCCACGTCGGCACGCCGGGGGTGTACAACATCACGGCCAGCGAGGGCATCCTTGGCGTCGAGATTCGCCCCATTCCTCAAGATGATATTACGCGCCTGCAATCTGACATCGAAACATACTGCTCGAAGAACGGTTTGGAAGTTCATTTCTCGGTGATGGAAAGCGGGGTGGCTTGCAGCCCGGACAATCCAGCCTTACAGGCGCTCCTCCAGGCGGTCAGGCAGGTTTCAGGAGAAACGCCAAAGATCGGGCGGAAACTGCCCGGAACGAGCGCCCGCTTTGCTCCCGGCGGGCAGGCTGTAGTGTGGGGCGAAGCAGGCATCGGTCCCCACGCCAAAGACGAACGGCATTACATCCCCAGCATCGAACCCTATTATCAGGCTTTGAATGCGTTGGCCGAAAACTGGAAATAGTAGAGTGGGTTCGCTGGGAATTGGCGTGATATTCCCCCGTTCTGGCGGCAATGGATGAAGTTTAACGCATTATTGCCGTCATCTCGTACCACCGACCTTTGGCCGGTGCGGCCAGGCAGAGCCGGGTGATACGCTGAGTAGCCGTCGTACCACCGACCTTTGGTCGGTGTGGCCAGGCAGAGCCTGGGGATACAGAGCCTGAGGATACGCTGTTTGCGCCCGGCTGCTGGCTCGGTTTTGCCCATACAATTGCTCTAAAAAGCCTTCGGGACGGTTATCCCGAACTGGCGTTTGTTAACTCATGTACTGCCGCCAGAACGGGGCCTGACCAGGTTTGCCCGCACACAACGCCGAGACTTGCCCCCAAATTCGATAGTCTGCCCTATAATTGAACAGATGAAAACCGTCGAGAAGGTTGGCCGCGCCCGTTCCATCGAGCCTTGGGCGGCAGGCGCTTTGCTGCTGGCAGGAGCGACGCTGCGCCTGCGGCAATATCTCACCGGCCGCTCCCTGTGGTTGGATGAGGCCATGCTGGCGTTGAACATTGTGCGGCGCACCGCCGGCGAATTATTCCTTCCATTGGACTATGATCAGGGCGCGCCAATTGGCTTCCTGCTGGTCGAGAAGGCGCTGGTTGCGCTGCTGGGCGAGCATGAGTTCGTCCTGCGGTTGTTCCCGCTGTTGACAGGAATGGCTGCGCTCGGACTGTTCTATCTCTTGCTGCGCCACTTTGCAAGCGGCATCGGCCGGCTGGCGGCGTTGGCCCTGTTTGCCATGGGACCGGCGCTGGTCTATTACGCTTCAGAAGTCAAGCAATACAGCATGGACGTGTTTGCGGCAACGGCGCTGCTTCTGCTATCCCTGCCGCTATTCGACCAGGAGGCCGAGGGAAGCAAATTCTGGAAACTGGGATGCGCCGGCGCGCTGGCCTTGTGGTTCTCTCATCCGGCGTTATTCGTCCTGGCAGGCATCGGGAGCGGCTTGCTCTGGAAGTTCGTCAGGGAGCGGAAAAAGTCCTCCCTTCTGCAAACGGTGGGGATGGGCGGCCTCTGGCTGGCAAACTTAGGCACGTTGTACTGGGTCTCGCTGCGCCATTTGAGGCAAAATCCTTTCCTGATGGACTTCTGGCAAGACAACTTCATGCCGCTGACGCCAACCTCACAGCCTGCCTGGTTTGCAGGCGTGTTCAGCAGCCTGATACGCACACAAGCGGGCATCTCCCTGCCAGGCCTGTTCGTCCTTGTGCTGGTTCTTGGATGGGTCTTTCTGTGGGGCAAAAATCGGCCGCTGGCGGCGGCGATGCTGGGCATTTTTGGATTTACCTTGCTGGCTTCGGCGCTGAGGGTATATCCATTCGGAGGCCGCCTTTCTCTGTTCATGCTACCGATCATGCTGGCGCTGGTCGGTCACTGTCTCTCGGTGCTGGAAGAACGGCTGCGCTCTTGGCCGCCTCTTGGAAGCATTCTAGCGTTGTCGCTTGGCCTGGCCTTGTTGTATGCGCCGGCCGGCGAGTCGTTCCAAAATTTCGTCGCGCCCAAATATTTCGAGCATATCCGACCGGCGATGTCGAATCTGGCGCAAAACTGGCAGGCAGGCGATGTCTTGTTCGTCTCCAACGGCGCCGCGCCAGCGTTTGATTTTTACGCCGCACGTTACGGCCTGAGCGAGGTGACGTATATCACCAGCCAGCCTGCGGATTATTCGAATCCCCAAGCCCTGGCAGGCAGACTGGAAGCGCTGGCCGGCCATCCGCGCGCATGGATTTTGTTCTCCCATGTGTACGAGAAGGGCAATTTCAACGAAAAAGAATTCCTGCTGGCAACGCTGGATGAGATGGGAAAGAAAAAACGCGAATTCCGCGCTCCAGGCACTTCGGTTTATCTGTACTTGTACGACTTGAGGTAGCAGAAAGCCACGCGCTGCCAAACGAAAGAGACATGACGCCCAAGACCAAACTCATCCCCATGCTCGAAGCCTTGTTTGCCGTCCTCGTCTGGGGCGGCTCATTCATCGCCACCAAGATTGCCTTGCAAGAAGCCTCGCCCGTCACCCTGGTCTGGCTGCGCTTTGCCATGGGAATCCCTGTGATTGGAGCAGCCGTCTTCCTGCGAAGGCAATTTGCCTTGCCCAGAGGCCGCGAATGGGGCTATTTTGCCCTGCTGGGCTTCCTGGGCATTGCCTTCCATCAATGGCTGCAATCCAACGGCTTGCAAACCTCGCGCGCCAGCACCACCGCCTGGATCGTTGCCACCTCGCCGGTCTTCATTGCCATCTTGGGCTGGCTGGCGCTCAAAGAAAGCCTGCGCCTGGCGCAAAGCGCGGGCATCTTGCTGGCCATGGCGGGGGTATTGCTGGTGGTCAGCAACGGCGATCTGTCGTCGCTCTCTCTCGGGCGATTTGGCGCGCCGGGCGACATCTTGATCCTCGTCAGCGCCTTCAACTGGGCGGTCTTCTCCATCCTTTCCCGGCATGGATTGAAAAACCATCCCGCTACGCGCATGATGTTCTGGGTCATGCTGCTGGGCTGGTGGATGATTACGATCATCTTTCTGCCCTCTGGCGGTCTGGTCGAAATTGCAGGCTTCTCCACGCGGAGTTGGGCCAGTCTCATTTACTTGGGGATTGTCACCTCCGGCCTGACCTATATTGCCTGGTACGACGCACTGCAAAGCCTGCCTGCCGCCCAAACGGGCGCCTTCCTCTACCTCGAGCCGCCGGTCAGCGTCATTGTAGCCGCCCTGCTGTTGGGCGAGCCGATTACCCTGGCGGCACTGCTGGGCGGGGCCATTATCCTGTTTGGGGTTTGGCTGGTCACCACAGATAAATGGGAGAAGCGCAAGTGATGGAAGCGAGGAAGACTCCCGGCGCCAGCGTGGAAGCCATTGCCAACGGCTTCCGTTTGACCATACCGGCCGGAGACGACAGGCACTATCGTCTGGTGCAACTCGATGACTACGCGAAACTCAGCCGACGGCATTTCCCCGCGCATCCTTCGCGGACCCTGAGCCTGCTGGCGCGCGCCTCGGCCTCTTCCCTGCCTGGAACGTGGGGCTTTGGGCTGTGGAACGATCCGTTCGGCTTGTCGCTCGGTTTCGGAGGCAATCCCTGGCGACTGCCAACCCTGCCAAATGCAGTTTGGTTCTTTCACGCCTCGCAAGAGAACTACCTATCCCTGCAATCTCGCCATCCTCTTCCGGCCAACGGTTTCATGGCGCAGGTCTTTCGTTCGCCTTCCCTCCCCCCCGCATTGCTGGCGCTGGCAGGCATCTTGGCACTTCCCTGGCTTCCTCTTTTGGCTATACGAAAATCGAGAGCCTGGCTGCGCGCGCTTCTAGGACGGGTGGTGCAAGAAGATAGCGTCCGCCTGGAGGTAGACGTGACCCAATGGCACCGCTACCGCCTCGAGTGGGGTCCGAGGCGATGCGCTTTCTGGGTAGACGATGCTCTGACGTTGGCGTCGTCCCTTTCGCCGCGCCCGCCGCTGGGACTGGTCATCTGGATAGACAACCAGTATGCCGCCTGGCGGCCAGACGGCACGCTGCGATGGGGGGTATCCAGCAATCAAGCCGCCTGGCTGGAAGTGAGCGAAATCGAAACACGATGATGCTATTCGCCTACTACATGAGTGGGCTTGTGATGCAAGGGGACGAAGCCCTGCACGGCCAGTTCGGGCGTAGGCAGCGAGGCCTCGTCGGGTTTGTCGCTCAGGCCAAAGACCAATACCCCTAGCCGGCGCCAATCTTGCGCCAGGTCGCGCACTTCGCGCGTAAGCACAATTTCCTCGCTCAGCAATTTTTCCACCGCGGACTGCTCTGGCAGCCAGCCCATCCGCGTGCTGGTGATGCGGAATTCATTGTAACGGAAGGGTTTGAAGGGCGTCGGGTCGCCAGCCTGCACATTGGCCAAGATTTCTTTGTGGATGGCTTCCAGACTGGAGGGAAGCGCCGCAGAACGGCCATCCACCTCGGCGATGAACTGCCGAAACGTCCGCATCTCTCCGACCCTGATCCTGCTGACTAAACCCTCGAGCGTTTCCAACCCGCTGCCGAGAATCAGACAGGTGTAAGCCAGGTAGTCTTGGTTGTCGCCGGTAAAGGGATGGAATTCCGGCTGGACGAGCAAGTCGTAAGCGGCGCAGAAGCCTTGCGGGTCGAAGGCGCTGCCCAGCAGCCCGGCAACCGTTTCCTCCACCGCCTGGACGCGGGCGTCGTCAATGACAGCGGCGTTGCGCCCGCGCGCGCCCAGGGCGGTCTTGTCCATGTCAATCAACAAGGCGGTATGTTCGTCCACAGGGAATCCATGCGCGGCTACGAACTCGCGGAAGGCGTCGTCCAACGCCGCCCAGCGGTTGGACAGGTACAAAACCTGCCCGCCGGGCATGGGTTCCGTTTGCACTGCAAATGGCGCGGCGTTTTCAGAACCGATGAAGGCAATCCCAGGCCAGCCGCCCGCCTCACAGAGGTTGGCAAAGGCGGTCGAGTCGAGCAAGCGCGTATCGCCCAGGAACACGATGCGGCGGATTTCTACGCCGGGGGCTGTGGAAGCGCGAGCCTGTTTCAGGATTTCGACCACCACGCGGGCGTAGTCGGTTTCGTTCTTGCGGGGAACAAGGCCATCCAACAACCCCAACGAAACGCGCAAATCGCCCAAACCCGGCAGGCGTTGGTCGGCAGGAGAGAGATTGCGATAGACGATGAAGTCGCCCCAAAGGTCGGTCAGGGCAGAGAGACCGTAGCATTTCATAGCAGATTTTCCTTTACGAGAAGTTCAGCGTTGTAGATGGAGCCGCCGGCAGCGCCGCGGATGGTGTTGTGTGAGAGAACCACCAACTTGAGGCTCAGCAGCGGGTCGGGGCGAATGCGCCCGACGACGGTGGTCATGCCCTGACCGGTCAAGCGGTCGAGGCGTGGCTGGGGGCGGTCGGGTTCGTTGCGCACCAACAGGACGGGATGGGGCGCGGAGGGCAGGTGGCGGGCAGAGGCCGGGGCCTGGTAAGCGGTCAGGGCAGCGGAAGCCATTTCGGGGGAGGCTGAAGCGCGCAGTCCCACGCTCAAGCAGACGGTATGGCCGTCGCTCACGGCCACACGGTTGGTCTGCGCCGAGAGTCGCACGTCCGCCAATTCGATACCCGCCTCCCCCAAGCGACCCAGCATCTTGCGCGGCTCCCATTCGATTTTTTCCTCCTCGCCGCCGATGTAAGGGATGACGTTGTCGGCCACGTCCAGCGAAGGTACGCCGGGATAGCCTGCGCCAGAAAGCGCCTGGAGCGAAACAGCAAAGACTTGCTGAACGCCAAAAGCCTCGTCCAGGGCCTTGAGGGCCACCGTCATGCCGCTGCTGGTGCAGTTGGGGTTGGTAACGATACAGCCGTTCCAACCGCGCCGCTGTCGCTGTTCGCGGACAAGGGCAATGTGCGGGGCGTTGACTTCAGGCATGAGAAGCGGCACGTCGGGGGCGGTGCGATAGGCCGACGCATTGGAGCAAACCGCCGCGCCGGCGCGTGCAAATTGCGGTTCGATGTCCAACGCCTGATCAGAAGGCAGGGCCGAGAAAACGATTTTGGCCTGGATGGCTTCTGGCGCAGGCGGGAGCAAGGTCATGCCGCGCGCCCAAGCGGGCATTGGAGCGGGGAGGATCCAGCGGCAGGCCTCGGCATACGGGCGACCGACCGAGCGGTCAGAGGCAGCCAACGCCACCACCTCGAACCAGGGATGACCGTCGAGCAGGGAGACGAAACGTTGTCCGACCGAACCGGTAGCGCCCAACACGGCAACGGGAATGCGGGACATGAGGCCTCCTAGTCTACGAACATTTCATGCAGGGCCTCGACGGCGGCTTCGGTATCGGCTGCGTCCACCACCATCGAAATGGACACTTCGGACGAACCCTGGGCAATAGCCAGGATGTTGATGCGCTTCTTGCCCAACTGACCGAAGACCTGCCCGGCCACGCCCGGCGTATGGCGCATCCCAGCCCCGACCACTGTAATAATGGATACATCGTCGGTGGCCCAAATGCTGTCAATGTCGCGTTGTGAGAGTTCCAACGAAAAGGCCGCCTCCAGCGCCGCCAATACCGAGGCGGCAGAATCCGAGGGAATGGCAAAACAAATGGATTGCTCGGAAGAGGCCTGGGTGATGAGCGGTACGCTGGTGTGCGTAGAGGCCACCGCCCCGAACGCGCGCGCGGCCACGCCCGGCACGCCCAACATGCCGCGCCCTTCGATGGTGACCAGTTTTTGCTTACGAATGGCGGTCACGGCTTTGACGATCATCTTGCCGTTCGGTTTGCCGGCCTGGTTCGGCACCAGCCGTGTGCCGGGATGGGAGGGGTTGAAGGTATTGCAAATACGCAGGCCGATGCCGGCTTCTACCACCGGGCGGATGGTCTTAGGATGCAACACTTTTGCGCCGTAATAGGCCAGTTCGGCAATTTCGTTGTACGTAATCTCCGGCAGGGTGCGAGCGGAGGGAACGAGGCGAGGGTCGGCGGTCATCACCCCGTCCACGTCGGTCCAAATCCACACGTCATCAGCCGGCAAGACAGCGCCCAGGATCGCGGCGGAATAGTCGGAGCCGCCGCGCCCCAGGGTGGTAATCACGCCCGCAGGCGTCGCACCGATGAAACCGGTGACGACCGGCACGACCCCGCGCGCCAGGATCGGTTCCAAACGTTGGCGCGTTTTTTCTGTGGTGAGGGCAAAGTCAGGGTGAGCATTCTGGAAATGGTCGTTGGTCACAATCAACTCGCTGGCTTCGACATACTCCGCCGGCACGCCGCGCGTCTCCAGGATGGCCGAGAGCAAACGCACACACATGCGCTCGCCCAGCGAAGCAACAGCGTCCAACGCGCGCGGGCTGGCTTCGCCGATGACCGCCATGGCGCGGCACAACTCGACGAAGGCGGTCAGCAGGGCGCCAATTTCGTCTTTCAAGCGGGCAAGCGCAGCCGGGTCTCGGACGAAGGTCTCTGCCGCCTGGAAATGCCTGGCGCGCAACTCCCCAGCAGCCTCATCCAACGATTGCACATCCCCTTGCGCAGCACGGCGAGCGCTGGCCAGCAGCAAGTCGGTTACGCCCGACATGGCCGATGTGACCACCACCACGCGCGCCCAATCGTCCCTGGCAGCGCGCACGATATCCGCCGCCTGCGTCAAGGCCTCTGGGCCGCCCACCGATGTCCCCCCAAATTTCATCACCAGTGTACCTTTCGATGGTTTTGTGTCTTTCATAAGAGCCTCCTCAAAAAAAGCGCCCCACGTAACGTGGGGCGCCTGGTGTACCGCAAGATAGGTTTATGGCTTCTAAACCTGTCCAAACGCTACCGCCCCACGTTGGGTGGGGGATGTAGTAGTAGTGGTACCGCGTTCTAGCAGGTTCATATTGGGCGCAACTATACCACCGCTGGGGAATAGAGTCAACCGTA
>DAOUCM010000138.1:0-2006 GCA_034431895.1 Anaerolineales bacterium
TCTACTCTCTAATCTCTATATGCAATTCCTTCAACTGCCCTTCTTCCACCGGCGAGGGGGCGTCGGCCATCAGGTCCCTGGCGGCCTGGTTCTTGGGGAAGGCGATGACCTCGCGGATGTTCGGCTCGTCGGCCAGCAACATACAGATGCGGTCAATGCCGGGGGCGATGCCGCCGTGCGGGGGCGTGCCATACTCGAAGGCCTCCAGCATGTGACCGAAGCGTTCGCGCGCCACGTGCGGGTCGAGGCCAATCAGCGCAAAGACCTTTTCTTGCAATTCACGCTTGTGGATTCTAATCGAACCGCCGCCGACCTCGTAATTGTTCAGCACCAGGTCATACTGCGTGCCGCGCGCCTTGCCGGGATCGGTGTCCAAGAGCGGAATGTCCTCCGGCATGGGCGAGGTGAACAGGTGGTGGCTGGGATCCCAGCGATTCTCCGCCTCGTTCCACATCACGAACGGGAAGTCAATCACCCAGCAAAAGGCCAGCACGTCCTTGTCGCGCAGGCCGAGGCGGTCGCCGAGCAAGACGCGCAACCGTCCCAGGGATTCGAACACGATGGACGGTTTATCGGCCACGAACAACAGCAGGTCGCCCCGCTCCGCTTCCATCCTGGACAAGAGGGCCTGCAACCGTTCCTCGGGCAGGAACCTGGCGAAGGAGGATCTCGTTTCCCCCTCGCTCGTCAGGGCGATGTAAGCCAGCCCTTTGGCGCCCAAATCTTGGACGAAGGCCGCCAATTCATCTATTTGCTTGCGGGTGTAGTTACCCAACCCCTTGGCGTTCAGGCCGCGCACCTGTCCGCCGGCCGCCACGACGTTCTCGAAAACGCCGAAGCCAGAACCGGCCGCTAAATCGGTAGCATCTACCAGTTCCAGGCCGAAGCGGATATCGGGGTTGTCCTTCCCGTAGCGTTCCAGCGCTTCCCGGTAGGTCAGGCGCGGCCAGGGGGTCTGCAAAAGTCGCTTGTGCGGCACGATCTCGGCCACCATTTTGGTGAACATGTCTTCTACCAGCGCCATCACGTCGTCCCGTTCGACGAAGGACATTTCCATGTCGAGTTGGGTAAATTCGGGCTGACGGTCGCCGCGCTGGTCTTCGTCGCGGAAGCAGCGCGCAATCTGGAAATAGCGCTCGATTCCGGCTACCATGAGCATCTGCTTGAGTTGCTGCGGCGATTGCGGCAGGGCGTAGAACTGACCGGGGTGGACGCGGGAGGGGACGAGGTAGTCGCGGGCGCCTTCGGGCGTGGTCTTGAACAGGATGGGGGTCTCGATTTCGAGGAAGCCTCTTTGGTCGAGGTAATCGCGGATGAATTTGACGACGCGGTGACGCAGTTCGAGGTTACGGCGCATTTTTTCGCGGCGCAGGTCGAGGTAGCGGTATTTCAGGCGCGTGTTCTCGTCGGGTAACTTGTCTTCTTCGGTGAGAACGAACGGCAGGGGCTTGGCGGCGTTCAGGGCCTTGACGTCCGTCGCCACGACTTCGATCTCGCCGGTAGATAGTTTGGGGTTGACCATGCCGGCGGGGCGTTCCTGCACCCGGCCGGTCACTTGCAGCACCCATTCCGAGCGCACGTCCGCCACCAGGTCGAGGATGGAGGGAGGAAGATCAGGATTGATGACAATTTGAACAATGCCAAAGCGGTCGCGCAAGTCGAAGAAGACCACCCCGCCATGGTCACGGCGGCGATGCACCCAGCCGGCCAGCGTCACCATCTGACCGGCGTGGGCGGCTCGCAGTTCGCCGCAGGTATGTGTTTTGTACATGTCGCGCCTCCAAATAATATTTTTGTCATTGCCAAAGCATGTTTTTTTCCGTTCAACAGGAGATTGCTTCGGGCAAAGAACGCCCTCGCAATGACAGCCTGAATAGTTTGACAATGTCAAGTTAAACTCTTGTTCTATAAACTCTACGCATTTTGTCACTGCGAGCAAAGCGAAGCAGTCTCCTGGCTTGCAAGGAGATTGCTTCGTCGCAAAAAACGCTCCTCGCAATGACAAC
>DAOUCM010000139.1:0-6730 GCA_034431895.1 Anaerolineales bacterium
CGCCAATCCAGCATAGCCCTCAAATGTTCCACAGGAATCTGGCCTTCTGGCACGAAACCCACGAAGGAACGATTGTATGCTTCTTCCGTCCCATCCGAAAGATGCCAGGCGAGCGGCTTCTTGAAGATGCCAATGCAAGAGGTAGCGTCGTCTTCATCGGGCAGAGCGGTTTCGTATGTTATGACCACTGTGCCATCGGGGGTCTCGGCTACCTCGACAACGGTTGCTTCGTGAATCCAACGCAGCCACTGTTGCTGAGTGGTCTTCTGTCCCTGGGCATTCAGCAAGGTACGAGAACGAGTAATGGTTTCGCCGATTTTGTAGGTCCAGGGTGATGGCCCGCCAACGCCTGTCTTTGCTCCTTTTCCGCCGCTCGGCTTGCCGCCTCTTTTGCTTCCAAATTCTGCCGGCAGCAATCCAAAGCCGTCCTTGCTTTTCACTTGTTTGGCAATTTGCCAAGCATTGGGCTGACTGTCTGAAAAGCGCAGCCACAAGATGCTTGCCCCGCTGACATAATCCTCAGCCGACCCAGGATGCTTATAGAAAGGACGCGGCAAGCCAGGA
Source organism: Anaerolineales bacterium (assembly GCA_034431895.1). Lineage (GTDB taxonomy): Bacteria > Chloroflexota > Anaerolineae > Anaerolineales > Villigracilaceae > JAABUE01. Next base: position 565 of record DAOUCM010000139.1, read on the forward strand.
AGTCGATTCTCCTCTTCATTCTTGATATACCAGGCCGGCTTGGCAGCCAAACCGCCAGGAGGCAAATGACCGCGCAGATGCTGGATATGCTCGGCAGTCTCGTTGCAAACTGCGCGGGTCACAATCAACTCATGGCTGCGTCCATGTTCCTCGCGCCAGCCGGAAGGATCGAAAGTCATCCAGGCATCCAACATCGAACGTATCTGGGCATACTCCGGTTTCGAGCGTTCCTGCTCTTCTTGGGGTGTCAGTTTTTCCCAACCAGCATCGGTCACCTCCGTCAGGCGCAGAGGCGTCAAAGCAACGATTTGTTTCCAAGCCCAAGCCGGAAATTCTGTTTTTCGAGCGCGCAGGGCCTCCAACACTTGCTCTGTCGTCATAGACCTGACCTCATAAGCATCCTCTACCTTACATAGGTTGAGCAATCCCTGACGCTTTGCGCCCAAACTGTTCGCTTTGAGGCTGGGCAAATACCAGCCAATTTGATCGCGCCATGTTTTCTCCGAGGCAAAAGCCAACTTCGGCGCAATTCCGCTCTTGGCTTCATAAGCCGATACCTTTTCCTGGCAGCGTCTTGCCAGGGCATCATCGTCCAACGCCTTGATTTCGGCCTCGATAGTAGGCGCCCGCAAACGTATCAACAAATCCTTGGGGTCGGCCCAGGAATGATGTGCGCTGGCATAACGCATCCCTGAAAAATGCACCACCATATATTGCAACCAAAGTGGAAAACGCCCTGGCTCTCTTCGAAAGCGCTGGTAGATTTCCTCCAGCAACGCATATTGATTCTTGCCTTCTAGACTGGCCTTGTATTCCTCGATCTTCCATACAGCAATATCATAGGCGCTGACCGGCCGAGTGGACGTATAAGCGCGCATGAAAACATCTTCAGGCGTGTTGAACCCGGGGTCATTCTTCGACAAACGGTACCATTCGAGTTTGCGAGATTCGACCTTGTCATACGTTGCTAAAAAAGCACGCAGCCGATCGAGTTCCCTTTCTGCCATTGGCAGGGTAATCTCTTGCTTGTAGCGAAGTTCCTGCATTTCCGGCACATATTTGGGATGGTTTGGGTCCATGTTTTCGAGCCGCCGAGTACGCGATTTAACCCAATCGCACAGCAAGTCACGATGATTGACCCAGAAGGTAGTCTGCATCTCCACGAAACTGCGCTCGCCGCGAATATCCTTTGGCCAATGGTCCACAAAGGCGCTGTGGAGACGGTTGATCTCGGTCATTTCGGCCTCGTCTAGCGGATGGAACGACGTGGCATATTCGCTGCGGACCTCTGCCGTCAAGAAATAATCGCGAAGGGACAAATACTTGCTGTACGCCTCTTCCGCCGCCCGTGCCTGCGCAGCCTTCCAGGCTTCGATCTCCGCCCCCAGCGATTCTGGCGTTTTCTGCCGGTAGTGTTTCCAAATGTCTATTTCGGCATAATAAACAAGAAAATCGCGCAGTTTGGCGTCCCGCATGGGATAGATGGTCTGACATAAAGCCTCATTTTGCCACTGAAAATAGATCGGCTCTACCATTTTTGTCTCCTTACTTCTAGTATAACTTGAGATCGCCCCGAAGGCGATATACCCCCCCTTTTTTTCCCTTATTCATAGTGTGGCAAGCCGCGACTAAAGTGACCAGCGCATAGGAAACAGATAAGCGGACAAGGCGCTTCCATCCGTTTACCCGCTTGACATCCGTTGGCCACCCCTCACCGCCTCCGCTCCTGACAAGGTTGGCATGCGCACAGAACAAAAGTTTACTTTGTCATTTTTGGCTTTTTGTGTCAGAATCAGAAAAGAATGGATTCAAGCGGTCATATCCCCATCAGCCTGGCAAAAGTGATCGTTCCTCGACGGCGCAAGGAAATCTTGACCCGCCCCCGCCTGTTGAAAATGATGTACCAGTTCTTGGACAAGAAACTGGTCTTCGTTTCTGCGCCGGCCGGCTACGGCAAGACTTCTATGCTGATTGACCTATGCTATCACAGCGAACTGCCCTTTTGCTGGCTGGCGCTGGATGTATTGGATCAGGATCCGCAGCGCTTTCTGGCCTATTTCATCGCCTCGCTGGCGCAGCGCTTTGCAGGCTTTGGCGGCGAATCGCGGGAACTCTTGAGCCGCTTCAAAGCCTTGGACGGAGAATTGGAAAATATCCTCATCAGCCTGGCCAATGAGGTGTACGAGCGTATCCCCCAACACTTTGTGCTGGTACTGGACGATTATCATCTGGTAGGGGATGTCCCCTTGATTCGGGACTTCATCAATCGCTTTGTCCAACTGGTAGACGAAAACTGTCACCTGGTGCTTTCTTCTCGCACATTGATTGATTTGCCCGACCTGCCGTTGTTGATCGCACGCGACCAGGTCGGCGGATTGGACTTGAGTGAGTTAGCCTTCCGCGCAGATGAAATCCGCGCCCTGTTGGCGCAAAATTACGCCCTGCAAATCTCCGAAGAGACGGCCGAGGCCCTGGCGGCTGAGTCGGAGGGATGGATCACCGCTTTACAACTCTCCGGCCCAGGAATCGCCGAGGGAATGACCAACAAGCTCAAGGTGGCGCGCGCTGCGGGAGTGGGATTGTTCGATTATCTCAGCCAGCAAGTCCTTTCGCAGCAAACGGAGGAAATCCGCTTGTTCCTGCTGCGCAGTTCCCTCATGGAAGAATTCGACGCCGATCTTTGTCAACGCACCCTGGCAACCCTATATGGCGACAAGCAAGACTGGTCCGCCTTGCTCCAAACGATTTTGCAGAATAACCTCTTTGCCCTACCGGTGGGAGGCGCAGGGAAATGGATTCGCTATCATCACTTGTTTCGAGACTTTCTCCAGGCGCGGTTGGCGCAAGAACGCCCACACGAGGTCTTCCCTATCTTGCAAGGACTGGCTCAGGCCTACGAAGCGCGCGGAGAATGGGAAAGAGCCTATCATGTCTGTAAGCGCCTGGGCGATTTGGAGGCGCTGAGCAGTTTGATCGAACGCGCCGCGTTACACCTGATGTCGCGCGCGTTGGTGACTTTGGATTCCTGGCTGGAGGACCTGCCTCCGTCCATCTTGACTTCCAGGCCGGGCATCCTGTCTATCCGCGGCACCCTCGCTTATGTCAAGGGCAATCTCACGGACGGGCTGGCCTGGCTCAACCAGGCCGAATCCCTTTTCCTAGCGAAGGGCGATGCGTTCGGTCTCGCGTTGACACTGGCGCGCCGCGCCACCGCCTATCGTTTCCTGGGGGACTATGAAGCGGCTCTGCGCGATGCCGAGCAAGCCATTCAACTGACGCAAACCAGTGACTTGCAACGCTTGGTTCACGCAGATGCCCTGCGCGAGAAAGGATTGGCCTTGTTCCACAAAGGGCAATTGCGACAGGCCGTTCTATTTCTGGAACAATCCTTGAACCTGTATGTCCGTCTGAACGATACCTCTCACATCCCTATCCTTTCAATGGAAACCGGCATGGCCTATCGCACGATGGGCAAAGAAGAGGAGGCCATGCGCCTATATCATCAGGCGCTGCGCATCTGGAAAGAAGAGGGAAATGTATCCTGGCAGGCAACCTTGTTGAACAACTTGGGCGTTCTCTACTTCCTGCGCGGCGAATACGAACAGGCGGTGCTTTCCCTGGAAGACGGCCTCGCCTGCGCCCAACACGCTAAATCGGCCCGCATGGAAGGCTTGCTCTTGACCAGCCTGGGCGACGTGTATGCCGAGGTGGGGGAGGTCAGCCTGGCCTGGCAAAGTTATCAGCGCGCCGAAGAGCCAGCGCAAGAGACGGGGGACCGCTTCTTGATCGTCTATTTGAATCTCATGCGAGCCAGCCTGGCCTTGCAGCAAGACGACGTTTCCCAAGCGCGCCACTGGTTGGAGCAGGTCGAGGCAGCGGAGACAGAAGCAAGGTCGAACTACGAGTATGGCCTGTTTCGTCTGACCGAGGGGAAACTATTACTACACGAAGCGCGCTTTTCAGAGGCAGTAGCGAGTCTGGAAACGGCCGGCGCCTGCTTCACCGACCATGGACGTAAATTGGAGGCCGCTCAAAGTCGGCTGTGGCTGGCAACAGCCTATTCTCATGCAGGAGAAACGACCCGCGCCAGAGAAATACTCAAGGAACTCTTGGATTGGCGTACCGGCAGCCCGTCTCATGCTTTTTTGCTATCTGCCTGGCAAGCGCGTCGCTGGCTGAACGGGTTACAAGCCGATGTAGAGGTGGGACGGCAGGTGCGCACACTGTTACAACAGGCAGCGCGGGCGGCAAAACGACTGCCAACGGTGCGCCGGCAAGTGCGGCGTTTGTCGCGCTCGGTGCAGGCGCCTGCCGTTGGGCTGTCTATCCAGGCGCTGGGACCGGCACGGGTCAGCGTGGCCGGCAAAATGCTCACCTTAGCAGATTGGCAGACCCAATCGGTGCGCGATTTATTTTTCTATTTTCTGACTTTGTCTGAACCGGCCAGCAAAGAACAAATCGGCGCAGTGCTGTGGCCGGAGGTCGAAGAGCCGGCCAGGTTGCGCCTGCGTTTCAAGAATGAAATCTATCGCTTGCGCCGGGCGGTGGGGAAGGATACGATTTTGCTCTTCGAGAACGAACGATATGCTTTCAATCGCAACATGGAGTATGAATATGATGTCGAAGCCTTCGTTTCATACTTGCAGCGGGCGCAAGACAGCGAAGAAGAAGAACAAAAAATTTTGTATTACCAAAAAGCGCTTGACCTGGTGAACGGCCCTTTCCTGGAAGACATCGAGGCGGCTTGGGTTTTAGCGGAACGGGAACGGCACAACCGGGCCTTCATATCTTCTTCCCTGGCGCTGGCCGCTTTGCTCAAAAAGAGAAAACGGTTCGACCAGGCTTTGGCGGCTTGCCAACGCGCCATCCAGTTCGACCCGGTGTACGAAAGCGCCTATCGCGAGGCAATGGAAATTGCAGCGTTGTCTGGCAATCGAGCAGATGTGGTGCGCTGGTACGAAGCCTGCCAAAAAGCCATGCGCCAAGAACTGGACTTGCCTGTTTCGGCGGAGACGCAGACCCTGTATGAGCGCCTTCTGGGCCGTTTGTGATGTCGTCATATAGGAAACGCTCCACTTCCAAGACAATGGGCAGACTGTGTTAGAATGAGGTTCGATGACTACGCATTGGGAGGCAAATATGCCTGATTCGAAATCTACCCTTCGGCGCGCCACACCGCTGAAACCCCTCAAAAAGGCCATCTTAGTGGGCGCGGCCGGCGGGATTGGCGCCGCCCTGGCGCGCAAATTGGCGGGCAAGGGCTACGGATTGGCCCTGCTCGACCGCAACCAGGATACTCTCCAAAACCTCTGTGACGAAATCAACCTCTCACAAGGGGAGACGCGCGCCATCGCTTATGAACATGATGTGACCGATTACCCAAAAATCCCCGATTTGTTCCGCCGCGTGGTTGCCGAGATTGGCGGGCTGGACCTGTTCGTGTATGTGGCCGGACGAATCTATTTCCCCGCGCTGGATGAGTACAATTTTGCTGAAGACCAGAAAATGATGGAAGTCAACCTGCTCGGCGCAATGGCCTGGATGAGCGAAGTTGCCCCTCTTTTCGAGAGCATGAAAGGCGGGCAAATCGTGGGCGTCTCCTCGGTGGCCGGCGACCGCGGGCGCATCGGCAACCCCGGCTACAACGCTTCCAAGGCGGGCTTCACTTGCTATCTCGAAGCCCTGCGCAACCGATTGACCCGCCATGGCGTGAATGTCATCACGGTCAAGCCTGGCATGGTCAAGACGCAGATGCTGGATTTGCCCAATGCGCCCAAGCCCATGCTGGCCGTGACCGCCGAACAAGCCGCAGAAGGCATCTGGAAGGCCATCCAAAAACGGAAACAGGTGGTCTATGTCTCAGGTATCTGGCGCTGGGTGATGCTGGTCATCCGCCATATTCCGTCGTTTGTTTTTCGACGGCTATCTTTTTAGATCATTAGAGACCAGAGAGTAGAGAACAGTGACTACTCTCTGGTTTCTGCTCTCCCCTTTCTATGAAAAACACTTTCACCCTCCTTGAAAACTTTGGGCATTCGTTGAGCGCCCCCTCCTATCGTTTCCAACCCAAGACGACCGAAGAAATCTATGCCGCCTTCCAACTTGCCAAAAAGAGCGGCTTGACCGTCACCGTGCGCGGGGCGGGGCGCAGTTACAACGACGCCGC
>DAOUCM010000140.1:0-3504 GCA_034431895.1 Anaerolineales bacterium
GGCCAGGGCGCGCAGCGAGAGGCCGCGGCGGGCGCGCAACTCGCGCAGGCGGCGGCCCACCTGAAGGTCGCTCTCGCTCTCGGCCTCGCGGCGGGCGGCAAACAGGTCGGTCAGGTAGCGGAGGTGACGGCAGGCAAAACGGGGACGTGAATCTTGCAGGGAGTGAGCAGTCAAGGCAGCCTCCGTAATCGAGCAGGGGAAGGTGAATTTGTACCTATATTATAGCACAAATTCGCTAAAAAAGCAATTTTTGTACTAATTTACAATGATAAATTTGGGTAATCGGAGGTCATCGGTCTGCTGTCCGTTTTAATTGCACAACAGGAATCCATCTCTAAGTTGAAGGCAGTATGCAATTTATCTATAACCCTCGAATGCCTAATCGAATACAGATTGTGATGCTTGTCACTATTTATATTGTAAAAATTACCACATAATTGAAAGCGATGAAATCAGCGCTTCCTCAGACCATCCTCTCCAAAGCCGAGCAGCAAGCGGCGCTCTTCAGGATTTTTGGAAATCCGCAGCGCTTGTTGATCCTGTGGCTTTTGGAAGAAGGGGAACACTCTACAACAGCAATCGCTGAAATGCTTGGACTCGATCCGTTAAACGCCTCTCATCATCTTCGTATTCTCGAGTTCCATAAATTTATCCAATCCAGGCAAGAGAAAGGGATGAAATTTTATCAGTTGGTTGATCGAGAGTCCCTCCTCAATTGCTGGATTTTTGCCAACAAACCGGAAGTCTTGTTGAAGGAAATCAATTCATCTAATCCCTGAGATAAGGAGAATCTACCATGACTATAGACCTGATTACCGTAAAAGCCGCGAAAGTTGTGGATGCGCGCGCCATGTCCTGCCCGGGGCCCCTGCTGGAGGCCAAGAAGGCCATTGGTGCGGTCAAAGTTGGCGAAGTGCTGGAAATCTGGTCGGGCGACCCGACAACGCGCTCGAATCTCGACCAATGGTGCAAAAAATTGGGCCACGATTTCATGGGCTTCATCGAGGCCGGCGGCTACGATCGTCTGTTCATCCTGCGGAAGAAGTAGGAGTGATTCGTCGTTGCGATCCTTCGGGAAACGATCTCCACGCAAGGGGGGGGTTGCTTCCCGAAGGTTTGGTGCAGGGAAAACATCACTGGGCCCTCCCTTGCAATGACATACGAAGAGGAGCCTCATGGTTACTGAAACTACTGCAAAAAAAGGCAAAATTCTGCTTCTGGCTACGCTCTCTGGCGGCTATCGCGGCGCAGATATGGTCGGCCAGGGACACATGGAGTATCCGCCCAACACTTATATTTTGCCTGTCAGGAGCGCGGCGATCTTTCCGCCGAAGTTCTATATTGATGCCTTCGAAAAAGGGTTCGACGCCATCACGGTCATGTACAGCGGCACCGACAGCCCCTACAAAGGCGAGTCCGAGAAGACGGCGGAAATCATCAACGAGACCTATGCCAGAATGAAGGAACTTAACCTCGACCCGCGCCGCCTGCGTCTCGCCGCCATCTGTACCGTGTGCGTGCGCCCGTTTTTGGAAGAAGTCCAGCGGGCAGAGGTTTTGCTTGAAGAAATCGGACCTGTGCCGCGCCCAGTGATCAAGCAGCGCGCGTCCATTTCCCAACCGCTGGATGTGCGAGGAGATACCACCTATGTCAACGAATAATCTCAAAGTAGACGCGCTGGTGGTCGGCGGCGGAATCTCGGGAATGCAAACCGCGCTCGATCTGGCCGACCAGGGCTACCAGGTCGCACTGGTAGAACGCAAGTCCAGCATCGGCGGGAAGATGATTGATCTGAGCAAGGTCTTCCCCACGTTGGATTGCTGTTCCTGCATCACCACGCCGAAGATGGCCGCCACCGCGCATCACGATAACATTACCCTGATGACATACAGCGAGGTCGAATCCATCTCGCGCAATGGGGATGGTTTCATAGTGCAAGTGCTTAAAAAACCCCGCTACGTCCGAGAAGATGATTGTACCGGCTGCCGCTCTTGCGAATTGGTCTGCCCGCTCGAAGTGCCAGAGGATGAGCATGAATTCGGGCGTACTTCGCATCGTGTCATCTACGTGCCGTTCAGCACCGCTGTCCCGCAAAAGGCGGTTCTGGATATTGACCACTGTCTGTTCTGCGGCAAGTGCATCCAGGCTTGCCCTGCGGATGCGGTGGATTTCACCCAACAGCCTGAACAAGTGAAAATCGAAACCCGCAGCATCGTGCTGGCGACCGGCTTCGAAACCACGCCAATTGACGCCAAAAAGGAATACGGCGCGGGGAAACTGCGCAACGTCATCAGCGGCATGATGATGGAGCGCCTGCTCGCTCCCACCGGACCGTATGGCCGCGTCCTGCGACCCTCGGACGGGAAGATGCCCGCTTCGATCGCCTACGTCCAATGCGCGGGTTCGCGCGACCAGACGCTGGGTGTGCCGTATTGCTCGCGCGTCTGCTGTATGTATGCCATCAAACAGGCCATGCTGCTTTCGGGCGCGCTGCCGCTGGCGGAGATCACCATTTATTACATGGACATCCGCACCTTCGGCAAAGGGTACGAACAGTTCTACCAGAACGCCAAAGCCATGGGCATCGAGTTCCTGAAGGGCAAAGTGGCGCGCATTACGGAAGACGAGAATCAAAATCCCATCGTGCGCGTGGAGTTGATTGACGAGTTCGGCAAGACCCGCGTGACGGAACGGCAGCATGATCTGGTCGTGCTTTCGGTAGGAATGCTGCCCGGTGAAAATACCCAGGCGAAGTTTGGCGTGCCGGTGGGCGAAGACGGATTTGTTCAAATTCCGGATTACAACGTGTTCCCTGCTGTGACCTCCCAAGCGGGCATTTTTGTGACCGGTACAGCAGCCGGACCGATGGACATCGTAGACAGCATCATGATGGCTGGCGCAGCGGCGGCCTCGGTCGCCTCTTATCTGGAAACCGGCAACGGGTCCGGGAAAGAGGCGGAGCGTCAGCCCGAGAGGAGCGTGGAATATGCCTGAGGAAATTGTCAACACACAGGCGCAAAATCCCAAAGAGGATGAGCCGCGCGTGGGCGTGTATGTTTGTCAGTGCGGCGGCAACATTGGCGATGTGGTGAAATGTGAGATGGTAGCGCGCATGTTGGAGAAACGGCCCGGTGTCGTTGTTTCGCGCACGAACATGTTCATGTGCTCCGATCCCGCTCAAAAGCAAATCATTGACGATATTCAAGAGAAAGGCGTCAACCGCGTGGTCGTCGGCGCCTGCTCCATTTTCCTGCATGAACAGACGTTCCGCCGCACATTGGAACGCGCCGGGCTGAACCCCTACCTGTATTATCACATCGGCTTGCGCGAGCAGGCCAGTTGGGTGCATCACGATAAACCCAAAGAAGCCACTGAGAAAGCCATCCGCCTGATGGCGGCCGGGATTGCCAAGTCGCGCAAGATGAAACCGTTGGAGCCGGTGCGCCTGCCTGCCCATCGCCAGGCGCTGGTCATCGGCGGCGGCGTGGCGGGATTACGCTCGGC
>DAOUCM010000141.1:0-6573 GCA_034431895.1 Anaerolineales bacterium
GGCTGGGTCTAACCGCTGCGCGTTGATGTTGCCCCAAGAAATTGGAGGGGGGAGCCTTCTTTTGAAAAAATAAGCGCACTGCCGCTATCAGGCCTGCTCCATGAGCAGGCCTTTTTGTGTGCAACCAAATCCAGCAGGCTGCGTAAGTCTGAGTAACAAATCACACAAGGAGTGCTTCATGGGCATCTATTCCCCCTTACCCGATTCCAAGCCTGGCCTGGTGAAGGCCATCGCCGCGTTGACGCTCGTGAACGGCATCGTCAACATCTTTTGGGGTCTGGCGGCCACCGCCACCGTCACCGCCAGCGTCATCCTCATTTGCCTGGCGCCGTTTGCCATCTTGCCGACCATTCTGGGCGTGTTCGAAATTCTCTACGCGCTCAAACTGCTGGCCGAGCCAATGCGTCCACTTTTGCCCTCGCAGACCATTGCTATCCTCGAAATCCTCTGCCTGCTGACGGGAAATGTCTTCTCGATGATCGTCGGCATCCTGGCGCTGGTGTTCTATAACGACCCGCAAGTGAAAGACTTCTTTGCCCGTTCGAACGAGATGCCCGCGCCGGCTCCGCAGCCAATACCTGCCGCGCCTCCTACGCCCCCCGCGCCTGCCCCCGTTATCTCTGAAGCCCCCGCCCCTGAAGCGGAATCCCCCGCCCCCCAAGCGCCCAAAAAGCCGCGTGGACGCAAGATAGCCGACCAGGCCGAAGCAGGCAATGGCTCTGGATAAGAGACAAAAATCAGGATGTTCATCCTCTTGACTTCTGCCTTCACTACCCGTAGAATGGAATTGCAAAACTTAACGGCAGCAGGGAAGAGACTCGTAAAACGTGAAACGTAAAATGAGCGCCGAAGGTGCAAACCTGGAAACGGCGAGGCCAGGTGAAACTCTCAGGCAAAAGGACCCTGTTTCCGAAACACTCTGGAAAGTTCGTTCCTGTTTCTTGGTTCCTTCAACAGTCGAACTGCCTCATTCCCCTCGTTTCTTCAGCGGTTGAACTGCTGAAGAACAAGAAGAAACAGGAACGACACCGACGGTGAAAGGTTAGTCTGGCAGACTAATCGAATCTCTCAGGTTCATGACAGAGGACGCATGATGGTTCATCGTGCGTCCTTTTCGATTCGCCAAATCTTATCTATTAAGAGGAGTACACCTATGAACGTCCCTACCAACCTGAAATACACAGAAACCGATGAGTGGTTCGACCCCGCTACCGGCAAAATGGGCCTGACCGATTATGCCCAAAACCAACTTTCCGACATCGTTTTCGTCGAAATCCTTGCTGCGGTAGGCGACAGCCTCGAAGTCGGCAAAGCCATCGCCTCGGTCGAATCGGTCAAAGCCGCGGCAGAAGTCTACGCTTCCGCCGCCGGCAAAGTCGTCGAGGTCAACAACGCCCTGGCCGACAAACCCGAAACCCTGAACTCCGATCCCTACGGCGAAGGCTGGATGGTCAAAGTGGAGGGCGGCGCTCCGGGCAAAGTGATGGACGCCGCTGCCTACACCGCTTATTGCGAGAGCCGGGCGCATTAACTATTAGACTATTAGACTACCAGACTATCAGACTCGAAAGTCGGAGAGTCCAATGACATACATTCCCATCAGTCCCCAAGAACGGGACGCGATGCTCAAGGTCATCGGCGTGAAATCGCTGGATGACCTCTTCAAAGACATCCCCCCAAAGCATCGCTTCCCCAAACTCAATTTACCGCCTGCCCTGTCCGAAATGGAAGCCGCCGCCGAGTTGAGCGAACTGGCAGAAGCCAACGAGTCCACCCGGCAGTTGACCTCCTTCCTCGGCGCAGGCATGTACAATCACTACATCCCGTCTGTGGTGGATCACATCCTACGGCGCGGCGAATTCTACACTGCATACACCCCCTACCAGCCCGAAATCTCGCAAGGTACACTGCAAGCCATCTTCGAATACCAATCTCTGATGTGCGCGCTGACCGGCATGGAGGTCTCCAACGCCTCGCATTACGATGGTGCCACCGCCACGGCCGAGGCCGTCAACCTGGCCTACGCCCAATTTCGCGGCAAACGGACGAAGGTGGTCGTCTCGCCTGCAGTGCATCCGCAATACCGCGCAGTCATCCGCACTTACACGCAAGGCATGGGCGTAGAAGTGAGCGGGGATTCAGCCATCAATGACCCATTATCAGTGACCAGTTTGGAAACACTGATTGACGAAAACACCTCCCTGGTGGTCGTCCAATATCCCGACTTCTTCGGGCGCATCTATGACTATACGCAGTTCATTGAGTCTGCCCATCAGAAAGGCGCGCTCGTATGCGTAGTGGTCAACCCCACCGCACTGGCACTCTTCAAAACGCCCGGCGAAATGGGCGCAGACGTGGTGGTCGGCGAGGGCCAGCCGCTGGGAATCCCGATGTGGTATGGCGGCCCGTCGCTGGGCATCTTCACCACCCGCAAGCAATTCGTCCACAAGATGGCCGGGCGGCTGGTGGGCGAAACGGTAGATAATCGCGGTCAGCGCGCCTACGTGCTGACTCTGACCGCCCGCGAGCAACACATCAAGCGCGAGCGCGCCACCTCCAACATCTGCTCCAATCAGGGCTTGTTGGCGCTGGCCTCAGCAGTCTACCTGAGCGCCATAGGCAAGAAGGGACTGCGCCAGGTAGCCGAATTGTGCTACCACAAAGCCCATTACGCCGCCGCGCAATTGAGCCGGATACCCGGCGTTGGGCTGTGCTTCGACGAGCCGTTCTTCCACGAATTTGCCCTGTGTTTGCCCAAATCGGTCGAAGAAGTCAACACACACCTGCTGGAACACGGCATCTTGGGCGGCTACGATCTGGGCCAAGATTACCCCGCCCTCGAAAATCACATGCTGCTTGCCGTGACTGAAATGAACAGCAAAGAAGAGATTGACGCCCTGGTCGAGGTGATTACGGAGGTGTGCCATGACTGAGTCTGTTCTGAACGGCGAACCCAAAGTGGTCGAACCCACGATTTTCGAACTCTCCTCCCCAGGTCGCTGCGGCGTCTCTTTTCCCGACCCAGACGTGCCGCGCGCCGAATTGCCCGCTTCTCTGCTGAGAGCCGACCTGCCCCTGCCCGAGCTGGCCGAAGTGGACGTGGTGCGCCATTACATGCGCCTGTCCACTTTCAATTACAGCGTGGATAGTGGTTTCTATCCGCTCGGCTCGTGTACGATGAAATACAACCCCAAAATAGACGAAGACACCTGCCGCCTGCCGGGTTTTCTCTACACCCACCCGCTGCAACCCATCGAAACCGTGCAAGGCAACCTGGCGCTGATGTACACCCTGCAAGAATGGCTCAAAGAAATCAGCGGCTTCGCAGCAGTGACATTACAACCCGCAGCCGGCGCTCACGGCGAATTGACCGGCGTCCTCATCATGCGCGCCTACCACAAGTCACGCGGCGACCACAAGCGCGTCAAGATGCTCATCCCCGATTCGGCGCATGGCACCAACCCCGCCTCTTCGGGCATGGTTGGCCTGCAAATCGTCCAAATTCCCTCCGACGCGCGCGGCAACGTGGACCTGAAAGCCCTCGAAGCCCAATGTGACGATACGGTGGTCGGCATGATGTTGACCAACCCCAACACACTTGGCCTGTTCGACGAGAACGTGGAAAAAGTCATCGAACTCGTCCACGGCTGCGGCGGGCTGATGTACGGCGACGGCGCCAACCTGAACGCCTTGCTGGGCATCGTCCGTCCGGGCGATCTGGGCTTCGACGTGATGCACTTCAACCTGCATAAGACCTTTGCCGTGCCGCACGGAGGCGGCGGACCCGGCTCAGGCCCGGTGGGAGTCGCCGCGCATCTGGCCGATTTCTTGCCGGCACCCATCGTAGACATCCTCGAAGAAGGCGATGAAGGGATGGCGCCGCTGTTTGGCTTTGTCACCCCCGCTCAGACGATTGGCCGCGTGAAAGCCTTCCATGGTCACTTCGGCGGCGGATTAGTGCGCGCTTTCACCTATATCGCCATGCACGGCCCAGACGGACTGAAGGATGTCTCTCGCTATGCCGTGTTGAATGCCAATTATCTTTTGGCGCGCTTACGCGACACATATCACGTCCCCTTCGACCGCATCTGTATGCACGAGTTCGTCGCCGAGGGCCGCGTCGAGGGCTCGGACCCTTCGACAGGCTCAGGGCAGGCTGTGCGCGCCCTCGACATCGCCAAGCGCCTGATGGATTACCGCTTCCACCCGCCGACCAACTACTTCCCCCTCATCGTCCACGAAGCGCTGATGATCGAGCCGACCGAGACCGAAAACAAAGATACCCTCGACGCTTTTGCCGAGGCGCTCATCAAGATTGCCGAGGAAGCCAAGACACAGCCCGAACTGCTCCATTCTGCCCCTCACATCACCCCCTTTGGCCGCATGGACGAAGTAAAGGCCGCCCGCGATTTGGTGCTGTGCTGCTGGCTGCCGGAGGATGACAACAACCCGTGATTCGTGAATAGCGTCCCCTCCCAAAATCACAGCCGCAGGCCTCCACTGCAAGCCTGCGGCTCATTTTCAGTTCGGGATAACCGTCCCGAAGGCTTTTTAGCGCAATTGGATGGGCAAAATCGAGCCTACGGGACGGTCCAACTCCCCAATTAAGGAAACCGCCGCTATTTTTTGTGGTACAATGCAGGCCGTCGAAACACCGCCTCCGCAGGGAGGCGGGCTTTTTGCCCTGAGTTGCCGGAGTGAGAATGTCCGAAAAAAACAACCTGCCAGATGCAAATCCAGACGACCTGCCGCAAGTCGCCAACCTGCACAGCAGCAGCGCCGAAACGGTAGAAGCCGAATTGGTGAGGATGCACCAAAGCATCGTTCAAGAAATGACCGCTGAGGAAGTCGAACTGCACCAAAGCGCCGCCTTCGATGTCACAACGGCCAGCCTGAACGCTCACGAAACGGCAATGGGAATGGTGAACGCCAGTGAAGTGCAAATGACCAACAGCGCGGCCGGCGCCATCCGCGCGGAAAACGTCACCCTGACGGGTCATGCCGGCGCCATCCTGGCCCGTTCCGTCAGCCTGGGCAACACCTATGCCGGCGTGGTGGCAGGCCGCGAGGTGCGAGGCGAACGCATCGAAACCCTGCTCCTGCTGGGCAACCATATCGAGGGCGACGTGCAAACGGTGGTAGATACGCGCGGTGCGCTCCTGGCCGGTCTGACCGGCGGTCTGGCGGCAGGTCTGTTGCTGCTGGTGGGACGATTCTTGTTTCGGCGCAAAGCGTAAAGCAAATCTAATATTTCATGTCATCATCCGGCCTCTTGCCGGTTGAATCAATTCATTCGAAGAGCGAAGGTAACCTTGCGCTAGGCAAGGTGAGAGGCGCTCGAGGAGTAAATAATGGAAAAAGTCGTATTGAAAGCAGAAAAGCGGGACGTGGTTGGCAAGCAGGTACGCGCCCTGCGCCGAGCGGGCAAACTGCCTGCCGTTCTCTATGGGCGTCATATCGAACCCCTCAATATTGCCCTAGAAGCCCATAGCGCAGCGCAAATCCTGTCGAAACTGACCTCGTCCAGCCTGGTGACCGTCGAAGTGGATGGCAAGGAATATCCGGCCCTGGTGCGGGAGAAACAGCGCAATTTCATCAAGAACACCCTCCTGCACGTTGACTTCCTGGCCGTTTCATTGACCGAGAAGATCACCACCAGTGTATCCATCCAACTGGAAGGCGTTGCACCGGCGGTCAAGGACTTCAATGCCATTCTGGTACCCGGCCTGACCGAACTGGAAGTGGAATGCCTGCCTACGGACCTGCCCGAACGAATCATCGTAGATATTTCTGGCTTGAAAGAGATTGGCGATGGCCTGTACGTCCGCGACCTGGTCATCTCCGACAAAGTGGCAGTGTTGAACGAGCCAGACGAGTTAATTGTAGTGGCTACCGCCATGGCTGCCGAAGAAGTAGAAGCCGCTGCCGCAGGCGAGACAGTCGAGCCGGAGATCATCGAGAAAGGCAAGAAGGAAGAGGAAGAAGCCGAATAACCTCTTTCGGAATACGTATGAAGAAAAAGACAGCGTTTTTCGCTGTCTTTTTTGTCGCCACTTTACGCTGCAACTGACTCATCTTTCTGCCACCACAATCAACTTATCTTCGGGCGCAAAGACAACCTCTTTAGACTTCGGGGGATTAGCATGGACACCATAGGAAACAGCGGCATCCTGAGATTCGGCTGCCACGCGATAGCCAATAGCCGTTTCACCGCGCCGGCGCGCCGCCTGCACAACGGTATAGAAGTTGACCGGGCGGCCGGTTTCCACATACTCGCCGATAGGTTTCAAGTAAATTTCTGCGCCTTCTGGATCGAAGATATCGGCAAAAACCTCGTACAGGGCGGGGTTCTCTGCCAATTGCGCCATCAACAGACTGATAAGATGGTCGCTGACAATGAAATCATTCAATCTTTACGATCGTGATCGATTCTCAAAGGTAACTATCTTGACAATGTCACATTAAACATTTGTTCTAAAAACGCTATGTTTTTTGTCACTGCGAGCGATAGCGAAGCAGTCTCCCGGTCTGCCAGGAGATTGCTTCGTCGCAAAGAACGCTCCTCGCAATGAC
>DAOUCM010000142.1:0-16575 GCA_034431895.1 Anaerolineales bacterium
GTGGAGTGGGTGCGCGAAGTCCGCCGCTCGCTGGCTCTCAAGCCGTATCAGGCAAAATACCGCGTGGCGCTCTTTTTGCGCTTCCAGGAGGCCAACGATTCGGCCTCCAATGCCCTGCTCAAGACGCTGGAAGAAGCGCCTGCCCATGCTGTTTTGATGCTGACCGCCGACGCCCCCGAGCAACTGCTGCCCACCATCGTTTCCCGCTGCGAGACGCTGCGCTTGCGGCCATTGAAAGTCGAGGTTCTGGAAAGAGGATTAGAGAGTAGAGGCTTAGAGAGCAGTGAGGCGCGTCTGTTGGCGCATGTTTCGGGCGGGCGGCCGGGCTATGCGCTGCGCCTGGCGGATGACCCCGCCTTGTTGGAGGCGCGTCAGGCGCGGCTAGACGACTTGCTACGCCTGTTGTCTGCCTCGCGCGTGGAAAAGTTTGCTTATGCCGAGAAACTTGCCAGAGACAAAGAAACCATGCGACAGGCGCTCCTGGTGTGGCTTTCTTACTGGCGGGATGTGCTGCTGCGCGCCAGCGGGGCCTCGGCCCCCCTTGCCAACATAGACCGCCAGGCTGAAATCGAGGCCCTGAGTGGTCAACTCGACTTGAACCGCGCGCGTCAGCAGGCGCAAAATCTCGAAGTGTCTATCGAACGCCTGGAGCATAACGTCAACCCTCGTTTGCTGGCCGAAGTTTTGCTGTTGGACTTGCCGCATGTATGAACGACTGCGTCCTCTGCTTTTTCGTCTCGATGCCGAACGGGCGCACGCGCTTACCTTGACCGCTTTGCGGTTGGCGCAGGCTTTCCCGCCCGCGCTCTGGTTGCTGCAAAGGACGTTTGCCGCGCCAGACAAGCCGGTAGAAGCCTTTGGCCTGCGTTTCAAGAACCCGATTGGGTTGGCCGCCGGCTATGACAAAGATGCCCTGGCCGTGCAAGGGCTGGCGGCGTTGGGCTTTGGTCACATCGAGGTCGGAACGGTCACACCGCGCCCGCAGGCGGGCAACCCCAAACCGCGCCTCTTTCGGCTGGTGGAAGACGAGGCGCTCATCAACCGTATGGGTTTTCCCGGCCGGGGGATGAGGTTCGTCGGTCATCGTTTGTCCAGAATGCGCCGCCCCTGCGCGGTGAGGGTAGGGGTGAATCTGGGCAAGAACAAGGACACGCCGCTCGAAGAGGCCGCCACAGACTATATCGGATTGATGAGGGCTTTTGCGCCGCTGGCGGATTATCTCACCATCAACATTTCCTCGCCAAACACGGTTGGCTTGCGCCGCTTGCAGGGCAGGGCCATGCTCGCAAACTTGCTGCGCGCGTGCAGCCTCGAGCGTGCAGGGTGGAGCGTCCGAAAGCCGATTTTGGTCAAACTGGCCCCTGACTTGAGCGATGAAGAACTCGAAGACGCGCTGGAGGTCATCCTCGAAACCGATATGGATGGCGTCATTGCCACGAACACCACGCTGGCGCGCGGGGGTCTGCGGTCGAAATACGGGACCGAAACAGGCGGATTGAGCGGTAGCCCGTTGCGGGTCCAGAGCGAAGCGATGTTGAGAAAAATCGTCCGCCGCGTGAATGGGCGCGTCCCTGTCGTCAGCGTGGGCGGCATCATGAGTCTCGAAGACGCAAAGCGCCGCCTGGACATGGGGGCGGCGCTGATCCAAGTCTATACCGGTTTGGTCTATGGCGGGCCGGGATGGGTCAGGGCGATGTTGCAGGGTTTGGCTGAGGCTTCTTGAACTGGTCGGGTGTGGCTTCCATGTGTTTGGCGATGACCAGCAGGAAACGTCCCTGAGTGAAGGTATGCAGCCATTGGCCGGCTTTTTGCCCGGCCTCGGAGTTGAGGGCGGTTTCGAGTGCCTCGCGCGAATCGAAGTACAACTCATGAATTTTCCTGTAGTTCACCTCGGGCGAGCCAAACACTTTTTCGTCTATGTCGCTGACTACTTCTTTTCGCAGGCCCGGCATTTGCTCGGCCAGGCCGAGGAATTTTTGCCAGCCCCCTTCGAAGCCGCTCCAGGAAAAGGGCGGCAGGAAAAAGATTACAAGTTTGTACATATTCGACTCCTGGTATGATTATACAAGGCTTTTGTGGTATCATACCGCCGCATAAAGGTTGAAAACATGGAAGATAAAATTACCATCATCGAAGGCCCACCGCCTATTTTCGAGCATGTCCATGAGGCTTGGGCCTTGGGCTTGTACGAAGGCCCGCAGTATTCTGTCCCTGCGCTTACCCGTTTGCGCACTTTCAACGGTCCGGCGCTGGTGGAGCGTTGTTATCGCGCCTGGCACGAGCGTCAGCCTATTCGTTTGCATTACCGCAACGACCAGGGAATGGAGCAAACTGCTCCCATCCTGGCGGCTCGCAATGTGGAAACCGAAGACGGCCATGTCTTGCTGCTGTGGGTCTATCTGGACCGGGAAAAGGTGGAATACGAACTGGATTCCGGTGACGACGCTGAAGACGATGTGGATCAGTAGAATGCGACCGGGTCGAAGGGCCCGGTCTTTCGTTAGGGTCGAGAGATGACCACGCTTCTTACCCACCTTCGATCTGCTACGCTGACGATTCGCCTAAACCGTCCCGAGCGCGCCAACGCCTTCAACTTCGAGATGATTGTCGAACTGCAAGAGGCGCTCAAGCAGGCGGCCCGAGACTCGCAAGTGCGCTGCGTGGTGTTGACGGGCGCCGGGCGCGCCTTTAGTGCCGGACAAGACGTGACCGAGATGTTGGCCGCGCAGAGCCAGAACGTTTCTTACCGCGAGCATTTGCAAAAGACCTATAATCCGCTCATCCTGCAAATTCGCCGCCTGGAAAAACCTGTCATTGCGGCCATCCATGGCCCCGTAGCGGGCGCGGGGCTGGGTGTGGCGCTGGCCTGCGACGTGCGCCTGGCCGCTGAGACGGCGACTTTTACGGTTGGCTTTACCGGCCTGGGGCTGGTGCCGGATTCGGCGGTTTCGCTGTTCCTGCCGGCGCTGATTGGGCTGGGGCGTGCCACCGAGTTCACCTTCAGCAATCAGCCGATGACCGCTGCGCAGGCTCTGGCGTGGGGATTGGTCAACCGCGTGACCGCCGAATCCAGCCTGGAGGCAGAAACAGACGAATTTGCCGACCGGCTGGCGTCTGGTCCGTTGGGGGCGTATGGGCTGACCAAGCGCCTGTTCAACAAGACTGTCCTACCCAACCTCGAAGAGACGCTGGATTACGAGGCCCACTTGCAAGAGATCGCGCGGCAGCGCCAAGAACATCGTCAGGGCGTCAAAGCGTTTCTGGCGAAACGATGAGCAAGACTTTCGAGGCGACGGTCGAGCAGAGCAGGGATGTCATTTGCGGAATTTTCCCCCTATCCGCCTGAATACAGGTCTCTTGCGCGCTTTCTCTTGGGGTGGTCAGCTGTGACTGCCCTGGAGGGGCTGGGGACGTTGCTTTGGCTGGCGCTCCAACCCTCCGAAGAGCAGAGCAGGCTGTTCTTGAATTATTCTCCCCTGCGTTGGGTTGTCCTCGTTTCGACATTTGTCCTTTTCATGGGGAGTCTGGCCTTGCTGAGGGGGATTTTCTCCAGGCCAAAAAAGATGGCTTTTTGGCTGAATCTGAGCAGCCAGCCTGGCAACGCAAGCGCGTTGTTGGTTGTTGCCACCCTTGTCTTTCTGTTGACGGGCGGGATGTTTATCTGGCTGTCGCAGGAAGAGACGTTTTTGCCGTATTACAGGCGGGCGTTTCCGCTTTTCCTATGGATCATGGCAGCGGTGACTCAGGCCTGGCTGTTCGTGGTCATTGCCTTTCGCCGCCTCCTGATTCGCGCTTGGACGAATTTCTTTCCCATCGAACAACAAGAGCGCATTTTCCCCATCCAGGCAGGAACGTTCTGGCTTCTTTTGGTCCTCGCTGCGCTTTACCTGGCAGCGCAGGGATACATGTGCCTCCGAGTCCCGTCGGCCAATTTGTTTGCCGACAGCGAGGATTACTTGTATGGCGCCAGCCTGCCTCTTGACGATGCGGCTTTTTTCTCGGAACGGCGGCCGTGGGGCATCCTGCTTATCTATAAATTATGGGGAGGCTCGCTAACGGCCATCAATCTCTTTCAGGTTGCCCTCTCTGCCGCCGCCTGGCTGGGACTGGCCTGGACTCTCCTCCATTCTTTGCAAAACCGCTGGGTCAAAGTATTGTCTTACAGCGCCATTCTGGCTTTTAGCCTGACGCCCGCCGTTCAGGTGTGGAATCATGCTGTCTTGAGCGAGTCGCTCTCGATTTCTGGCATGATCCTCTTGCTGACGTTGTTCCTGCGGTTGCATCAGCGCTGGCGGTGGCGCACTTTCTTCTTTTTGATGGTGGGCTTCGTGCTGTGGATGAGCGTCCGTGAGACGCACACTTACCTGGGCTTATGGGTTGCTGGCGTATTGCTGCTGGCTGGTTTTCTGCGCCGTACGTTCAGGGTGTACTGGCTGTTGATGCTGTGCATTCTGATTGCTTTTTTCGTCAACCAGCGGCTGGCTTCTGCATACCGCCTGCCGCGCTGGGCGCTGCCCATGGCAGAGGTCATTACCATGCGTATCTTACCCGAACCAGAATACCTGGCTTTCTTTGCTCACAACGGCATGCCAACTCCGCCCGAACTGCTGGCCTTGAGTGGGAAATGGGCCATCAGCAACGACTTTGCCGTCGTCAACGATCCCAAGTTGAGAAAATTTTCCCGTTGGCTGTTCCAGGATGCGCCAAAAGTATATGTCAGGTTCTTGCTTGCGCATCCTGCTTATCTCATTCTATCGCCCTGGGAGAATATCCAGCGTTTGCTGGCGGCCGATTATTTCAAGGTGATTCCCATCGAAAATTACTTCCCACTTTTGCCCTCTGCACTCAACGAATGGCTGTACCCGATTGTATGGTTTTGGGCGTATTTTTGGCTTTCTCTGCTTGTGATTGCTGCAAGTCTTGGCATGGCGCTCTTCCGCCGCCAGGGACAATACGGCCTTCCCCTCTTGTTTTTCCTCTTGAGTCTTCCTCACCTTTACTTGACGTGGCATGGCGACGCCCTGGATGTGGAACGACATGCCGCGCTGGTCAACGTCCAATGGCACGTGGGGTTGCTCTCGATGGCGCTTCTGCTTCTCGATAGCGCCGCAAAGAAGGTATTTTCCTCTAACCAAACACGACGATGACGAGAATCCCTGCAAAGATGACCGCTGCGCTCAAGATTCTCAAGCCGCCCATAGGCTCTCCCAAGAATTTCCAGCCTGCAAACGCTCCCATTACCACACTGACTTCCCGAATAGCGCCCGAATAACTGAGCGGTGCAAAAGAATAGGCCAACAGGGCAATCAAGTAGGCACTTGTTCCAATCGTTCCAATCACCAGGAAACGCTTGTAGCCTGTGCGCCAGGCGCTGATCAGGCGAGGCCAGCCGTAGTTGCGTAACACGAACGGCGAGACGAAGAGGGGGGTGAAGACGAAAATCGAGAGCCCATAGCGCACAGCCGGGCTGAGTCGAACCGCCGCCCCGTCTACAACGGTATAGAACGAGATGATGCACGCCGTCGCCAGGGCCAGCAGAATCCCTGTCGTGGGCATCTTTCCCATTTTGGCTTTGAGCAGGCTGGTGGAGCCAAGAAGCATCAATCCCCCGACGATCATTCCCAAGCCGAGCGCGCCTGCCAGGGTGGGCGCCTCACCCAAGAACAGCACGGACCAGATGGCTAACAAGCCGGGTGCTGCGCCGCGTGCAATGGGGTAGACCAGCGAGAAATCCTGGCTGTTATATGCGCCGGTCAACAGCAGAAAGTAGACCGCTTCGAGAAAACCGCTGAGCAGCGCCAACAGCCAGACTTCTCGCGGAGGCAAACCGACAAACAACAAGACAATCAGAGAGAAAACGCCGCCTGTTACCGTCGTCCACCAGGTAGCGGGGAATCTATCTTCGGATTGTTTCAGGAGCAGGTTCCATGAAGTGTGCATTGCTGCAGAAACGAAGAGCAATGCAATGGCAAGGATGGGCATAGAAGGACATTATAGTCGTGATTGCACTTCAAAAACGAAATACTTGCTTTTTGCCTGCACTGGCATCAGGCCAGGGGACAAGAATTTTCACCACAGTACACACAGAGAACTCGAAGGTTTTCTTTGTGACCACAAAGGCTTTCTTCGTGAACTTTGCGCCTATGCCCCTGCAGGGGAGGTGGTGAACTTTTCAGGTTTATCCAGGTTAGGGGCTTTGGGTATCTTCGAAGGCGGTGCGAATGGCTGTGTGGCTGATAGTTCGATAGACGGCAGACAGCCATTTTTGTATGCCTGGCTCGGGGACGAAATTTGCCTCCCCCAGCCGTTTGAGCAATGGCATCTCGATCGCAGGCGGACGAATGGACACAGTCAGACCTTCCAGCGGGGCGCCCAGGTCCCAAAAATGAGCCATTTGCTCTTCCAGCGGCGGTACGACTTCGACTTCTTCCACTTCCTCGTCCTCTGCGATTGCCGTCTGCTCCTCGGCGGCGCGCCGCTTGCGCAGTTCTTGCATGATTTGTTCTTGTGTGCGCCCGCGCAAGCGGAAAATCAGGAAGGGGTCTTCGTCGAAGCGTTCGCCCAAAATGTAATGTGTAGCAGCGATGTGTTTGCACGGATTGGAATAATCAGGGCACGAACAATCGGTCGTCAAATCGCCTCGCTCGGAGGGGAACAAGCTGACCTTTGCTGCCTGGAAAGCCTGTTCGATATCTTGCGGCATCTCGCCTGCCAGCAATTGGGCGCTGAAAATGGCTTGTTCGGCCAGCGCGTCAATTACCTTTTCCCATTCTGCATCGCTCAAAGGTTTGATTTTGATGCTGATTTTATAGGGCATCCACATGGAACCTTGCACCTGCGCGGTGATGCCGCCGGGAGTCTCGTCAATCGAAAGCACTTGCCCCTGGCGTGCATAATTTCGTCCGCGTCTGAGGCGGCCAGAATCCATCAGCCGCTCTAGCGCAGCAATCCATCGCTTTGCCCACCAGTTCTTGGCAAACTCGCCGCGTTGGCTTTGGGCTTTGATGCCATCTTTGGTGCGAATGGCTTTGGTCGGTTTGTAGTAGTAATCGTAGGGCATGGTTGCTCCGAGAGGTTACCCTTATTGTTTTCTCAATGTTACCAACTTGCGCAATTCATCCGTGCTCAATTCGGTTAACCAATTCTCACCCGATCCGACGACTGCTTGGGCCAATCCCTTCTTGGATTCGATCATGTCGTCAATCATCTCTTCAAGCGTTCCTGTGGTGACGAATTTATGCACCTGTACATTGCGCTTTTGTCCAATGCGGAAGGCACGGTCGGTGGCCTGGTCTTCGACAGCCGGATTCCACCAGCGGTCGAAGTGGAAAACGTGGTTGGCGCGCGTCAAGTTCAAGCCCGTGCCGCCTGCTTTGAGGGACAAAATGAAAATAGGCGGGGCGTGTTCATCCTCCTGGAAACGTCTCACCATCTGGTCGCGCACCTTGGCGGGCGTGCCGCCATGCAAAAATTGGGTCGCTGCGCCAAAGGCCCGGGGCAAATATTCCGCCAGCATTTCGCCCATCTCGGCAAACTGCGTGAAGAGCAAGGCGCGGTCGCCTTCTGCCAGGATTTCCTCCAATAGTTCGCCCAGTCGTTCCAGTTTGCCGCTGCGATGGTCCAGAGCGAGGTCCACACCTGTCCTGCCCGCCTGATGAAGATACTGCACCGGATGATTGCAAATCTGCTTCAACTGCATCATCATGCTCAGTACCAGCCCCCGCCGTTTGATACCCTCTTCTTCTTCGATTTGCTTCATTGCATCTTGCACCACAGCCTCGTACAACGTGGCCTGCTCCTCGGTCAAGGTACAATACACTTTCATTTCCACTTTCTGGGGCAAATCCGAAATCACGCGCGGATCGGTTTTGACACGGCGCAGGATGAACGGCGCCGTCAACTGCTTCAATTGCTGGATGGCCTGTTCGTCGTGATAGCGCTCGATAGGGATGGCAAAGTTCTCGCGAAACGACTTGCGCGCGCCCAGATAGCCGGGGTTCAAGAAGTGCATGATGGACCACAACTCGGAGAGACGATTCTCTACGGGTGTACCGGTCAGCGCAAGGCGGAACTCGCTCCGCATCTTGCGGATGGCTTGCGTTTGCTTCGCTTCGGGATTCTTGATGTTTTGCGCCTCGTCCAAAATCACCGCCAGCCATTGGATGGACTGAAGGATTTCTGCGTCCAGGCGGGCGACCGGATAACTGGTCAGCACCACGTCCTGATCCTCGACTGCCTGGCGAATCTCTTCGCCCTTCGAGCGGCTCGCTCCCCGATGGACGTAGGTTCTCAACTGGGGGGCGAATCTGCCGATTTCCCGCTCCCAGTTGGTCACTACTGAGGTGGGCGCAATCAACAAGACGGGTGCAGGGAATTTCCCCCTGGCCTCTTTCTCACGCAGCAGCAAGGAAATCGTCTGGATGGTCTTGCCCAGTCCCATATCGTCTGCGAGACAGGCGCCTACGCCCCAGTTGCGCAGGAAAGCCAGCCACGAGTAGCCGTACCGCTGATAGGGGCGCAATTGACCTTGCAGGCCCTCGGGTTGCGGTAGCTGTTCGAGTTTGCCGCCTTGCTCGAACTTTGCCAGCCACTCAGACAGCCAGCTATCCGCTTCGACCTCGTCAATGGGCAAACCGCCGGCCGTCGTTTCGCCGCCCAATCCCAGTTTCATGGCTTCGAGCAGCGACATCTCGCCTTCGAGTGGATGACTTTCCCAAAATTGGATGGCTGCTTCGATTTGTTCAGCGTCTAGCATGACCCATTGGCCGCGAATTTGTACCAACGGCGACTTCAATGCTGCCAGCGCCTTGAACTCGGCTTCGGTCAATTCGGTCTCGCCCAACGACAACCTCCACTGGTAGTTGACCAGATTCTCGAAAGCCATGTGGCCTTTGACAATGTCCTTGCCTGGCGATTTCATCTTGACTTTGACGCCCAGCCGGGCGCCTTTTTTGTTCCACCAGGGGGGGACAAGAATGCCAAAACCGGCCCCTTCGAGCAGGGGAGCGGTCTCGCGCAGGAAGGTGTACGCCCCCTGAATATCCACCGTCAAGTGGGTGGGGCGTTTGCTTTTCAGGCTTTCGGTCACCGGTGGGAACAAGCGCGCCGCGTAACCCAAGCCTGTCAGCAGTTTTTCCTGAGGCTGTTCGAAACGATGACCCAGATGAGTCAATACGCCTTTGGTCCTTTTCCAGACTTCAGCAGCGGGGATCAATAAACTAGGGTCATCTTTGGCTTGGATGAGATAATGCAACAGCCAGGGTTCGTTGGAAGTAGGTGGGGCTTCGAGCCGGAAAGCGACACGGAAGGCTGCGTCGCCTGCAACGTGCAGGTTGCGCATCCAGGCTTTATGGCTGGCAGCCAGATTCTTTAGTTGCGCCGGCGAGGCCTGGATGAGCGCCTCGTCGCTGAACAACGCTTTGAGCCAACTGGCGGCAGGCGAATCGTCATACAACTTTGGCGCAGCCGATTTGCCCCATTGCCGCGCCAGCGCATCGCAGAAAGTGTCGAGGAAACTGGTGAGCAGGGTGCGCGGCGAGGCCTCGGCAGGAGAGGTGCTGGGCGTGAGGGCGGCACGGCAAACAGGCGGCATGGCAGCTTCGAGTTGCTTCAAGCGTGCTGCATCTTTGGGGGCGTCCAGCACAGGCAGCCAGCGGGCGTAGAAATTCTTGTCGCCCGTCACCACCACAGGGACAAGCTTGTGGGCAGCAAGTGTTTCCAGGGCCAAGGCGGCGGCCATACTCCAGAAACGGAAATCAGGCGCAGGGGAGAGTGAAGCGTCCGCTTGAGAGGCAAAAGCCAACAGCACAGGAACAGCCTCGGCTGGCGGCGTCCAAATCCCGTTCACCAGAAAGGGCATCAGTTCGGGATTCTCGAAATCCACATTCCAGTTGTGGACGAGTTGCGGCGAAGGCAGGGGAATCCCTTTGACAGCGGGCAAGCGCAGGGCAACAGTTTTCGCCACGCTATGCAGATTCAGGACATTTTCGAGGGTGTCCGTGTTTAGACAGAATGGATGCGGCCGGGGCTTTGACTTTGGCGCGGTACGCCTGCCCTTGGGCGCCGGCAGGTCGGAGGTCTCCGCCCAGAACAACAAGCCACCCGCTTCATGGGGCGCTTGCGGCGGCTGATAGTGTGCGTGGAGAATGTTCATAATTTCGAACGTTACTCTCCTTCGAGGTCGTATCCCATATCGGGGGGATCGAACGGCGGTTCGTTGGGGTCATACCTCTTGGGGGTGGAGGGCGGCTCGATGTTGCGCGTCCAGCGGTGGCGGTACATCATCTCGTCGAAAATCTCTTGCATGTCTTCGCCTGGAAATTCCCTGCGCATCAAATTCATTTGTTTCTTGACCCAATCGGCGGGTTCGCCGGGCTGACCGTCGTCCGCGTCGAGGAAACTCCAATCCACGGGGCTGGGGGTAGGGGCCTCTTTCGGTTCGGGAATGACGGGGGCGAAGAGATGCGCAAGATTGGAGGCGATACTTGGCTTGTATTTTTGCGTTCGCTCGATGTGATTCTCCGTGCGGCACAGGGCGATCTGTTCCTGGGTGGTCGGCGCGTCGGGGTCAATGCACTTGATGATGCGGTCGTAGCGCGAGCCGTCGCCTGCGGGTGGAATCCAGGGGATGCGGTGGGCATTATCGCGCCACCAGACAACTTCGGCCAGCAGCCTGCGCGCATCGGGATTATCGAAGCGCGAACACAATTCGCCCAATACCTCCGCCGCGTCTGCAAAGAAGCCCAGGTCGGCGTATTGCTTGCCGATCCAGAACAGCGTCATTTCGGGTTTGCTGGTCTTCTTCACCGCTTCGGCGAAAATCGTCCAGGCATAGTCGGTGCATTCGTCGTCGCCGAGACAATAGGCGTTGATCAATTCCATCTTGCCGTCTTCCAGAATGTGGAAGACATCCGTCGTACCTTCGCGCTCCTCATCGTGACCGTCTTCGTGCTCGCGTTCCCACCCCTCCCAGCGGCTCATGATGCGAAAGGAGAGCGCCAGCCTGCGGCGTTGTTCGGAGGGGCGGTCATCCCACTCCTCCACCTGTTGTTGCACTGCGACACGCATGTCGTAGATGCACCACTCGTCGCAGAAGAGCTCGTAGACCAGGTCGCTGGCTTCTTTACAATCGGGGAAAAGCGCCAGGATGTCGAAACACAGCGCCGCGGCGTCGGCCTGTCCGCAGTACCATTGACCGATTTGGCGGGCGCGGGCAAGGGTTTGGTAGACGTAATCGGGATAGATGGGCATGAGTGATCTTCTTGAGCGCTGCCGCTTGCCGCAGCGCCCCAGGGGAAAAGATTATGGGTTTTTACAGCGGCTTAAAGTAACGCCAGTTCGGGATAACCGTCCCGAAGGCTTTTTAGAGCAATTGTATGGGCAAAATCGAGCCTTCGGGACGGTTCGAAGGTTTATCCCGAAGTCAGGATAAAGTATAATCCGCAAAAACAATCCCATCAACCTTTTGGTTTTGGAGTCTTCCCATGACTACCGACATCCAGGAACAAATCGAACGCCGCCGCGAGCGCGCCCGCGCCGAGATTCTCAAAATCGTCAACAAGGGCAACCATCCCGTTTTCAGCGTTTTCGAAGTCAGTTCGGTTTCCAAGAAATCCTACCGCGTCGAAATCCGCTCGCTCGACGAACTGCACAACTCCTGCACCTGTCCCGATTACAAGAACAACCTTATCGGCACCTGCAAGCACATCGAGGGCGTCTTGATTTACCTCGAAAAGGAATATGGGGAAAAACTGAAAGAATTGGCCGCCGAACGCCCCAAGGGGACGCAAATCTACCTGCATCACGGCATGGACGTGACCGTGCGCGCTGCCCTTCCGCTTCCCGAAAACGCCCGCGTCAGAGACTTGCTTGCCCCCTACTTCGATTCGTCCGGACTTTTGACTGGCGAGCCCCTCCAGGTGCTGCCCTCGCTTCTAGCGGAGATCGAATCCCTGCCGGCCCGCGAGCGTTCCCTCATCCGTGTGACCGAAGCGGTTCACGAACACCTTGCCCTGCTGCAAGACCGCGAAGAAGTGGCGCGGCAAAAAGAATGGTTCCTCGAACAAGTCAAAAGCGGACGCCGCACTTTCGACGTGCTGTCCACCAAACTCTACCCCTACCAGGAAGAAGGCGCCATGCACCTGGCTTTTGGCCGCCGTGCCATGCTGGCAGACGACATGGGCCTTGGTAAAACCGTGCAAGCCATCGCAGCCTCCGCGCTCCTCAAAGAACTGCGCGACATCCAAACCGCCCTGGTCATCTGCCCGGCTTCCTTGAAGCATCAATGGGCGCGCGAGATTCGCCGTTTCACTGCCCTCTCCGTTGTCGTAGTCGAAGGCAATCTGGCTGCCCGCCGTGACCTCTACCGTCAGCCCTCCTTCTTCAAAATCATCAACTACGAACTCGTCCGCCACGACCTGGACGAATTGCTCAAACTGCGCCCCGACCTCATCATCCTCGACGAAGCCCAGCGCATCAAGAACTGGCGCGCCAAGACTGCCATGATGGTCAAGTCCCTGCCGAGCCGCTATGCCTTCGTTCTGACAGGCACGCCGCTCGAAAACCGCATTGACGAACTCTACAGCATCTTCCAATTCCTCGACCCGCGCATTCTGGGACCCCTGTGGTACTTCAACGACCGCTTCTACGAACTCGAGAGACGCGAGAGCGGCACGTACAAGGTTCTCGGCTACAAAAACATGGACCAACTGCGTGCCCTCATCAAGCCGCATGTCCTGCGCCGCACCCGCGACGAAGTCCTCAAAGACTTGCCCGAGCGCGTGGACAACAACTTCTTCGTCGAGATGACCGACCCGCAATGGAAAGCCTACCGCGAGTTTCAGGAGACCGTCGCCAAACTGCTCGCCAAAGCCAAGCAGCGGCCGCTCACGCCCAAGGAACATGAAATCCTGTTGATGAGCCTGGTCAAAATGCGCCTCATCTGCAACGCCCTCGCGCTGCATGACAAGGAAATCGAAATCGAAGACAGCGAAAAGACCGCGCCCAAACTGACCGAACTCGATGAAATCCTCACCGAAGAAATCGCCAGCAACGGACACAAAGCCGTCATCTTCAGCCAGTGGTCGAACATGCTGGCACTCACCGAACCCATCCTCCAGCGCGTCGGCCTCGGTTACGTCAAACTGACGGGCGATGTCCCCTCTGCCAAACGCGGCGCGCTCATCCAAAAATTCTTCGACGATCCTGACTGCCGCGTCTTCCTTTCTACTGATGCGGGTGGCGTCGGGCTCAACCTGCAAGCCGCCTCGCTCGTCATCAACCTCGACCTGCCCTGGAATCCCGCCGTGCTCGAACAGCGCATCGCCCGCGCCCATCGTCATGGTCAACCCTCCTCGGTGCAGGTCATCAACCTCATCGCTAAAGACACCATCGAAGAGCGCATGTTGGACACCCTGGCCGCCAAGAAAAACGTCTTTGCCACCGTCTTCGGCACGGACGAATCTCCGACCGCCATCAAATTTGCCGACATGGGACAAAGCCTGCTGCAAAAACTGGGCGACCTGTTGAAGCCCCCTGCCGAAGTGGAACTTGCTCTCGCGCCGGCGGCTCCAACGCCCGCGGAGTACCCGCAGGGTGAGGCGGAGATTCCGTCTGCAGAGATACCCGCTTCACTCCCGACCTTGAGCGGGTTCGCCGATTTGCTGCTCGACCGCCTCCCGAACCGCATCCTGCTCGTCCGCAAGGCGCCCTACATGCCCGGCGCGACCGGCGAAGGCGTCATCGTGGTCGTCTCTGGCGCACCCGCCGAGTTGCGGCCCGCCGTCGAGGCCGTTCTGTCCGAATACTTTACCGAGAGCCTGCCGCAACTATACCTGATGGACACTGAAGGATTCCAGTCGCTGGCTTCGTTCGTCCCGGCCCTGGCTGCCGAGCCCGCGCCCGAAGATGTGGCTTACCGCGCCGAGAGCGTCCCCGCCCCAGCGCGCAAAACCGACTTGCCGTCTGTGCGCCGCAAACGCGCTGCCGAAGGCCTTGCCTTTGCCGAGAAACGCCTTGCCCTGGCAGAGTTGCTGCTCAAAGGCGACTTCCCCGAAGAGATGACTCGTCCCCTGCGCGAAGCCCTCGGATGGGGCTTGACCTCCTTGCTCGCCCTGCATACCGACCGCGACCCCTCCTCCGATTTGCCCTCCCCGCGCCTCGTCCAATCCCAACTGGTCGAAGCCGGGCATCTCTCAGTCGAGTTGTCTCAACGGCTGGCGCAGGTTCGAGATTTGACTTCCCCGCCCGAAGCGGGGGAAGAAGCGGTTCCCCTGTCCGCCAAAACGGGCGCGGCGCTGCTCGAAGCCGTCAAAGAGTTGGTCACATTGGCGCAGGAACAAAGCGCAAAGACAAAGGTATAATTGGGCAGCGCAAGATTTACCTCGCGCTGATAAGGAGGTCGCCATGCAAAGTTTGACCCTGCGTTCGAGAATTGACGAAAACGGCATCCTGAGATTGGAGACGCCGATTGGAATGCCCAATACAGAAGTGGAAGTGGTGCTGGTGGTTGACCCGCTCGAAAAACATTCGAATTGGCCGCCAGGTTTTTTTACGGAAGTGATAGGCGGCTGGCAGGGAGAACCTCTCGTGCGTGAGCCGCAAGGCGAATATGAAACACGGGATGAACTCAAATGACCTACCTGCTCGATACAAATGCCTGCATCGAATTGTTGAACGAACGGGATACCCCCATTGCCCGGAAACTTGCCCGCCTCGTTCCTCAAGCAGTTGTGGTCTGCTCGGTTGTCAAGGCAGAACTGTATCATGGCGCATACAAAAGCAACCAACGTGAAGCCAATCTCATGTTGTTAGCCAGATTTTTTCAGCGTTTTACATCCCTGCCCTTCGACGACTCTGCCGCTGAAGAATATGGCCGTTTGCGCGCACTGCTGCAAAAACAGGGAAACCTCATCGGCCCAAACGATTTGTTGATTGCCTCCATTGCGCTGGCAAACAAAGTCACCCTGGTCACGCACAATACGCAAGAATTTGGCCGCATCCCCGGTTTGCAAATGGAAGATTGGCAGATTTGACGCGCTTGTTCTTCAGGAGTTATTTTCATGACCGAAACCACTTTCGAAGTCCGCTTGCCATTCGACATCCTGCAACTAGGATTGAGCAGGGACGATATTCAGCGTCGCGTTTCCGAGTGGGTTGCAATTTCCCTTTTTACCGAAGGACAAGTTTCCTCTGGCAAAGCCGCCCGTCTCTTGAACATCAGCCGCGTTGACTTCCTGGCCCTTTTACGAAAACACGGTATCGCATACGTCAACTACTCCGCCGAAGAGTTAAGTGAAGAAATCAATTCTGCCAACCGCATCGAAGCCCAAGAACTTCCATGATTGTCGTCTCGAACACCACACCTCTGATTGGGCTGGCTGCTATCCATCGTTTCGATTTACTACGGCGTTTCTTTGGCGAAATTATCATCCCGCGGGCAGTGTACGATGAATCTGTAATTGCAGGTCGTGAGGCTGGCGGCGCAAAACAGGAAATCCTTGCTGCTGACTGGATAAAGGTTGTTGCTGTCAAGGACAGGCTGGCGGTTGACATTCTCTTGGATGAACTTGATTTGGGGGAAGCCGAAACGATTGTGTTGGCGCGTGAAATCAACGCAGATTGGGTTTTGATGGATGAGCGCAAGGGCAGGCGTAAATTGGCTCAACTTAACCAGCAGAAAATTGGCACGTTAGGCATTTTGCTCAAAGCCAGACAAATGGGATTTCTTTCTGCGCTCAAGCCTGAATTGGAATTACTTCGTAAAAACGGCTTCAGCCTCAGTCAGCAAGTCATGGAGGAAATCCTTCGTCAAGTGGATGAGTAAGGTATGCCTCGCTTGCTCCTTGCCCCGGCGGGTCACGGCAAGACCCAATTCGTCATCGAGCAGATTCACGCTCTCTTGTTGCGTGAACCGCTCGCGCCTGTCCTGGTCGTCGTTCCCAACTCCATTCAGGCAAATCACTTTCGCAAGCGTCTCTCGGCGGCGGGCGGCGCGCTGGGGGTGGAAGTCCACACTTTTCACACGTTATACGCCGAAATCCTGACCCGCGCCGGCAGCCCCATTCCGCTCTTGCCCGACCCGGTGCGGATTCGCCTGCTTCGTTCCCTCGTGGATGACCTGTGCCGCCCTCACCCTGATCCTCTCCCAAAGGGAGAGGGGGAAATGCGCTATTACGCGGCGTTGCGCGCCAAACCTGGCTTCATTGCAGGACTTCGCAACACGATCGAAGAACTCAAACGCGCTCGCATCTTCCCCGACCATTTTTCCGCCTCCGTCAAAGGGATGGGTGCGCGGTTGGAAGAGATTGCCCTGGTTTACTCCGCCTACCAGGATTGGCTGCAAAGGGAAAACTGGGCAGACAACGAGGGGCGCGGCTGGCTGGCGGCGATTGCGCTCGAATCAACCCCAGACCTTGGGAGGGATACCCGTTACCTGGCCGTCTCTGGCTTCGACGAATTCAACCCCACGCAACTGACGGTTCTGTCGCTGCTGGCAAAGCGCGCCCAAGAGACCCTCATCACGTTGACGGGCGATTTGCAACGCCCTGACCGTCCTGCCCATCATCGTTTTCACCG
>DAOUCM010000143.1:0-1595 GCA_034431895.1 Anaerolineales bacterium
CTGCCGTCGAAGCCATTGTGCGCAGCGTGAAGCATCCTTTCCCCGCAGGGAAACTACCGGTACGAGGGCTTTTCCGAGCCGCAAGTCTGGTGATTGGTTCGGCCGCCGTAAGCAACGTGCGGCAAATCCACCGTTATCTGATAGCGCAGAAAAAGGGGGAAACCCAACAAAATCAGGAAGAACAGAGCAACAATCAAGCAAAAAAGGCCCTCGCAAAGGCTGCCGATCTTCTTTTTTCGCTTTTCCACCGCCCGCTCCTGCCCCCTTGGCGGCGAGCTGGGTCACTTTTTGGTTGGTAATGTTCAGCCTTCTTGCAGAGGAGTCAAGGAAGGTAACCATGAAAAAGATTCTCTTCTGGATTCTCGGTGTACTCGGTGTTCTCGCTGTTCTGTTCGTTCTGGGCTTTGCATTTGGCGGCTGGGGCTGGTGGCACGGCGGCTGCTGCGGCTGGGGCGGCTATGGCCGCTACGGTGGCTGGGGCATGGGTCCCGGCATGATGGGATGGGGTTTCGCGCCCTTCGGCTGGATCGGCATGATCTTCATGGCGCTCATCCCGCTCGGCTTTCTGGCGCTGACCGTGCTGGGAATCGTCTGGCTGATGCGCGCTGTGAGCGGCAACCTGCCCGCGCCGAGCGCTTCCCGCACCTGCCCCAATTGCGGCAAGGCGGTACAGGCCGACTGGCAGAACTGTCCTTACTGCGGGACGGCGCTGACGAAGTAACCTTTTGTCTGTGTTTTCAGAATCAGGTTCATTTCTGCCTGAGCAGGCGGGCGGAATTTCCCATAATGCCAATATCGGGCAGAGACTGCGCCGCTGCAGCCAGGACAGGCGGCAGGATTCCAAGCGCAGCCAGCGATAGCCCCACCAGGTTGTAGAGCGTTGTAAATGCCAGGTTCATCTTGACCACCCGCATCGTGCGCCGCGCAACGCGCAACACCTGCGGCACCAGATTCCAGTCCTCGCGCATCAGCACAATGGGAGCAGCTTCGATGGCGACATCTGTGCCAGCCGCGCCCATGGCAATTCCCACGTCTGCCTGGGCAAGCGCCGGAGCATCGTTCACCCCGTCACCGACCATGACGACGGTATGTCCGCGCGCTTGATAGTCCTTGACGATCTCGATTTTGTGTTCAGGCAGAAGGTTGGCGCGGCAGGCAATACCCAGCGCTTCTGCCAGCGCGGCGGCGGTTCTTTCGTTATCGCCGGTGAGCAGTTCGATGTGGCGAATGCCCAGCGCGCGCACGGCTTCCAGTGCAGGCGGGACTTCGGGACGCAGCGTGTCCTGCGCGGCAAGGATGCCAGCCAGTTGACCGTCCATTTCCAGAAACAAAAGCGTCTTTCCCTGCGCTTCGAGTTCGGTGGCAAGGGGAGATGCCTCTGCAGCGGGAATCAGGCGTCGGTTGCCCACCGCAATCTGCCGCCCCTGAATCACGGCGCGCACGCCCAGACCCGGCACGGCTCCGAAGTCCTGCGGTTCGAGCAGGGGAATGTTTTCCTGTTGCGCCAGCGCGCGGACGGCGGCAGCCAGTGGATGTTCCGAATAGCGCTCCGCCGAAGCCGCCAGGGTCAGGATTTCGGCGCGCCTCAGCCCGTT
>DAOUCM010000144.1:0-1692 GCA_034431895.1 Anaerolineales bacterium
AAACCAGGCTGGCGATCACGATTCCTCCACCACAGCCGCCCAAAAGCGCGCTCCCGGCGGCGACCGCTTCACCTTCGGCCGCTA
The DNA here is from genome assembly GCA_034431895.1 of Anaerolineales bacterium. GTDB lineage: Bacteria > Chloroflexota > Anaerolineae > Anaerolineales > Villigracilaceae > JAABUE01. The sequence continues at coordinate 85 of DAOUCM010000144.1, forward strand.
CGAGCGTCCTTTCAACGCCAATACAATGGACAAATATTATCCCTATCTGGATATCGTAGACACAGCCTTCTACGAAGACGACAATTGGATCTACGCCGTCATCACGTTGAAAGGCGCAGACGACAACGGTCAACTCGCAGGCAGGTATGCCTTCGAAATAGACAGTGACCTAGACGGGCGCGGCGAGTGGCTCGTGCTGGTCTCTCAGCCAGCCTCCAAAGAATGGAGCGTGGCAGGCGTACAGGCGTGGTTCGACGCCGATGACGATGTCGGTGGTTCGCTCGCCGTCGAAGCGGACAAAAACGGTAATGGCAACGGCTATGAAACTTTGCTGGTCGAAAACGGCCAAGGCGACGATCCCGACCTGGCCTGGGCGCGCCTCTCGCCCGACAACGCCGTGACGGTGCAACTGACTGTCAAACGCTCCCTGCTGGGCAGCGACACATCGTACATGATCGGCGCCTGGGCCGGCAGCGAGACGCTCGACCCGGCTGAATTCGACTTCAACGACCACCTAACCCACGAACAGGCCGGCGCGGCGCTGATCGAGTTGCAAAACTTCTATCCCATCAAGGGCCTGGCTGAATTGGACAACTCCTGCCGTATTGCAGTTGGCTTTGCCCCCAGCGGCAACGAACCCGGCTCATGCCTCACCTTCCAAGCCAAAGGCCCGCCAGAAGCCTGCACCGGGCAAACCATTTGTTTCAATTTTAGCAATCAGCAGGTATGCTATTGCGTCCCCTGAAACAACGGAAGGGACTAGACAATGGCCTCGGCACGCCGCAGGACATCTCGCTCGTAAGCGCGCATCAGACTCCCCGTCACCTGCCCAACCATCCCAGAGCCAATCCTGGCTTCATCCACCTGTGTCACCGGAACGATGCCGCGCGAACTACTGCAAATGAAGGCTTCCTGGATAAATGAGATTTCGCCTATCCGCAAAGCGCGGTAACGGATAGGCAGTCTCAAGTCCCGCCGCGCGAGGCGCAGAATTACTGCGCGGGTGACGCCGCGCAATACCCCCCTCCCCGCTGTACCCAGCACTCCATCCCAGACATAAAAGAAATTGCTGGTCATGCCTTCTAGGATGCGGTCGCCTTTCGTGAGCAAACCTTCGAAAATAGACCGTTCGGCCAAAATAGCGCGTTCGGCCTGACTTTCGGCGATGAAAGCGGTCGTTTTGAGCGTTGGCGTTTTGCGATGTTTGTTGTACATAATGGCTACGCGCACCCCGCGTTGGTAAACCTCTGCCGGCGGCAACCTCAGCGGCTGGATAGCCAGGAAAATCCGGCCGCCTGACCCATCCATCGCAATGCGCATACGCGCTTCCTGCGGACGATAACCCGCCAACAGGTCGTTCATGGCCTGCCGCAATGCGCCCTCACTGCAAGCAGGGTGCAGCCCTCGCTCCTGGGCCGGCGCATACAAGCGCGCCAGATGCGCCCGTAATCCCACCACGCGCCGCCCTTCATCGTAGGTGCGAAAGGTGCTGTAAAAGCCGTCTGGTAATTGGCGCGTAACGGCGTCCAAACTAGACAAGTCGGGCAAATGCAATTCATCTGCCCGGCCAGAAACGAGTTCCCAAACGCGGATGGCCTGTTCAGTCAT
>DAOUCM010000145.1:0-2539 GCA_034431895.1 Anaerolineales bacterium
TGAACCGTTTACGTAGGACGGTCTTTCCAGACCGTCCACCTGACCGACAAGCTGGAAAGACAGGCTGGAAAGCCTATCCTACGGAGAACGAACAAAGAGTCCCCAGGAGCGCAAAATCTAACCTAACGCGGCACTACTTGCCAGGACGGCTTGGAAAGGCCGTCCTACAATGATTATGCCAGCAGAATCACTGCTGGCGCACAACCTCGTGATGAGAATACCCCCGGACAGACTCGAACTGTCCTCTTCGGCTCCGGAGGCCGACGCTCTATCCACTGAGCTACGGGGGCGATTGCAGGCGCAATTTTATCACAAATCCCTCAACGCCAAATGCTCTGATAATTTCCCTTGATTTCCTTGCCTTCGGCAAAACGCTCGGGGCGGTAAATGGAAATGTCTACGCTCCTGGCGGCGCCGTCCAAAATCAACTCAGACATGCACAATCCCACCGCCGGGGCGATTTTGAAGCCCGTGCCGCTCATGCCGCATTGCAGGTAGAACCCCTGCGGCCCAGCCTGCCCCAGCAGGGGATGTTGATCGGGGGTCAAGCCATCGTAGCCGCCGTGCGCGGTGTGCAGGTAACTGTTCTCCATGGCCGGAATGCGCTGGCAAATGCGCTCTACGGCGCGCTCCACGAAGCCTTTCAAGGGATGATCGGTGTCGCCATCGGGCGAATCGCCCAGCGGGTTGCCGTCTTCCAGGCCCACCAGCGTCAGCCCGCCGGTTTCGGGGCGGAAGTACATCTCGTTAGGGAAATCAATCACCACCGGATGGCTGGGCCCCATTTCTCTGGGTCGCCCCACGAACATGGTGTCATGCCGCCAGGTGGTAAAAGGCAGATTCAACTCGACCATGGCATTGATTTTATCGGCCCAGGCCCCGGCGGCATTCACCACCACCGGCGCAAAGAAATCGCCGCGCGTCGTATTCACGCCTTTCACTTGGCCGCCCTGCACCATCACGCCCGTCACGGCGCAGTCTTGGATGAGGCGCGCGCCCTTGTCGCGAGCGGCGGAAAAGAACGAGGCGGCAGTAGCGCTCGGGTCCGCGTAGCCAGATTCGGGTTCGTAAGAAGCGAGGTCGAAGTCGTCCGTCACGAAGGAGGGCGCCAGTCGTCTCACATCCGCCGCAGAGATCAAAAAGGCAGGGATGCCGATGTCCTGATGCATCAGGGTATTGTCTCGCAACGCCTTCTCGCTCTCGCGCTCCACAATTTGGATGAAGCCGGTGCGGGTGAAGCCGCACTCGCCGCCCACCCGCTCGGCCCAGTTTCGGAAATAGCCAAACGAAATCCAGGCCAGTTCCGAATCCTGACGCACATCGTAGTGCATCCGCACCAGGCCGCTGGAACGCCCGGTGGCGCCTGCGCCGACGAAGTCCTTCTCCAACACCAGCGGCTTGGCGCCGCGCTCCGCCAGGTGAAAAGCCAAACTGGCGCCATGAACGCCCGCGCCAATGATGATTACGTCTGCTGTGTTCGACATAAGCCTCCTCACATTTGGTACAAAAAGATGACGTTTTCTCGATCCACGGCCAGCGGCTGCCAGCCGGGAAAGTCCGCCGCCAGGCTGACCACGCGCGCACCGGGGCGCAATTCGCGCTCCAACTTTTCTTTTAGACGGGCGGTCTGCGTCGAGGTCAGGTAGACGAAGACGACGTCTGCCGCCGACAGGTCGGCGCGGTAGAAGTCCCCGCATCGCAGCCGGACCCTGTGCCTGCTCCCGCTAAACAGGCATTTCAGCCGCCCCCACAGGCACTGCACCGGCCCGACCTCGATTCCTACCGCTTGGGCGCCGAATTCCTCGGCGGCGATGAGCAGCGCGCGCCCATCGCCCGCGCCCAGGTCGTAGAGCGTTTCGCCGGGCCGCAAATTCGCCAGTTCCAGCGCCTTGCGGATGCGCTGCCTGCGCGCCGGTATCCACGGCACGCCGTACCAGGCCGGGACGAGCAGCCACAGACCGCTAGCCAGCAAAAAGAGCGCCGCCAAAACCAGTAGGGAGACGTCTTGCACGTCTCCCAATTGCATGCCTCCCATCAGCACGTCTCCCACACGCCTCACGCCTCCCGCAAACGGGCGTCCTGCGCCAGCCTGCGCAATGCCAGGAAGACCAGTAGGGAGACGTCTTGCACGTCTCACGCCTCCCGCAAACGGGCATCCTGCGCCAGCCGGCGCAGCGCCAGCAGCCCAAAGAGGTTGAAAACCAGCGCCAACAGGGTAACAGCGAAGAAACTGAACTGCCGGTAAATGAAAGCCGCCAGGAACGCGCCCAGCGCGCGTCCCAGCGAATGGCCGGTCAGGTTGAAGGATAACATCGTGGCGCGCGCGGCGGGCATGATTTCGGTCATCAAGGGAATATGGCTGACCATGATGAACTCGAAGGTGATGTAAAACAACGTCAAACCCAACAGGGCGCCGGCCTGGGTCTGCCCGACGAAGGGCAGCAGCAAGCAGGCCAGGGCGTTGCCGGTCAGCCCAAAAGCCAGCGCGCGCGGCTTGCCCAGGCGGTCGGTCAGCAGCGCCACCAGTCCCTCGCCGCTC
>DAOUCM010000146.1:0-3223 GCA_034431895.1 Anaerolineales bacterium
GCGAAAACCCGGTCATCCGCAAGGAACTGCGCGGGCGGATGCGCAGCCGGCAAGGTTTTTTCTCGCTGTTCTTTTACCTGACGACCATCAGCCTGTGGACACTTTTGATTTATTCTCTGGTGGCTGCAGAAGGCTCGTATGCCCGCTGGGATCCCGATTACCGCCAGAATGTAGGTAAGGCGGTCTTCGGCACGGTCGTCTTGTTGGAATTGACGCTGGTCTCGTTGTTTGGCCCCATCCTGACCTCTGGCGCGATCGCCGCCGAGCGCGAGCGCCAGACCTTCGAATTGTTGCGCACCACCTTGCTGTCGGCGCGCTCGTTGGTGATGGGAAAACTGGGTTCGTCGCTGGCTTTCTTGTTCCTGCTTATCTTCTCCGTCTTGCCTATCCAGAGCATCGCCTTCCTGCTGGGAGGCGTGGGGCTGGCGGAATTGCTGGTCTCCAGCCTGATGCTGGTCGTGACGGCGGTCTTCTTCTGCTCGCTGGGGCTGTTCTTTTCCAGTTTCATGAAACGCACCACAGGCGCAACCGTTGCTTCCTACGCCACCATTTTGCTTACCCACATGTTTGGCGGATGCGTGTTCCTGGGGTTGGCTCTTACCGATACCTCACTTTATTCCAATACTACCCCCCTCGACGCCCTGTACACCAATTTCCTGAATATTGTGCTGTGGACGCTCTTTTCGACTCACCCGCTGTCGGCGGCCATCTTCAGCGAGGTCGTGCTGGTGGAGGAGCAGAATCTCTTCTATACGAACGTTGCCAACAATTCGAGTCTGATAGGGTCGAACACATTCTACTTGCCGTCGCCGTGGATTATCTTTACGCTGGTCTATCTGCTGTTGGCAGGGATTTTGATTCTGCTGAGCGTGTATTTCGTCAAACGACCAGAACGGTGAGGCGTCATGGACATTGCAAGTGAACTTTCTCGTCTCTTGGAAGGCTGGATGCGCTGGCTGCGTTTGCGGCGCGCCCTGGCCTGGTGTCTGCACGGATGGGTGATCGGCCTGGCGTGGGGTCTACTGCTCGGCGCGGCGGGAATGTGGCAGGCGCGTCTTCTTCGGGCGGAGTTCCTGGCGCTGGCGGCGGTTCTGGCGCTGAGCGGGGCTTGTTTGGCCGGCCTGATTGCTTTTGCCTGGCCGCTGCGTCGCCTCGAAGCGGCGCGTTATTTCGACCGCGTCTTCCGCCTGGAGGAGCGCGTCAGCACAGCGTTGGAATTTGCGGATGCGCCTGCCAGCGACTTGTTGCGGCGGCAAGCGCAGGATGCCTGGAATGCGGCCCAAAGGGTGAAACCCGCGCGTGATCTGCCCCTGCGCTTCTCCCGCAGCGAGGGCCTGCTGGCGCTCACCCTGACCCTGGTCATCGGCCTGACGGGATGGCGCGGCACGGCCTGGTTCCAGGCGGCACAACAGGCGCGCGCCGTACAAGAAGCAGTGGACGAGCAGGAACAGGCTATGGCCGAGATGCTGGTGAAGATCGAAAACGCCCCTCTCCTGAGCGAGGAACAGAAACGCGCCCTGTCCGCGCCACTGGAGGAGGCCCTGAACGCCTTGCAAGACCAGCCCTCGCTGGAAGGTTCGGTCTCGATTCTGACCGCCGCCGGGGAGAAATTGCAGGCCCTGAGCAACCCGCAGGCGCAGGAACTGGCGCAGGCGCTGAGCGAGGCCGGGCGGCAATTGTCCTTGCAGGAGGGCAGTCCGCTGCAAGGGGTGGGGCAGCAACTGGCGCAAGGTGACGCGGTGGCGGCTGCCACGCAGTTGAGCCAGTTGGACGTGAGCAACTTGAACCAGCCAGAAGCCGAGGCGCTGGCCAGTCAGTTGGAAACGTTGGCGCAGTCGCTGGCTTCCATAGACCCAACGTTGGCTGCGCAATTGAATCAGGCGGCGCAGGCTTTGAGGCAAGGCGACCGGGCGGCTGCCAGACAGGCTTTGCAGCAGGCGGCGCAGACTTTGGCGCAGGCCGGTCAGCAAATGGCTTTTTCGCAGGCAGCCGCTCAGAGCGCCGCTCAGTTGCAGCAGGGCGCGGGGCGGGTGTTGGCAGCCGGCGGTGGTCAGGCCATGCAGGGCGCGGCCGGCTCGCAAGCGGGCGCGGGGAACAGCCAGGGCGGGACAGCGGCCGGGGGCGCGGGAGCAGGTCGCGGGGAGGGAGAATCGGATTCGTCCCCGTTGGGGAACGAGGCCGGCAGTTCTCCCATCCCGCAAAACAACGGGGCCGGCGATGGCGGCAAGCGCGCCTACGAACCCATCTATGCGCCGAGTCTGCTGGGCGGTGAGGACGGTCCGCTGGTGGGTCTGCCGCAGTCGGGCGAGGACGGGGAGGCGGTGGGCGTTGGTCCAACCGCGCCTGGGAAGGAAGGCGGCAGTTTGGTGCCGTATGACGAAGTGTATGCGCAGTACGAGGAATTCAACCGCCGTGCGCTGGAAAACGGTCAGGTGCCGCTCCAGTTCATGCAGATTATCCGCAATTATTTCGACGCTTTGAAACCGTGAGGAAAAGATGAGCGAATTGTCCGTGGACCGCTTCTGTCAGATTGCTGAGCAAATCGAGAACGAAGTTGGGCGGGTGATCGTTGGCCAAGCGGAGGTGGTGCGACCGGTGTTGGTGAGCATCCTGGCCGGCGGTCATGTGCTGTTGGAGGGCGTGCCGGGCCTGGGCAAGACCATGTTGATTCGCACGCTGGGGCAGGCACTGGAGTTGAAGTTCTCGCGCATTCAGTTCACCCCTGACCTGATGCCGTCCGACATCCTCGGTACCGAGATTCTGACCGACCAGGACGGCCGCCGTTCGTTCCAGTTTCGGCCTGGGCCGCTGTTTGCCAACCTGGTGCTGGCCGATGAAATCAACCGCGCGACGCCCAAAACCCAATCGGCGCTGTTGGAGGCCATGCAGGAAGGCTCGGTGACGGTGGCGCAGCAGACCTACCGTCTGGAGGAACCGTTCTTCGTCATGGCGACTCAGAATCCGCTGGAGATGGAGGGGACCTATCCGCTGCCCGAAGCGCAGTTGGACCGCTTCTTCTTCAAGGTGAACGTGAGCCTGCCGGACGTGGGCGAGATGGCGGAAATCCTGGAACGCACCACCGGCAAGGATACGCCGGCGGCGGGACGGGCTGCCAGCGGGGCCGACATCGTGCAGATGCGCGAACTGGCGCGGGCTGTGCCGGTGGCCTCACACGTGCGCGAGTACATCGCCAAACTGGTGTTGGCGACCCATCCCGAAAACC
>DAOUCM010000147.1:0-8244 GCA_034431895.1 Anaerolineales bacterium
GTGAAGTCCTGGATGTTGCGCGGCCAGAACAGGGCGAGCACTCCCGTGCCGATGGTGAGGACGACGGCAATCAGTTGCAGAATTTTGAGCAGGTTCATGGTTATTCCTTTTTGGATACACAAGCGAAGCCGAGGGCGCCGACGCCGAGATGCGCACCCAGCACCGGGGTAATTTGTACGATGGGGATATCGGCGTCGGGCAGAAGGTGTTTTACGCGCGCCAGCATGTCTTCGGCTTCTTTTTGCACGCCGGCGTGCAGGATAGCCAGTTTCTCGAATGGTGCATACTCGGCCAGCCAGGCCATCACCCGCTCGGTGGCTTTGCCCTGCGTGCGGACGCGGTGGGCGGTGGGATTGCCTTGATTCATGTGGAGCAGGGGCTTGATTTGGAGCAGTTCACCGAAACTTGCGAGCGCAAAGTTCATGCGCCCGCTGCGGCGCAGGTATTCCAGCGTCTTGAGCGAGGCAAAGACGTAGGTGCGCTTCATCAGGTCGGCGAGGCGGGCGAGGATGTCTTCCATGCGGTGACCGAGCGCGGCCAGTTCGGCGGCCTTCTCGACGATGAACCCCAATCCCAGGCTGAGTTGCCCCGAATCCAGCACGGTGACGGGGATGCGGGTGAATTGTTCGGCAGCAATGCGCGCCGCGTTGACCGTGGCACTCAATTTCTCCGAGATATGAATGGACAGGATGGCCTGCGCCCCCGCATCCGCCAGTTTGTTCCAGACTTGCATGAACGTGTCGGGGCTGGGGGTGGCGGTGGTGGGCGCCGGGCGGAAGGCGGGCAGGCGGCGATAGAATTCCCCGCGGCTGATGTCCACGCCATCCAGATACGAGTTGTCTCCCTGGTTGATGTACATGGGGACAACGGTGATGCCGTACTTTGCCACGATGGGGTCGGGCAAGTCGCAGGTGCTGTCGGTGACAATACGAATATTCATAGGACTCCTGAGTTGACTGATTTTGCTTGAGCCTTCAGCCAGGCTTTGATCGGCGACCCCGAACCGTTGATGTGCTGATCTACGGCCTGCGAGTAGGTTTCCATGAAGATCGCCAGTTCTTGCGCGGGGCGCTGATACCCTTCCATCAAGACTTTCAACCATTCCATTTCTGCGTCGAGATATTGCATGTTGCCCAGTTGCAGGGCAGAGGCGATGTTATCGCCGAGGAAGTGAATGCCAGCCTCGAAACCTTTGGGCTGGGCTTCGGGCGGGACTTTCTCTTTGACTGTGCTTTCGATGTGCAGGCGGTGAGCAGTGAACATTCGATAGGCTTCGAGATACTCTGGCGGCAGGCTCCTGGCTTGCACGGGTTCGACGGGCGCCTGCAACAGCGTTTCGACTGCGTTGAGCGAAGCATTCAGCGTATCGCCGAGGTAGTGAGCGGGGATGGAGGCCGACAGGGTGGGGTGCAGGTTGAAGATACGCCCGCCATAGCCAACACAGATGCCGGAGGCGGTCAGTGTTTGGGCGGTAGATTGCAGCGCAGCGGCGGTGATGAGCGTTTGAGCGACCAGGATGACCAGATTGGCCCGCACGGCAGCGACCGTCTCCTCGAAACGCTCGGTGGGGACGTTAGCGCCCAGGTAGATGGTGTGCAGTCCACGCCGGCGCAGCAGAAGCGTCAACAGCAGGGGAGTAAAAGCGTGCCACTCGTCCGCCGGGCAGCCGACGATGACCGTCTGACTTCGGGTGGGGGCCGGCGAGGCCGCCAGCAGCGTGTCGAGGCGGCGCATGGCCAGGGCAGAGGCGAAATGTTCCTGCTGGACGCTGGCGCGGTTTCGAAACCAGAGTTCGCCCATTTCGACCAGCCCTTTTTGCAGAATTTCCATGCAAACCGACTCGACTGGAAAAACGGCAAAGGCCTGGTTGAGCGCTTGCTCAGCGCGGGGTTCGTCGAAGGCCAGGCAGGCTTCGATCCAGCGCTGACGGGCGGCGTCCAGGTTGGCAGCCGGGGCCGCGACAACCTCCATTTGACGGTCAGCCGCCAGCGGGTCCCGCCCCGAAGCGGTGAGTTCCTTCCACAAGTCCACCGCGCGGGAGATGGAGAGTCCCTCCTCTTGCCGCGCCATCAGCCACTTGATGATTTCGATGTCGCGCTGGGAATACAGGCGGTGTCCGCCGGGGGTGCGCTCAGGCTTGGGCAGGCCGTAACGGCGTTCCCAGGCACGCAGGGTGTCTGCGGCGATGCCGGTCTCTTTGAGCACGACTTTCAAGTTGTAGGTGGGGGCAGTATGGAGGGACATGGTTTCTCCGTTTGCAGTTTGGATTTGGGCTGTAAAGCATTTGCACAGATATTGTACCTGATTTCCTGCTGCCCGCATCAGGACGGCGCCGCGGCTTGTGCCAACCTGTACTGTTCGACCTGCCATTTCTCGTTTTCTTGCAGGATGCGCTGGGCGGTCAGTTTTGCAGATAGCAGCACAATGGGCAGGCCGGTGCCGGGATGCGTGGATGCGCCCGTAAAGTAAAGGTTTTTATATTTTTTGTGGCGGTTTTGCGGGCGCAAGTAGCCGACTTGCCAGAAGTTGTGACTGAGGCCAAAGGCCGCGCCCTTGTCGAGATTGAAGCGTTTTTGCCAATCGAGCGGGGTGTAGGTGACCTCGAATTTGATGTGGGCGGGCAGGTCGCGGATGCCCAGGTCTTTTTCGAGGCGGGCAAAGACGGTTTGGCGCGCCTTTTCGGTCAAGGCTTGCCAGTCTTGCTTGGTGCGGGCGCTAAGATGGCCGACCGGCACCAATACGAAGAGCGTGTCTTGACCGGCGGGCGCGGCGGCGGGGTCGGTGCGGGCCGGGGCGTGAACATAGAAAGAAGGCGATTCGGGCAGACTATGGTCTTCGAAGATCTGGTCGAAGGAGGCTTTGTAATCGCCGCCCAAGAAGATGTTGTGATGTTGGATTTGCGGATACGGCCGGTCCACGCCCCAATAAAACATGATTGTGGAGCAGGTGTACAGTTTCTTGTCCAGTTTTTCGGCTTCGGCGCGGTCAGGCAGGAGTTCCTTATAGATGTAGGGCAGGTCGGCGTTGCCGATAAAAATATCGGCTGAAAGTTCGCGGCCATCTTCGAGCAGGACAGAAGTGACCTTTCCTTTTGCCGTATTGATCTTTTCGACCGGCGCGTTGTACATGAACTTTACGCCCAGTTTCTCTGCGATGTTGACCAGCGCTTGAATGGCGGCGTACATGCCGCCGATGGGATACCAGACCCCCTCGGCCAGTTCTGTGTATTGCAGCAAGGAGTAGGTCGCCGGGGCATCGTAGGGACTGAGGCCCAAGTACATGTTTTGGAAGGTGAAGGCGGCTTTCAGGCGTTCGTCCTGGAAGAAGCGCCCGACGTTGTCATAGTGTTTTTGCAGCGCCTTGAGTTGGAAAATGAGCGGCAAGTTCCTCGGGCTGAAGTACTCGAAGAGGTTGTAAAAATTGCGCCCGACGAATTTCTCCAGTGAAATCTTGTAGTGTTTGCTTCCTTCTGCGATGTAGTGGAGAAAACCCGTAAAGGCAGTCTTCTCGATCTTTTCCAGTTGGGTTTGCATCTCGCTGATATTCGAGGTCAGCCTGATTTTCAGCCCATCTTCGAAGTGGACCGTGTAGGTCGGGTCAATGCGGCGCAGGTCGAGATAATCGCTCATCTTTTCGCCCAGCGCGTCAAAGGTCTCCTCCCACACTTCGGGCATCAGGAACAGGGTTGGGCCGATGTCGAAGCGGTGACCGTCTCGGATGATTTGACCGCAGCGTCCGCCGGGTTGATCGTTCTTTTCCAGCACGGTCACCTGGTATCCATTGCGCGCCAGGCGCCCGGCAGTGGCAATGCCGCCGATGCCGGCGCCGATTACAAGGGCAGTGGGTTTTTGTTGCATGGTTCTCCTTTTTGTCTCCTCACTCGAGGGGAGAGGAATAGGTGAAGTTGTTTGAATCACGTCTATTGACGCCAGTTCGGGATGACCGCCCCGAAGGCTTTTGAAAGCAAATTGTATGGGCAAAATCGAGCCTTCGGGACGGTTCCGAATGCACGTTATATTATACACGTTGTTCAATTTTTGTCAATATATTTATGTGCAAAACCTTGACAAATACTGTAAAACGGGTACAATCTGCCCATCAGATTTTGGAGGTGCATGATGCGTATGCAGGCAAATTGGGAAAATCACTTGCTCAATTTAGCGGGCAAGATTGCGCACCCTTCTACCCGGCCCCTGTTCTCGTATTGGGCTGGCGATGCTGCCCTGGTGCGCGCTTATGCCGCTTGTGACAAAATCACCGCCCGGCACAGCAAATCCTTCTACCTGGCCTCTGGCTTACTGCCTGAAGAAAAGCGCTCTGCTGTGCGCGCTTTGTACGCTTTTTGTCGCACGGTGGATGACATTGTGGACGAATCGGTTGCAGACGACCGTGAACGTCAATTGGACTACTGGCGCGACGTGGTGCGCCACGCTTCCTACGCGGACGATGACCTGGTCGCCGCCGCATGGAGCGATACCCTGGCCCGTTACCACATTCCGCGCCACTACGCCCTGCAACTGATAGACGGCGTCCAGCGCGACATGATCCAGACGCGCTATCCAACTTTCGAGGAAGTGGCCGCTTATAGTTATGGCGTCGCTTCTACGGTGGGTTTGATGAGCATGTACATTGTCGGCTTCGAATCCACCCAGGCGGTTCCGTATGCCATCAAACTAGGCGTGGCTTTGCAATTGACCAACATCCTGCGCGATGTAGGAGAAGACTGGCGCAAGGGCCGCCTGTATCTGCCGCAAGATGAATTGTCGCTGTACGGCATCCGCGAGGCCGACCTGTCTGCCGGCCGGGTCACCGACGCCTGGCGGCTGTTCATGAAGTTCCAAATCGAACGCACCCGTAAACTGTACGAAGAAGCCTGGCCGGGCGTCAAGATGCTTTCCCGCGAGGGACAACTTGCCATTGGCGCGGCGTCTATCTTCTACCGGGGCATTTTGGAGGTCATCGAAGCCAATGATTACGATGTCTTCAATAAGCGCGCCAGTTTGAGCGCCTGGGGAAAAATCCGTCGTCTGCCCGCCTTGTGGTGGCAGTGGTTGTCGAGCCGGTGAAAGACTTGTGATCAATCGGGCGTCCCTGCGCCTTTCACATCCTTCAAGTTCAATTGGTAATTCAACCGTCCGTTGTATTCGTTGGTTTCGTAGGTGAACAGAATGTCCACCCGCGCGGGTAAACTGGCCTGTAAGTGACCCAGGCGGAAGCCGATGGCGTCATGCGTCATGCCATGTTCGTCTTCCAGCGTGAGTTTCAAATGTTTCCCTTCAGCGCCGACGGCGCGCGCTGCTTTCAACTTGACGTTGCGCGCCACAAAGACCGCCTGCGGGTTGCCATAGCCGGTTGGCTCCAGATACTTGAGATGTTCGTATAAATCGGGACGTACATTTTCGAGCGCCACTTCGGCGTCGGCCATCAGGGTAGGACGCAGGTCTTGGCCGCTGAGTTGTTCCCTTGCAATACGTTTCAGCCGTGACACCAATTCGTCCAGTTTGTCGTTTTCGACTGTGAAGCCGGCCGCAGCGGCATGACCGCCGTGCCGTATCAACAAGTCGGCGCATTGGTCGAGCGCATTGGTGATGTGGAACTCGGGAATCGAGCGACACGAGCCGCGCGTGGTGTGTGGGCCGCGCTGGGCCACAATGGCCGGGCGGTAATGCGTTTCAGCCAGCCGCGAGGCCGCCAGCCCTACCACACCGGGGTTGAAGTCCTCGTGGGCGGCAAACAGCAGCCAGGCTTCGGGGTCTTCAGCCAGCGCCAGTGCCTCGGCTCGTTCTTGCATGTCGCGCGTCAGCCGCTGGCGCTCTCGGTTTTGGACATCCAATTGCTGAGCCAGTTGCCCGGCGCGGAAGACATCTTTGGTGGTCAACAGTTCGTAAGAGGCCAGCGCCGATTCCAGCCGGCCAGAGGCGTTCAGGCGCGGCCCCAGCCGGAAGCCAATGTCGGTAGCGTTGACGCGCGTAATGTCTATCTCTGCCACTGCCGCCAGCGATAACAATCCTTGCCGCTTTTTCTCGCGCATTTGACGCAGCCCGCGCCGCACCAGATACCGATTTTCGCCCACCAGCGGTGCCAAATCGGCTACCGTGCCAAGCGCTACCAGGTCGAGGAGAGGGGAGATTTCCGCTTTGTGATTTTCGCTGAGCAGGGCTTCGGCTAGTTTATACGCAATCCCAACACCGGCCAGGTCTTTGTCGGGGTAGGCGTCGCCCGGCTGTTTTGGATTGAGGACGGCCAGGGCGAGGGGCAAGACTCCCTCCAGGGGGTGATGATGGTCGGTGATAACGAGGTCCAGGCCAATCGTCCGGGCATGAAGCGCTTCGTCCGGCGAGCGGATGCCGCAGTCTACCGTGATGACCAGTCCAACGCCCGCCTCCTTCAACTGAGACAGCGCCTCTTTGTTCAAGCCATAGCCCTCATCGAAACGGTTGGGGATGTAGCCGCGTACTTTGCCCCCCAGAGTCGTCAACGTATCCACCAGCAAGGCGGTGGCCGTCACGCCGTCTACGTCGTAGTCGCCGTAAATTGCCATTGGCTCGTCTTGCGCCAGCGCGCGGCGGATGCGCTCCACCGCCTCACGCATACCGACCATCTGGAAAGGGTCAGGGTCGAAAGCAGGCCTGGCCTCCAAGAAAGCGCGCGCCTGGTCGTAGGTGGGGTAGCCGCGGTTGAACAGAATTTGCCGCAGGATGGGCGGAAAGGCGCTTAGCGCAGCGTCGGCTTCGCGCGTCAGGGGGGGCGGAATCAACCAACGTCGGGGATGAGTCATGGCGCTTTGGGAGTGATACGGAAAAGTTGCGGCTCGATTTGCTCGACATGGTAATACGTTTCCAGGCCGGGCATTTCCAGCGTGAAATAGATAGGGCGCGTCTCCAGGTTGGCGTCAATGTAGGCCTTCATGGTCGTGCCAGGCATCGGAGCAACAAGCGCTTGATGCAGTGCAATGCCGGTGCGCCCTTGGAGAATGTGGGCAGTGTAGACGTAAGAATAGAGGCGGTCCCAATTGGCAAAGAGGATGGCGTCGTCTTCTACCTTTCCTAGGATGCGCAGCCCTTCCTTTACCGCGCGGGTGGGGTCGTGCGGGTAGATTTTTTCTTCCTGGATGAAGGCGGTCGTGCCTTGCAGGACGGCCAACCGCAAGTTCGCGCGCCCATTCCATACGGACAGCAGAAGCAGCGCCAGCCCGAGCAAGTTGATCAGCCCCCCGCTTCTTTCTGGACCCTGGGCCTGCTTCCGTTTCATCAGCCATTCTGCCCCGTCGAGCAGGGCGCTCGTCCCCACGCCCAGCCAGGCGTATGCAAAGACCGCCGCCGGCACATAGAATTCCTGGTAGACCGAAAACTCGACTGAAACCGCAAACGTCCAGATGAGGGCAAAAGCGATGAGCGCATACAAACCCTCGCGCCAGCGCCTGTAGCCGTGATGGGGAACAGCGAAGAGCGCCAGCGCACCCAGCACCAGGCCGGCCGCCTGCCAGCGCGGAAAGGAGTTGAAATATTCCAGGATGCGCCGATGGGTCTCTTCTGGCGCGGCGCTGAAATAGTACCGCCAGCCTCCGCTGGCCGGGAAGATGGCCAGAAAACGGTCGAGGGGAGAGTCGAATGTTTCTGCCGTCAAGCCAAACACGTCCAGGTTGACGCGATATGTCGTGTTGTAAATGCTGGAGGGCGGATCGTTGTAATCCAGGTAAAGGAACGCCGCCGCGGTCAATGCCAGTCCCAGCAGGGCACCGGCGGCTGCTCCGATCCATGCAGAGCGTTTGCGCGCCGTCAGCAACAGATAGACCAAGACGGATGCGCCTGTCATGATGACCGTGCTGTGGATGCCCAGGCTCAGTCCGCCTGCCAGCCCGGCCAGGAAGAGCCAGCCCGATTTGTCCGTTTGCCGCCACAGCAGAACCGACAGCCACACCAGCGACAGCATCCCTGCCGCCGGCCCATACGATTCGGCCACGATGACCCGCCTCCAGAAGAAGACACTGGTCGCCATGGCAGACGAGGCCAGCAGCGCCGCCGTCCGCCAGCCGCCCATCAGCCGCACAATCAAGTAGAGGTTGGCAATTGCCCATGCGCCGAAAAAAGCCGACATCACGTTGACGCGCCAGGCAATTTCTCCAAACGGTAGAAAGGTGAACAATTTGCCAAACAAGATTTGCGTCGGGTAGCCGCTGGCGTGCGTCATGCCCAGCGTGTACGAGAGCGTCTGGAACTCGGCCATGTCGCCATACAGCAGCGA
>DAOUCM010000148.1:0-3556 GCA_034431895.1 Anaerolineales bacterium
GGCTGGTAGCCAGCGGTGGCGAGGTTGTGGGAATCGAGCCAGGCGTATTTCTCGGCGCGCGGGCCGTAGAGGTCCGCGTGATACACGCCGCGATGCTCGGGGTCGTTGTGCCTGATGAATATTCCGATAGCCACGCCCTGGCGGATGTCGAAGACGTTCTCGTCCGGGCCGCCGCCGGGGGCCGTCTCCCGCTTCAGGCTGTTGCCGTGCAGGTCGAGGAGGTAGATTTCGTCAAAGGTCTGGAGCAGGCTCTGGCGCATGCCGCGGAAGGTGGGGTTATCCAGATAGCCGTGATTGGTGATCATCGCCACGACGCCGCGCCCGGCCTTGTGAATCTTCCACTGGGCAAAACGCAGGAATTTGACATAGTCATCCTGCAGCCATTTGGGGTTCTTCTCTCCGAGCGGCTGGCCGTCCACGGTGTAGTAACTCTGCGCCCCGTCCAGGTCGGTCTTGAGCAGCCTCTCCGTCCAGTCGTTCTGGTTGGCCGAGATGCCCGAATAGGGCGGATTGCCCAGGATGACCAGAATCGGCTCGTTCTTCTTGACCTGGGCGGCGTGATGGCTCTCCTGCGAAAGCGAGGCCAGACCGGGGATGGCAATTTGTTGCAGGTCTTCCATCTCCAGGGCGTTGGTCAGGTAGAACTGGAAGCGCTCCCCGTCCTTCAGGGGGATGCCCAGCGACTCCAGCAGGAAGCCAATTTTCATGTGGCCGATGGCATAGGGGGCCATGAGCAACTCGAAGGCGTAAAAGTGCGGCAGGATGTGGCTGCGCAGGAAGGTTTCTTTTGCGCCCTCACCGTATTTGTTCGTGAACTCCCAAAACGCCAGTTGAATGGCCTCCGCTGGAAAGGTGAGCGTGCCGGCGGCCGGGTCGAGCAGGGTGACCCGCTTGTCAGCAAGGCCATCGTCCAGGCCGAAACGCCTCTTCAACAGGTCATGCACGGCGCGCACAATGTAGCGCACCACCGGCTGCGGGGTGTAATAGACGCCGCGCTTCTCGCGGGTTTCAGGGTCGTACTCGGCCAGGAAAGTCTCGTAGAAATGCAGGATGGGGTCATCGCCCTTGCCCTGCTGATAGTACTGCGTCAGGATGGCCTGTACATCGGCGGCGTTCAGCACGGCGGCGATGTCGTCCACGATGGCCTCCATCTGCGGCGAGGGCTGGCCGAGCGAGATGAATTGAAAGACATCACGCAGGATGCCAATGGTGGGCGGGATGAGGGCATAGGCCACCTGGCGGTTGAAAGCGTTCTGGGCGCGAGTGCGGGCGGCGAAGAGGCCGTAGGTGATGGTCTGGGCATAGAGGTCGGCAAACTGCTCTTCGGTCAGGCCGGCGATGAGATATTTCTGGAAGGCCTGATAGAACCCATAGACGGGGCCCTGCCCCTGCGCCAGTTCCGGGCGGATGACTTCGTCGCGCAGGAAGCGTGTGCGCCGCGCCAGTTCGCGGGCCAGGTCTTCGGCGGTGAAGGAGGGCGGCAGAGCGAAGGAGAAGAAGGTCTCGAAGAGGTGTATCAACGCCTGCACCTGCTCAGCGGGCGGTTTCGCTTTCACGGTCTGGGCAATGAACGGGCGGGCGAGCAGGGCGCGCTCTAACAACGTACCGTTGCGGTAGAGGCGGAATTCGTAGAAATCGGTCAGGATGACGTTGGGGAAGGTGTGCAGATAGCGCTGGAGTTGCTCGGAGGTCTCCACCTGGTCGATCTTCGCGCCGGGCGCTTTGGCCTCGATGTAACCGATGACCTGATGCGAGCCGTCCCAAACGCGGAAATCGGGGTTGCCGGCTTCGGTCGGCTTGGGCAGCACGGTGACCTGGATAGCGCGTCCCTGCGCCTGGGCGAGGTCTTTCAGCAGGTCTTCCAGCGCGGGATAATGGCTCTCCTCGCGGGCGTCGCCACGCTGGGCGAGGGCAAAGAGCGAATCGAGGTAAGTCTTGAAGATGGTTTTCATCGGCGGTCTCTCCAGCAAGCGTTCCTGCGCAATTGTACCCCTTTTGCTTTTCTTGCGTGATGAAATGGTCACCCTCTGCGTCTCCGCCGGAGGATGCCCGCCGCCGGGTTCATTTCTGCGGCGGTTTGCTCCCCACTTGCCGCAACAGTTCCAGCGGCACGAGAACGAACACCCCAAACAACACGCCCAGTTCGCTCCACAAACTGCTGCCGGGGGCGGGTTTGCCCGCCAGACGGCTGAGCAAGGCGTCGAAGGTGTTGCCATACAGGTTGCCGAAAGTAATCATGCGCAGGTAGGGCAAAATATCCTGTGCGGTGGCCTCGCCATAGGTCTCTAC
Organism: Anaerolineales bacterium; assembly: GCA_034431895.1. GTDB lineage: Bacteria > Chloroflexota > Anaerolineae > Anaerolineales > Villigracilaceae > JAABUE01. The sequence continues at coordinate 2,290 of DAOUCM010000148.1, forward strand.
CAGCCGCTGCCAGGCAGAGGGGTCAACCTGCCCCTGGCTCTCGGCGTAATGCTGGGCAAAGGCCAGTCCAACCGCCTCGTGCGGCGGGAAACTGCCCAGGTCGCCGGCCATCAGACGCTGAAGTTCGCTTTCCGGCACGCCCATCGCCAGCGCGGCGCGGGTGTGACCGTAGGCGCAGTAGCGGCAGCCGTTGACGCGCGTCACCGCCAGCATGAGTTTCTCGGCGAAGCGTTTGTCCACCCGTCCGCCGCGGGCGGCGCGTTTCAGGTCGTCTATCTGACCAAAGACCTGGCGCACGGCCAGGCGAAAGGCCGGCCAGGTGTAAATGCGACGGTCGAAGGTTCGTTTCATGTTCGGTCTCCTCGTGGATACAGCCCCACACTGTTCAACAAGCGCCGATGGTTGAAGCGCCAGCGGCGGTACTTGAGCCGGCGGCGCGGCCGTTCTGTGGCGCAAGTCTCTAGACTTGCGCTACGCGCCAGCACTGCGCCGCGGCGGCAGACCGTTTCACAGGTGCCGCAGGCGGTGCAGCGCTCCGCCAGGATGCAGGCTTGTTTGTTTTCGATCAGAATGGCTTGCTGCGGGCAGGCTTTGGCGCACAGACCACAGCCGCTGCAGCGTTCCGGTTGGATGCGATAAAGGGTCATCGAGAGTCTCCTTCGGGCGCGGGGAACGGCGCTGCGCGGCGCGGCTCGTCCCCGCTGGCGGCGTAGAGCAGAAGTAAGAAGCGGCAAGCCTGACCGCCAGCGTTGTGCCAGCGGTGCGGCAGATGCGCCTCGTAAAGCAGGCTGTCGCCGCTTTCCAGGGTGTAGCGGGTTTCGCCCACCTGACAGGCCAGCGTCCCTTCCAGGCAAAAGAGCAGTTCCTGGCCGCCATGCGTGACGGCTTCGGCGCCGCTTTCCGCGCCGGACGGCAGGGTCACCAGCAGGGGTTGACCGGCGCTCAGGCGCAGACCGCCGCTCAGGTCCTCGAAGCGGCTCTGGTCGAGTTCCACGCTGGGACGCTGTCCGTTCTTTTGAAAGGCGACCTGCGGGCTATCGCCTTCCTGCTCGAAGAAAGCGGACATGGGCGCGCCGAGCGCCCGCGCCAGTTGCCGCAGGGTGTTGACGCTGGGGGAGGTGCGTCCGTTTTCGATGAGGCTGAGGGTGTTGAAGTTCAGGCCGCTTTGTTCGGCCAGGGCGCGCAGCGAGAGGCCGCGGCGGGCGCGCAACTCGCGCAGGCGGCGGCCCACCTGAAGGTCGCTCTCGCTCTCGGCCTCGCGGCGGGC
>DAOUCM010000149.1:0-12514 GCA_034431895.1 Anaerolineales bacterium
CCTTTGCTACGGTTTTGGCACAAACATATATCCCCGCCCCCACTGGGTACGGATATATTGATGCCCGTGTTTGCCATCTTGTAACTTCTTGCGCAAGTAAAAGACGTAAAGAGTTACAGTAGAAGACAAGTCCCCGAAGAAATTCCCCCATACTTCTTGCAAGATTTGCTGATGTGACACCGTCCTCCCTTGATTTCGCACCAGGCAAGCAAGCAGATTGTACTCGATAGAAGAGAGATCTATGGTCTTGCCATTCAAAGCGATGGTATGCGAAGCCAAATTGACTTCCAAGGTATCGTCTTTATAGCCGGTTACATTCGAAGAACGGTCGCTGCTATATTCATTCTTCCGTCTCAGCAAGGCATGTACGCGGGCCTCTAACTCTGCTTTCCGAAAAGGCTTGGCTACAAAGTCATCTGCCCCGGTGGCGAAGCCCCTCAAAACATCAGCCTCCATAGTACGCGCGGTCAACATCAATATAGGAACATTGCTCATCTCGCGCAGGCGTTTGCACACTTCCCAGCCATCCATCAGGGGCATCGAAACATCCAAGACAACCAAATCAGGATGTAACTCATATGCCTTTTTCAGCCCTTCCTGACCATTGTTGGCTTGATAGATCACAAACCCTTGTGATTTCAACATGGCGGTCAATATTAGTGCAATTTCTGGATCATCGTCAATAACCAATATCCGCTTTTCTGCTGCACACATAGATTACACATCCTGTAGTTATTGAGCAACAAAGGTGACTACCGTCGTCATGTCTGCAATCATTCGAGGGGAGTCCACTCTTAGGTTTCCAGCAACTTGTGAACTATTATTATTATACTCGAATCCAAAAGTGCATACGCTACAAGCAAACACGACAACTTTTCAAAGATAGGCTCCTACAAAACGCCCTCAGCAATCAATTCCAACCACACTTGTACCACACGCGGGTCGAACAATTTTCCTGCCTGCTGGCGGATGAATTCGATCGTCTCGTCTCTGGAATGTTTTGGCCGATAAGGAAGATTTACCTGCATCAAATTCCACGTTTCTACTAGACGAAAAACACGCGCTTCAATTGGGATTTGCTCCGCTTTCAATCCTTGAGGGTAACCACTCCCATCCCAATTTTCATGATGGGAATAAGGAATTTCCAAGGAGGCATTGAAGGGTAAAATCTTCTTCAACAGGTCTCTTCCTAATTCTGGATGCCTCCGCACCCATTCCCACTCGCTTTCAGTGAGCGGACCAGGTTTGAGCAAGATCGAATCGGGGATGAGCAGTTTGCCAATATCGTGCAAAAGCGCCCCGCGGTAGATATTTCCATATCCCATTTCATGGGAGCCCAAACGTTGGGAAACCAAGATAGACTGTTCTGCTACCCGCCGACAATGCCCCACCGGCTCGAAACCACGTTCCTCCAACACTTGCGTCCACATCTCGATTCCAGAATCCAGCACAATTTTTTGCTCCAAAAGAGTATTCTGGAATTGCTCGAACAAAGAAATACTGTCTACGGCTATGGCTGCCTGACGCGCCAGGGTTTCGAGAAATTCCAACCATTCCGCATCGGGCTTGACCAACCGGCGGTAGAAAAGTTCTAACACTCCTTTTGCTTGGCCTTTGGACACCAACGGGACAGCATAGTAGCAAAGAAAGCCCTCGCGAGCAGCCCACCTAAGGGAAGGAGAAGCAGCCTCGGATGGAGCGAGAGGCGACACAAAGGCAATTTCCTGGTCAAGGGCGGCACGTCCCGCTATTCCCCGTCCCAAACGCTGCATCGTCTCTTCAAAATAAAAACGGTAGGCGCCGCGTCCGGCAGCAAAACGTAAGGTTTGCAAACCAGGATCGAGGAGCAAGACATCCGCCGCATCCACCGAAAGGCGAGAAATCACCTGGTCCAACAAGGTATCGAGGGTGATGCGTAAGTCCACGCTCGAAGCAACGGCTTCCTCAATGGCATGGAGCGTTTCCAAACGTTTGACCCTTTCTTGCGTCTGCTGAACCAGTTGCACATGTTCAAGCATCGAAGCAGCCCGCAAAGCAAACAATCGCATTAAGCGCTCATCTTCTTCATCAAAAGCGTTTGGCTCTGCGCTTTGCAAATCAATCGCGCCAATGACATGAGACTCGGTCGCAAGCGGAATGACCATTTCGGAGCGGGCCTGCCGCCAGCCTTCGACGTAATCTGGCGCCTGGCTGACATCTCCACAGTTGATGACCACCGCTTCACGGATGGCCTTTGGAATGAGGCCCGGCCCATTGAGCGTGAGCAGAGGATAATTGGGCATCTCAACCGAGGACAAGGCCGTACCACAGCGTTCGAGCAGGGAGGATTCCTTGTCCACCAGCCAGAGCGCGCAGTTCGCCAGTTCGAATTCCGAACTGACAATTTCGGTAATTCTTTGGCATAAGTCCATGTATGAGTAGGAAACACTGGCAATCAATAGCCCGAGTGCGCGATAAAGGCGGTTCAATTCCTCGCTACGCTGTTGAGTTTGCTCAAAGAGGCGTGCATTGTAAACAGCACTAGCCGCCTGACTGGCAAAAAGGGACAACAATCGCATTTCTTCATCAGAGAATTCGCGCTGGGTTTTGCCCCTTTCGGAGACATCCAATACCCCAATCAGTTTGCCACCATACAACATCGGGACACTCATCACCGCCGAAAAACCAAAGCGATCCAACGAACGCATCCGATATCGCCATGCAGAGTAGTTTTTCAATCGCTTTGGCTTGCGCGATTGCGCTACGCGGCCGGCCAATCCCTGTCCTAATTTCAACTTAAAATCTTGCTGAACATCGGCCCCATACGAGATGGTCAATTGCAGTTCGTTGCGATTTTCATCATATAAGTAAATAAAACTGCTCTGCGCATGAAACAATCGCGCCGCCGCCGTCACAATGCTGTTCAACACAAAATAGATTTGCTGGCGCGAGGCCATCTCTTGAGACAAATAATACAAGGTCTCAAAATTCTTGGCGCGCGTTTCGGCCGCTGAAAGCAACTTCATTTTCTCATACGAAAGCGCAATCTGTCCTGCAAGAAAGTTCACCAAACGGATATCGTCCTCTGTCCAGCAGCGAGGCTGCACATCATAGACCATGAAGATAACCTGAAACCCTTCATCCACCTCGAAGGACTCGGCCAGCATGGCGCGGATGTTCTCCCGCTTCCGTGCTTTAGGCATGATGGCAGAAAAATTCCTTTCAAGCAAATCCGAGACAACAAAAGAGTTAAATCGTTTGAACAAGCGAAACTGAACGCTTCTGGCAAGTTCTTCACGGATGCTCTGTTCATCCTCGAAACCATACGAAGCCAGAAGACTCATTTCAGAAGCAACCACAGAGACCACACAAACTTTCGGAGCCTTCAGCAGGCCGGCAGCGCGGCGACACACCAACTGCAATAAGGCTTGCGGGTCATTCTCCTGCAAGATTTCGCGGTCAATCTCTGCCAGCGTCTGGAGCGCAGCCACTTTTTCCTGCAAGTCCATTTCGAAGCGCATACGGTCTGTGACATCTTCGACGATACCCTCACAATAGAATTCTCCCGTCCGCTCGTCGCGAACCAAGCGCGCACTTTCCCGAACAAACAACTCTGACCCATCGGCCCGCTTCCAAACCGACTCCAGGCCGTTCACCTCGCCCTCTTGCTGCAATAAAGAAAGAAATCGTTCTCGGCCGGAAGGATTTTGATAATGGCTTTTGACATCAATTTTGGTCAAGTCATAGGAACTTTCATAGCCCACCATCTTCAACATAGCCGGGTTGGCAAACAATACTTTACCGTCCAGGGTAGTGCGATAAATTCCCACCGTTGCATTCTCGAATAAACTGCGAAAACGTTCTTCGCTCTGGCGTAAATTTGCTTCCACTTGCTTGCGTTGAATAGCAGAGGCTACCTGGGAGGAAACAAATTCCAACATGCGCATTTCGCGCAGGCCATAAGCAGAGGCATCGGTATAATGCTGCACTGCCATGACTCCAAGCACCTGCCCTTCTATCTTCAAAGGCACGCCCAGCCAGATAAGCGACTGCGCACCAATTAACTCCACCGCTCCCTCGGCCTCCAATTGAGCAAAACGCGGCAAATCACACAGCAAAGAATGACCCGTCCGTATTACATAAGCGGTCAGACTCTTCTCTTCCAACGGCGCCGGCGCATCGAGAGGCTGATCCCTTTCATCCACGAAATATGGATAAGAGATTTGGTTGCTCTGTGGGTCGTAAAGCCCTATGAAAAAGTTTTCCGCCGGCATCAATTCAGAAATGATGATGTGAATGGACTGAAAGAAATCCTCCAGCGAACCGGCCGTCAGAGAGGCCTGAGCAATGCGATAGAGCGCATCTTGCTGAACCTCGTTCTGCTTCCGTTTTGTCAAGTCACGGTAGCGGACAAGCACCCCCTGCACAGCCGCATCCTCTAGCAAATTCTTTGCCACCGCCCAATACCAATGCCAGGAACCATCCTTCTGCAAAATACGCAAACGGACCTCTTTCTCCATCCCCGGATTGGAAAATAATTCTTGAAACAAGAGGGTAATTTGCTCGCGATCGAGCGGATGCACCAAATCGAAAACGTTAATGGAAGCGATGTCCTCGCGCGAATAGCCTAACTCTGCAAAGGCCTGTTCGTTTTTGAAAGCCAATTGACCATCGCTATTCAGCAGAGCAATGGCGCCATGATCTTGCACCCACGCATGGAGAAAATCCAAACGATTCAAACGAGAAGGCAAGTGATGGCGCGCCAAAGCGGCTCGAATGACGGCCGGCAAACGAGCGTACCCTGTCCTGGTCTTCAAGACATAATCGGCTATCTGGGCATTCTCCAAGGCAGCCAGCGCCAATGCCTCCTGACTTGGCTGTACAAGCAAGATGACCGGCAAGCGCAGGCTGCTTACATTGAGCAAAGAATCATCCTGAAAAATGTTTTGCGTCAACTCGCTCAAATTCAGTAGAACGATGGCCTGCTGGTCAGAACGTCCAACCTGCCAAAATTCCTGCAAAGTAGTCACCGGGCGCAAAACAAAATTCAAGCCAGAACGCTCCAAAGCGCGCCTCAACAGCCGTAAATCGCCGGCTAAAGAATAAATCAGAATTTGCGCAGACGCATCCATATCTTAACGCCAGTTCGGGGCAAGTCCCGAAGGCTTTTTAGAGCAATTGTATGGGCAAAATCGAGCCTTCGGCACGGTTCAAAGGCTTATCCCGAATTCGGGTTATCTTATATAATCATAAGCCTAAACGAGAGATGAATCAACTATTTGGGGATACTCATGCTATAATATTCTCATGACAACTCCCTTGCCAGAACTCGACACCTCTGAACCCGCCCCACCGCCCTCGGCTGCCCAGCAAGAAACCAGCCGCCGCCAGCAAACTGCGCTTGTTGTGGTCATCATTCTCATTGTCTTGTTGGTTGTTGCCATTGTCACTGCGGTATACTTTTTGATGCGGCCCGATACACCTGCTGAAAACGTCGAGCGCATCCGTGATGTTTTCATCATTTTCATGGCGCTCGAATCTCTGCTGATTGGCGCAGCGTTGATCGTGCTCATCGTACAAATTGCCAGCCTCATCAACCTGTTGCAAAACGAGGTCCGCCCCATTCTGAACGCCACCAGCGAAACAGTCCATCACCTGCGCGGCACAGCAGAGTTCCTTGGGGAAAACGTCGTCGAACCGGTCATCAAACTAAATGGCTACCTGGCCGGCCTGACACGTATGTTAGAATTGTTGGGCGTAAAGAAAAAATAAGCACAGAACGAAAGGAGATAAACCATGTCTGATCGTGATGAATTTGGAGCATTCTTAGTGGGTTTTATCGTCGGCGGCCTGACCGGCGCCGTAGCGGCTCTTCTGTTCGCCCCCCAATCGGGAGAAGAGACCCGCGCTCTCATCAAAGACAAGAGCATCGAATTACGCGACAAAGCCCAAATGACCGCTGAAGAGGCGCTGGCAAAAGCAGAAGCTGCCGCCCAAGAAGCGCGCGCCCGCGCCGATGAACTGGCCAAACAGCTCAAAACACGCGGACAGGAAGTGGTCACTTCCGCAAAAGAGCGCGGAAAAGGCGCCCTGGAAGCCGTGCGCGGCAAAGCCGGCAAAAAAGCCGAAGAAGCCGCCTAACGTTGCCACCCAAAAAACAACAGGGTTTGGCTACCCAAGCCAAACCCTTGTTTTGTTTCCTTGTGAACTCCCTTGCCCGCCCCCTGCGTCTTTTTTTCTGCCTGCTCTATCACCCCTTGGCCTGGACATACGACCTGGTAGCCTGGGTCGTTTCCTTTGGGCGCTGGAAAGACTGGGTGCGGAGCGTGACCCCCTTTCTTGAAGGGACTCGCATCCTCGAACTGGGACACGGCCCCGGTCATTTGCAGCGCTCCCTGCTGGACCTCGGCCTGCTCCCGTTTGGAGTGGACGAATCGCCCCAAATGGGCCGCCTGGCCCGCACCAACCTGCGCCAACATGGCTACACGCAAATCGCCCTGACGCGCGGACTGGCCCAAGCCCTGCCCTACGCCAACCAGACTTTCGATACGGTGGTTTCGACCTTCCCCTCCGAATACATCTTCGACCAGCGCACCCTGCTCGAAGCGTATAGAACGCTGAAAGACGGTGGCCGGCTCGTCATCCTGCCGATTGCGTGGATAACCGGCAAGAACACCCTCGACCGCTTCCTATCCTGGCTATTCAAAGTCACCGGTGAAACTCCTTCGGAGGCGCTAGAAATCATCGAACAGAGACTGACGCAGCCCGTTGCAAACGTCGGCTTCGAGGTGGAAATTCGGCAGGTCGAGGCACGAGCCAGTCTATTGCTGGTGGTGCTGGCGCGCAAGTGAGGCCTACTTCGCCCGGCGGCTCTCCTGCATCTCGCGCGGCAAAATCGAAGCGCCCATCTGCATCTCGTTGCGCCGCCGATAGCGAGCAAAAGCGGAACGCAGCAGCAGGTCAATGAAGCCAGCGTGACCTCGCTCATCGTACTGCAAGATGTAATCTGCCATGCCGGGCTGATCGGGCGGATAGAAGACGGCGCCCTGCGGGTTGATTTCCAACATGAACAATTCCCCTTGCGCATCCATGCGGATGTCGCACCGCCCATAGCCTGTACCGTCTAACCCCAAGAACAATTTTTTGGTCATATCACGCAGGCGGGTTGCCAGAGGTTCTTCCAGCACTGGCCAAACCGTCATCTCGGTGAAACGCTCCCATTTCATCGCCGTATGCTTGAAAGATTCCCCTTCCGGAAAGATAATTTCAACCGGCACATACGTGATGGGATCGTTAGGATCATCCGGGTTCTCGGAAACCAAAGCCGAAAACTCGCGCCCTTCGATGAACTCTTCGACCAGCGCGCCGCCAAAATTCTCGACCATGCGAGTCACCTGAGCCTGCAATTGCTCGATCGTCTCGACCCGCGATTCTTTGATCAACCCGATACTGCCATAACTGTTCGGATGCTTGACAATGAGCGGGAAGCGCAACCCCTTCAAGTGACGGCGGAGGATGCGCTCATTCGTGAAACTTCGGCCCTCCGGATAGCGAATTCCTTGCTGGCGGCAAACACGCTTCATCTCCTCGCGCGTCGGTTCGTAGAAATGAGAAGCGGCACCGGTAAAAGGGACATTCAGCGCCTCCAGCGCGCGCACCACGTCTATCCCTGGACGGTCTGGCTCATCCGCGGCGCCGTCGCACATGTTCAAAAAAACATCGAAGCCGCGCTTGGCTAGCGCGGCCAATTCTTCGGCAACATGCGGGCAATGTAGGTCGTGCATCTCCCAGTCATAAGCCTGCAAATAGTAGGACGGATCGAAAGGATCGTCCCAGGTGGGATCACCCAATACGCAGATTTTCATGATACCTCATCAGGTTAGAGTTAACAATTTGCTATTATATGTATATAGCCTGATAAGGGAAGGGGTAAAAAGGATGAAATTCGAACGGATACGCTTCAGAACCGCACCCCGTGCTTATCTGCCAACAAAACCTGCGTACGCGCCGCCTCAGCCTTTTTCTGCTCCTCGCTCCAGCCAAGCGCATCTCCCAGGGCGTCGGCCAGTTCATCGAGCCGCTCTCGATTCAATTGGCCAAGCATCGCCAACATCGAACGTCGCAGCACCAAATCGTCCAAGTGAACGATCTTCTCGGCTTGTCCCAAGAAAGCAATCTCGCGGCGAGAATAGCCCGGCAGCGATGCCAAGGGGCGATCCTCCTCACGCGCGATGAAGGTGCAAACTTGTTCTGCCCGCATCCCATACCGCTCGAACAAGGTCTGTACCCGTTCGCTAGACAGCCCTGTCCAGGCGCATAAGCCATCCAAGAAACGCTTTTGCTCCTCCGGTGTACGCGGGAAGGCGCGCCCACCGCCAATTTCCAGGGCCGCCGTACTCTTACGGCGCTCCAGCCCCAAATATTCCAGCGCCTTGTTGGTCACCTCTTCCGAAAACGCCCGATAGGAAGTCCACTTGCCGCCCACCAGCGAATACACCGGAAAGACCAGACCGGTCCACGTTCCTTCCAACACTTGGATGGAATGATCACGGGTAATCTGCCCGGTCGTTTTGGCGCTGCTAAAAGCCAAAGGACGAACGCCGCTGAACCAAAAGACAATCTGGTCACGGGTGACTTTCATATTCGGGAATACCCGCTCGATCATGCCCAGAAAATATTCGATCTCCTCTTCGGTACAACGCGCCTCATCTGGATTCTCGATGGGAATATCCGAGGTGCCAATCAACACCTTATCGTACAAGGGAAAAATCAGAACAATACGGCCATCCTTGTTTTCGAAAAAGAATTCATGCTCACCAATGGCCTCACGCAAAGTGGGGTGATCCAAGATGAGATGAGAGCCTTTCGTCCCTCCAATGAAGCGGGTAGAGACCCCCAAGGCGCGATTGGTGAAATCAATCCACGGCCCGGCAGCATTGATAAGCAACTTCGGCTTGACCTGGATGGTTTCGTCGGTCAATTCATCGCGCAAAAGGACCGTATCCGCGCTGCCGCCTACCAGGCTGACATAGTTCAACGCACGGGCATGAGGGCCTTCGCTCTCGGCGTCTAGCACCAATTCAAGAGCGTAGCGTTCGGGATTCAAAATAGCGCCATCGTAATACGTGGCAGTGTTGATAATGGCCGGATTCAAGAGCGGCCACTTTTTCAAAGATTCCTTGCGCCCCCGAAACCGATGCCGCGGCACAGTGCGCTGGCGTCCTGTATACGCATCATAGAGCATCAAACCAATCTTGATGACCACCGCGCCTCTTTCGGACGGGCGATCGAGCCAACCCAAGAACTTGAGCGGCGCGTTGAGCAAGCCCGAAAACCATTTGAACATGGGAATGGTGGTCGGCAGCGGCTTGACCAGGTGAGGCGCGTTACTAATCATGCGATTGCGTTCTCTCACTGCCTCGCGCACCAGACGGAATTCACCGTTTTCGAGATAACGAATGCCGCCGTGCGCCATGTGCGAAGAAGCCGCGCTGGCGCCAGAACAAAAGTCGCCCCGCTCTACGAGCAATACATCTACGCCGTTGAGGGCCAGGTCACGGAAGGTGCCGATGCCGTTGATGCCCGCGCCTACAATCAAAACAGAGATTTGGGGCTTTTCTTTGAGCGAGGTCAAGATGTCTTGTCTATTCATGTTTCCAGTCCATTCATCAAGTGGAAAACGCAAGAGGCAGGGTTCATATCCAGTCGAAAGTACGTGTCACTGCTTTTTTCCAATGGGCATACATGGCATTTCTTGTCTCGGCATCCATGCGAGGTTGCCATTCCTTGTCACGGCCCCAATTGGCGCGCAACTCATCGAAATTCTTCCAAAAGCCCACCGCCAGGCCAGCCGCATAAGCCGCGCCCAGGGCAGTCGTCTCGGCCACTTTGGGGCGAATGACAGGAACATCCAAGAGGTCAGCCTGGAATTGCATCAATAACTCATTGAAGACCATGCCGCCGTCCACTTTCAGCGCAGTCAGGCGCACGCCCGAATCGGCTTCCATGGCATCCAACACTTCGCGCGTTTGGAAGGCGGTCGCTTCGAGGGCTGCCCGAGCAATATGCCCCTTGTTGACATAGCGCGTCATTCCAACGATGACGCCGCGCGCATCCGAGCGCCAATAGGGAGCAAACAACCCAGAAAAAGCCGGCACGAAATAGATGCCGCCGTTATCCTCCACGCTGCGCGCTAAGGCTTCCACGTCTGATGACTTTTCGATGAGGCCGAGGTTGTCGCGCAACCACTGGACCAAAGCGCCAGCAATGGCAATCGAACCTTCCAGGGCATACACGGCAGGTTGATCGCCAATTTTATAGCCTAGCGTGGTCAACAGACCCGATTTCGAGGGTACCGGCCGGTGGCCAGTATTGAGCAGCATGAAACAGCCCGTTCCATAAGTATTCTTGGCCTCGCCGGGGGAATAACAGGTCTGCCCAAAGAGCGCGGCTTGCTGGTCGCCTAAATCGCCGCACACCGGCGCGCCGCCCAAAGCGCCCCTGGCATTCCCATACACTTCGGAGGAAGAGCGAATTTGCGGCAGCATGGCGCGCGGAATGCCGAGCAGATTCAAGATTTCGTCGTCCCAATCGAGCGTGTTCAAATCCATCAACAGGGTGCGGGAGGCGTTCGTAACGTCGGTGACATGCGCGCCGGTCAGATTCCAGATGACCCAGGTATCCATGTTGCCGAAGAGCAGGTCTCCTCTTGTGGCTTGTTCACGCGCGCCGGGGACATGATCCAAAATCCACTTGATCTTTGGGCCAGAGAAATAGGTGGCTAAAGGCAAGCCAGTCGTGAGCCGGAAGCGATCCTGGCCGCCGTCTTTGGCCAGGTCAGCGCAGATGGCGTCGGTGCGGGTATCTTGCCAGACGATGGCGTTGTAGATCGGGCGGCCGGTGGCCCGTTCCCACACTACGGTCGTCTCACGCTGGTTGGTGACACCTACCGCGGCAACCTGCGCGGCCTCCACCCCGGCCTGGTCCAGCGCGCCGCGGATGACGCTCTGCGTGCGTTCCCACACTTCCAGCGGGTCATGCTCCACCCAGCCAGGCTTGGGATAAATTTGCTGATGTTCTTTCTGCGCTAAGGCAACAATACCCCCCGCATGGTCGAAGAGAATACAACGTGTGCTGGTTGTACCCTGGTCAATAGCGGCAACATAGTTTGGCATATCCACCTTCCTGAAATTTCGTTAGCCTTGCTTTGTCTCCTTGCAAAGACCATCAACGGTCTTATGGCAAACTTCGGGATGTGCTTTCCTTCACATTTTATATCAAATTTGGCATAGAGGCTCACGAAACACTAAAAAAATGGCTTTCGACTGCATTCTTGATGACAAACGACCAGTGGCTTGCGCGGCCTCCCTCAGGGGCTTCCAGAGCCTGACTCAGCCCGAGAGCGCCGCAAAATGAAAATGGCCAGCCGTTCACCACCCGCGCGCGCCGCTCAAAAAGGCTTTGCCGCTCATGGGTTTCTTGCCTGCCGGTTGCACCTCGTCTAAAACCAACAGCGTGTTCTCTCCAGCAAAGACAGCCGGCAAGCCATTCATCACCGTGCGCGCGCCCGGCGGCTGGACAGCGGCTCCCCAATCCCTGACCGTGTGCGCCTGGTGAATCTTGAGCGGCGCGCCCTGCCAATCCATGAAAGCACCCGGCCAGGGATGATAGGCGCGCACCTGACGAACCAATTCGTCACCAGGGCGGTCGAAATCCAGACGAGCGTCGTCTTTCTTCAACATCGGCGCATACGTCACACCCTGTTCGGGCTGCGGGCGAGGACGGATCTCTCCCGCAAGATAAGCGGGCAGTGTTTCGAGCAGTAAGTCCGCTCCCAGCGTAGATAACCTGTCCATAAGGGAAGCAGCCGTATCGTCCGGCAAGACGCGCAGGGCACGCTGACTGAGGATGGGCCCGGTGTCCAATCCCGCGTCCATTTGCATGATCGTCACGCCCGTCTCTTCGTCGCCCGCGAGGAGGGCGGCTTGAATGGGCGCAGCACCCCGCCAGCGCGGCAACAGGGAGGCATGAACGTTGATACAGCCAAAACGCGGCAAACGCAACACCTCAAGACGTAAAATTTGTCCAAAAGCCGCCACTACAATCAAATCGGGCTGCCAGGCGCTCAACTGCTGCATGGCTTCGGGGTGGTGCAGTTTTTCGGGCTGGATGACGGGCATCCCTAGTTCGAGCGCCAGGGTTTTGACCGGCGGCGCTTTCAATTCGCGCCCGCGGCCCGAGGCGCGGTCAGGCTGGGTGACCACGCCCACCACCTGGGTAGGGAAAGTCTGAGATTTGCCCCTCCAGGCCAACGCTTGCAGGCTGGGCAAGGCAAAAGCGGGCGACCCCATGAAAACGATTCGTACAGTCATGCGTTAATTGTAGCACATTGGAGATAGTACTAATGATGTATCAATTTGGTTGATTTTTATCCAATTTCATTGTACAATATAAATTATCATCCCACGCCTATTTCAGGAGGAACCAATCCATGTCCGAACAACCGATGAACCCCGAAATCACCAGCGATGACAAA